>CAIWCT010000369.1 GCA_903911225.1 uncultured delta proteobacterium
CCAGGAGCGCTGGCGCGACAGGCACCAGTCTGGCCGGTTGATGACCATGCCGTTGATGCGGTCGATGCCCCAGCGGGGTATCCACTGCGTCTGCTCAATCGCGGCAAGGGCTTTTTTTCGAAGATCATTTGTTTCCATGGAAATAAACCACTGCTCGGTGGCGCGAAAAATGACGGGTTGCTTGCAGCGCCAGCAGTGAGGATAGGAATGTGTTATATCGCGCTCTTTAACAAGTGCGCCGATGTCGGCAAGCTTTTTGTTGATGGGCTTATTGGCGGCAAAGACGAACTGGCCGGCAAAATCCTCGACCTCTTTGGTGAAGCAGCCCTTGTTATTAACCGGTGCATACACGTCAAGCCCGTATTTTAATCCTACTTCATAGTCTTCCTGTCCATGACCGGGCGCCGTGTGAACGCAGCCCGTGCCTGCTTCCAGGGTGACATGATCTCCCAGCACCAGCTGCGACTCGCGGTCATACAGCGGGTGGCGGCATTTAAGGCCTTCAAGAATCGAGCCTTTAAATTTGGCAAGCAGGGCGTACCCTTCAATTTCGCAATCGATCATGGTAGCAGCAAGAAGCCCCTCGGCAAGAATCAGAATGTCATCTCCTGCCTTGACTGCAACATACTCATATTCGGGGTTCACGCAGATCGCAAGATTTGCCGGAATCGTCCAGGGCGTGGTAGTCCAGATAAGCACCGATGCCTTCCGGCCTGCAAGCTCCGGCACTGTCTGGCCGACATCTGAGATAAGCGGAAATTTTACATAGATGGACGGCGAGCTGTGGTCTTCATATTCAACTTCCGCCTCGGCAAGGGCTGTCTGGCACGAGGCGCACCACTGTATGGGTTTTTTCTTTTTATACACAGAGCCTGCGGCGACAAATTTGCCAAACTCGCGCACGATGGTAGAGCTGTAGCCGTTTGTCAGTGTCAGATAGGGGTTGTCCCACTCGGCAAGCACACCCAGGCGCTTGAATTCCTCGCGCTGTATATTGACGAAATTAGCGGCATACTCGCGGCAATTTTTCCGGATTTCGGTTTTCTGCAAATCCTCTTTTTTTTTGCCGAGCTTTTTTTCAACGTTCAGCTCGATGGGAAGCCCATGGCAGTCCCAGCCGGGCACATACACGGTGGAAAACCCCGACATATTTTTTGACTTAATTATTATGTCTTTCAGTATCTTATTGAGGGCCGTGCCGATATGAATGTTGCCATTGGCATAGGGCGGGCCGTCATGCAGGATGAATTTTTGCCTGCCCGCATGAGCCTGCTTGATTTTGTCGTACAAACCCATCTCCTGCCACTGCTTGAGCATAACGGGCTCATTCTGAGCAAGGCTTGCCTTCATGGGGAAATCGGTTTTCGGCAAATTGATTGTATTTTTATAGTCCATTACTACCTCCGGCTGTGTAAAAACTAAAAAGCGCAAAATTTCGAATTAAAAAAACTAACACAAGAGCGCTTAAAGTCAAGGAAAAGCTTGTGATATTGAATTTGCTTGACAAAATAGCAGGTTGATTTATAATTAAGGCAACAATTAGATTCATAAAAAACACTGAAAACATTTTAGCCATATACAACAAGGTCATGAGACAGTCATTCATCAGCCGCTTTTTTTGGTTTTATTTTAATTTTAGCCCCTCTGCCGGTGGGGACTGATACTGTCGTGTATCAGAGCCATGGGCAGAGCAAAGCGGTGTCCATGGCCATTTAAATAAGCGCACATTTCAAAGAGCCATGGACAACCATCCGTGGCTCTTTTTTTATTAATGCGCACAGGAGGAAAAGAAAATGATTATCGTTTTAAAGAAAGACATAACGCAGCAGCAGTTTCAGGAAGTGGTTGACATGGTGAAAGAGCTTGGGTTCCACGCCCATGTCATTCAGGGCACGGAGCGCACCGTGATCGGCGCCGTCGGAAGCAGCCGCGGCAAGGAAAAGCTGCAGGCCATGGAGAACATGCCGGGAGTGGAAAATGTCATGCCCATTCTTCAGCCCTATAAGCTTGCAAGCCTTGAGGTGAAGCCTGAGAAGACCGTTATACCGGTTCGCAATGGCACCAGTGTGGGAGGCCGGGATGTGGTGGTGATAGCCGGCCCCTGCGCAGTTGAAAGCGAGGAGCAGCTCATCGAGACGGCCAAAGCCGTGAAGGCGGCAGGAGCTACCATGCTGCGGGGAGGGGCGTTTAAGCCCCGCACATCGCCCTACAGCTTTCAGGGCATGGAAGAGGAAGGCCTGATCCTGCTGCGCAATGCCAGGGAGGAAACCGGTCTTCCCATTGTTACCGAGGTGATGAAGCCCTCGGACATCGATGTCATCTGCAAGTATGCCGACATACTGCAGGTGGGCGCGCGCAATGTGCAGAACTTTGCTCTCCTGAAGGAGCTGGGGAAAATCGACAAGCCCATCATGCTCAAGCGCGGCATGATGACCACGATAGAGGAGTTTCTCATGAGTGCCGAATACATTCTTTCTGGCGGCAACAGCAGGGTGATACTCTGCGAGCGCGGTATCCGTACCTTTGAAACCGCCACGCGCAACACCCTTGATCTCAGCTCCGTGCCCCTGCTGCGGCACCGCACGCATCTGCCCGTGGTTGTCGATCCCAGCCACGGCACCGGCCACTGGAAGCTCGTTGCGCCGATGTCCTATGCCGCCATTGCCGCCGGGGCCGACGGCCTGCTCATCGAAGTGCACCCCAATCCCGAGCATGCGGTCTCAGACGGCATACAGTCGCTCAAGCCCGACAAATTCGCCGCCATGATGACAACGCTTGCCCGCTTTGCCGAGGCCGCCGACCGGTCGCTTGCGCCAACGGCGCATTAAAGACGGCTGCCGGCCTGCATGGTCAGCTACAGCCCATGATAAAACAAAGGCGGCGTCTGAGGGATACACCCTTAGACGCCGCCTCTATCTGAAAAACCGGGGGCCTGTTATTGGCCTAAACTTGTCGGCCCAGCCTGATGTATCTATGCCTGCGGCACTGGCTCAAGCAGATACTCTTCACTGTTTCCTTCGCCGAGGTCGCGGGAAATATCTATGGTGTCTTTTGATATTTTCTTTATATTGAAAATCCTGACCTCGTTTTCATACGTCAGTCGAAGCTGATATTCACCTATTTTCCCATCCGTTTTATTCTCTATTACCCAAACGCCGGTATTGGTAACAGGCAGCAACTTGAGATAGTTATATTCCTCGACAAAATCATTGTTCTCTTTGTAGAATGTAATTTTATAATCGTCCTGGAGAAGCAGAAAGTCAGACGTGTCATCGACATTGTTATGCAAATAGGTATCCACTTTCCAGGCGCCTTCGATCGTGTTTTGATAAAAAAGCTTGCACCCCGACAGCATCAGCATGGCAACAGCCGCACAGCACCAGACCAGTTTCCTTGTTTTCATAAAATGCCCTCCCTGTATGGTTAATGTTTTTTGTTGTCTTTGATCATTGAATAAACTAATTTTATTAAACACATCATACGATAAAAAGTTTTCTTCTGCAAAGCAAAAACCGGCGGTTTTTGACAAGGGCTGCCCCGTGCCGGACAGTTTGTCTTGCCACCCCCGGCAAACTGTGTTAAAAAATCAAAAATTAAAGCTTTCTTAGACAGTTGAATTTTTTATTTTCAGGCACGCATCACATGGACACCACAGCGTACACACCTCATGCAATCGAGGAAAAGTGGCAGAAATACTGGGACGACACAAAGACCTTCAAGGTCGGTGAAGATACCGGCAAAGAAAAATATTATCTGCTCGAGATGTTTCCCTACCCTTCAGGCCGCATCCACATGGGCCATGTTCGCAACTACACAATAGGCGATGTTGTGGCCCGCTACAAAATGATGCGCGGGTATAATGTATTGCACCCCATGGGCTGGGACGCTTTCGGCATGCCTGCTGAAAATGCCGCCATCAGCAACAAGACCCATCCGGCAGCCTGGACCTATGCAAACATTGACGCGATGAAGCAGCAGCTCAAGCGCCTTGGCTTCAGCTATGACTGGGACCGCGAGCTTGCCACCTGCTCTCCCGACTATTATAAATGGGAGCAGCAGCTCTTTATCAAAATGTGGGAAAAGGGCCTGGCCTACCGCAGGAAGTCTCTGGTGAACTGGTGCGACTCATGCCAGACGGTGCTTGCCAATGAGCAGGTCGAGGGCGGCCAGTGCTGGCGCTGCAAAAGCCAGGTGCAGCAGAAGGAGCTTGAGCAGTGGTTTTTCCGCATCACCCAGTATGCCGATGAGCTGCTGGACAGCCTTGAGAAGCTCACCGGCTGGCCCGAGCGGGTAGTTGCCATGCAGCGCAACTGGATCGGCCGCAGCTACGGCTCGGAAATCGACTTCCCGATTGAAAATACCGACAGAAAAATAACCGTTTTCACCACGCGGCCCGATACGCTTTTCGGCGCCACGTTCATGAGCATAGCGCCGGAAAACCCCCTTGCCATAAGCCTTTCAAAAGATACCCCGCAGGCGGCAGCGGTAAAAGCTTTCATTGAGAAGACACTGAAGCAGGACAAAATTGTCCGCTGCTCCGATGACCTTGAAAAAGAGGGTGTCTTCACCGGCAGCCACTGCATAAACCCCGTTACGGGCTACCGCATGCCCGTGTATATCGCCAATTTCGTGCTTATGGAATATGGCACGGGAGCTGTTATGGCAGTGCCTGCCCATGACCAGCGGGATTTTGACTTTGCCAAAAAATACGGCCTTGAGATCAAGGTGGTTATTGAGCCCGAGGGCCAGACGCTTGATCCTGCGGCCATGACAGCCGCCTATGTTGAGGCTGGCATCATGGCCAACTCCGGCCGGTTCGACGGCACGGCCAATGAAGCCGCCAAGGCAGCGATCACTGATGCTCTTGCTGAAAAAAATATCGGCAAAAAGGCCATTAATTACCGGCTCAAAGACTGGGGTATTTCGCGCCAGCGCTACTGGGGCACCCCTATTCCAATGATTTACTGCGATGCCTGCGGCACGGTGCCGGTGCCTGAAAAAGATTTGCCCGTGCTGCTGCCCGAGAATGTATCCCTCGAGGTGCTTGGCCGTTCTCCCCTTTCGGATGTGCCGGAATTTGTGAATGTGGCCTGCCCGGCATGCGGCAAGCCGGCACGACGTGAAACCGACACAATGGATACCTTCGTGGAGTCATCATGGTATTTTGCGCGCTATACCTGCTCTGACTTTGACAAGGGCATGCTGGATACCAAACGGGTCAATTACTGGATGCCCGTTGATCAGTATATCGGCGGCATCGAGCATGCCGTGCTGCATTTGCTGTATTCCCGTTTTTACACGAAAGTGCTGCGGGATTTCGGCCTCGTGAATGTCGACGAGCCGTTTGTAAACCTGCTCACGCAGGGCATGGTCTGCATGGAAACCTACCGCTGCGAAAAGTGCGGCTGGCTGTTTCCCGAAGAGGCCGAAAACGGCGCATGCAAAAAATGCGGCGGCGCTGCGCAGGTAGGCCGCGTCGAAAAAATGTCGAAATCGTGCAAAAATGTTGTCGACCCCGAGCTGCTCATCGGAAAATACGGCGCTGACACGGCCCGGCTTTTCTGCCTGTTTGCAGCCCCCCCGGAGCTTGACCTTGCCTGGAGCGATAAAGGCGTCGAAGGCTCATTCCGTTTTCTGCAGCGGGTCTGGCGCATAGCCGTTGAGCATATGGACGTGATCAGCCACAGCGCATCCTGCCCTGCGGGTTTTCTTCCCGATGCCGATGTGAAGGCGCTGCGGCGCAAAACCCATCAGACCATCCGCAAGGTGTCCGAGGACATCGACAAGCGTTTCCATTTCAACACTGCCATCAGCGCCGTTATGGAGCTTTTGAACCATCTCTACCAGTTTGATCTCAAGGATAACGGAGATCCCGCCCGCGCCTTTGCTTTCAAAGAGGCTGTGCAGGCTGTGGTGGTGCTGCTGGCGCCCATGGTGCCCCATATGTGCGAAGAGCTCTGGAGCCTGCTGGGCGGCCGGGGAAACATCATGCACACGCCGTGGCCGGACTTTGATCCTGAGATTGCCCGGGAAGATGAGGTGGAGATTGTCATTCAGGTCAACGGCAAACTGCGCGGTAAAATCATAACCGGGGCCGGCGCCACGGAAGAAAATGTGCGGCAGCAGGCCCTTGCCTGCGAGCAGGTAGCCCCGTGGGTGAACGGCAAGGAGATCAAAAAAGTCATTGTTGTGCCGGGAAAACTGGTCAGCATTGTCGTAAAATAATGTGGGCAGAAAAGCAGGTTCGGAGTCATGAGTTTGGAGTTCGGAGAATAAAACTCAAAAGTCAGACGCCTCTGGGTCTTCTATTCTGAATTCCGGCTTCTTTGTTAAACGACCTTACCCATAAAATAGAGACTTATTAATTACATTGTCATCGAACCGTAATTTTTTAAAAGTTGCAAAAGAGGTGTGACGTGAAAAAATTCAGCATTTTCTTTTTTATCGGCATTGTGAGCCTGGCATGTGCCTGCTGCGGCTATCATCGGGCACGGCTTGACAATCCGCTTCTGGCAAATGTGAAAACGATTGCCATACCGTACTTCAAAAACAAAACCTTCGAGCCTGAAGCGGAAAAGATTTTCACCAATGCCTTCATAAATGAGTTTATCGAAAGCCGCAAGCTGCAGATAGTCGGCCCGACCGAGGCCGATGTTATCCTGTACGGCACGGTTCGCAATATGAAAGAAGAGGCCGTGGCCCATAACAAAGATGACAAGTCGCTTGAGAATATTATTCAAATGGTGGTGGATGTGCAGCTTGAAGAGCGCACGACAGGCAAGGTGCTCTGGAAGCGCAAAGGCCTGCGCCACGGCGAAGATTACCCCATTTTTACCGATACTTCTTCCCAGACAGCTGAACCCGCCAAGCGCAAAGGCCTGCGCCACGGCGAAAGCACCCCGATCGATACCAGCGGTATTCAGTCCTCTGAAGCCTCCAAGCGCATGGCGCTGCAAAAGATAGCTGTAGACCTTGCCGAACGGGTGCATGATAGCATCATGATGGGTTTTTAAATGGCTGTTGAGGATTTAAAAAAAAGTATTGCGGGGGGAGTCGTTGCTCCCCTTTATTTTTTTTACGGTGACAATGCGCCTTTTATCGAGGAGGCGATACGCCTGGTTGCAGCAACGCTTTTCCCTGCGGGGGCTGCCGAGCTTGATGTCAGGCACCTAGACGCGCAGAGCCAGGGGCCGGGCGATATTCTGCAGGCCGTGCGCACCATATCTTTTTTTGCCCGGAAAAAACTTGTCATTGTGCGGCAGGCACACCATCTCAAGCAGCCCCAGTGGGATGTGCTCGCGCCGTACCTCAAAAAGCCTGCTGACTCATGCTGCCTTATTTTCATACTTCTGCTTGATGAAAAAGACAAAAAGGACAAAGGGCGGATTGAGGCCCTGAAAAAATTCGCCCCGGCTTTTGCCTTTCAAAACCCCAAGGGTGATAAACAGATAGCACTGTTTGTAAAATCGCGGCTTGCGCATTACGGCAAAACCATTTCCCCGGAGGCTCTGGCCTATTGCGGCGCAATTCTCGGGGAGAACGCTCAGGCCATTTCGGGTGAAGTTGAAAAGCTTGCCCTGTACTGCGGCGAGCGGACAAAAGTCGAGGCGGCAGATGTCGATGAGGTTCTCTGTGGCGGGGGCAGGGGCACAATTTTTAATCTGGTCGACGCCGTAGGGCAGGGCAGGCTTGAACCGTCGCTGGAGCTGCTCGGGGGCATACTGGCTGCAGGGGTGCATCCGCTGGTGGTGCTCAAAATGATTGCGCGGCAGTTCAGGCTCATCGGCACGGCACGGCTGATGCTCGATCAGGGGGAAAACGCAACCCGTATCGGGCAGCGGCTGCGGTTGCCGGAATTTGTAGTACGCGGAGTTATACAGCAGGCCAAGAGCTGGCCTGCTGAGCGCTTAGGCATGGTCTTTGAGGAAATATTTCAAGCAAATTACCTGAGCAAGTCAAGCAGGGCAGAAGGCCACATTGTCCTTGAAAGGTTGCTGCTGCGGCTGCCGGAATTGCGTGCTTAGGCTTTTGCCTGAAGCGAGGCGTTGACGCGTTTCGTGAGCCTGGAAATTTTGCGGGCTGCGGTATTTTTATGAATAAGCCCTTTGGATGCCGACTTTGCCACAACGGAAACAGCGCTGCTCAGGGTGGCTGCAGC
>CAIWCT010000370.1 GCA_903911225.1 uncultured delta proteobacterium
CGACCTTTGTTGGTTAATCGTTCTTCCCTCCCCTTGTGGGAGGGACTGAGGGAGGGGGCCTAAAATATGTTTTACTCCCTGTCAATGTACCCTATAGCTACTTTTCCGGCGACGGACAAAATTTAGGATTTAAAACCCCTCCCTGTATCCCTCCCACCAGGGGAGGGAAAAAGAAAAAACAAAAACCTAAAAAGGCGCAGGGGCCTGCACCTACCAGATATTTTAGCATCCTTAATCATTGGCAGTTTTGTGTTGGATATTAGATGTTCAGCATTCTTGAACCTTGTTACCTGAATAGTTACAAAGGAAAATGCTTTATACCGCCCGGTGCAGGCGTGCTTTGCCCTGGATGAGATATTTTACTCCGTCATCCAGACCTTCAAGGGTCAGCTCGAACATGGGAAAAATTTCGCGCACCATGCGCACCGATTTAACCGCGTCCCACCTGCCGTGGCGCAAAGGGTTGAGCCAGATGATGTCGGGGAAAGTCGCGCGCAGCCGCTCGAGCCACACTATGCCGGGCGTGTCATTATGATACCAGTAGTCCACCGCGCCGTTTACCCAGGTCAGCTCTGAAGGAGCCATTTCCGCATCCCCCACCACTATGACCTTGTAGTCCGTGTCAATGGCTTTCAAAAAATCAAGGGTCGGTATGGTGCTGCCGCCGTCCATGTCGGTGCGCAGGTCCTGGTAGATGCAGTTGTGGAAATAGAAGTGGCGGAACCGGCTAATCTGAGCCGCGGCTGCTGAAAACAGCTGATCGACCAGCTGCGAGTACGGTGTCATGGAGCCACCCACATCCATAAATAAAATCACCTTGGAGCCTTTTTTGACTTTGTCTTCCCATACAAGCTCAAGCTCGCCCGCGTTTTTGCATGTGGCGTCAATGGTGGCCTCCACATCGAGCTTCTCTGCCTGGCCCGCAGGCAGCAGCGAGCGCAAATGCGACAGTGCAACCTTCATCTGCCGTGTGTCCAGCGTCCGGTCGCTTGCGTAATTTTTAAATGCGCGGCGCTCGGCAACCTGCACGGCGCGGCGGTTGCGCGATATGCCCTGGCCGATGCGGATGCCCGCCGGGTTATAGCCCCAGGCGCCCTGCGTCGATGTGCCGCTGGTGCCGATGGCACGGTTGCCGCCATTATCGCTTGAATAGTCTTTATCGTTTCGCTGCTCCAGAAGCTGCCGCTCGAAATTTTTCAGCACCTCGTCCAGATCAAGCTCGGCAAGCTCCTTTTTCTCCTCATCCGTCAGCTTCAGGTCGCGCGTCTGGCGCAGGCAGGCAAGCACGCGGTCCAAAAGCTCGTCGGTTGTCTCGATGCCGGAAAACGTGTCTAGAAAGGCCATGTCATAGCGGTCGAAATAGATCTCACTTTTTACCAGTATGGAGCGGGCAATATGGTAGAAGTGCGTGAGGCTGCATTCGCTTAAGTTCAAGGCAAGGGCGCTGTGCAGGGTCATCCACTCGTGCAGCGTAACGGGCACGCCCTTTGACCTGAGATTGAGGAAGAAATTAAGAAACACGCCGCGACTTCGTGCTGGTTGAGTAGGCATAGTGCGGCTTGTCGGTCTTGCTGGCCACAAGGTCCGCATCTTCCTTTTTCTTGAGAAGCGTGCCCACAAAGGGCAGCTCTTTTTCAATGAGCGATGCAGGAATCCCTGCGATAATCAGGGCCTGCAGCCAGTCGATAAGCTCGCTGGTAGATGGTTTTTTGCGCAGCATGTCAAAGCGGCGTATCCAGTAGAACTTCTTAAGCGCCTCCCGCAGAAGCCTGGTCTCAATGTCTGGAAAATGCACGCCGATGATGTCGGCCATGAGCTGCTCGCCGGGGAATTCGATATAGTGAAAAATGCAGCGCCGCAGAAACGGGTCGGGCAGCTCTTTTTCGCTGTTTGACGTAATGATGACAATGGGCCGGTGTTTGGCCTTAATAGTCTCCCCGGTCTCGGGGATATGGAAGCTCATCTCGTCAAGCTCATTCAAAAGGTCATTGGGAAACTCAAGTTCCGCCTTGTCGATTTCATCAATAATGAGAACCACCTGCTCGGTCGCGGCAAAAGCCTCGCCGAGCTTGCCGAGTTTTATATAGGGCTTTATATCTGAAATATCGCGGTCGCCGAACCGGGCGTCATTGAGCCGCTTAACCGTATCATACATATACAGCCCTTCCTGGGCCTTGGTGGTCGACTTAATATTCCAGACAAAAAGCTTCTTTTGCAGGCCCGTTGCAATGGCCCGGGCAAGCAGCGTCTTTCCCGTTCCCGGCTCACCCTTAACCACCAGGGGCCGCCCAAGGGCGATGGAAACATTAACGCTGTCGCGCAACTCCGGCGAAATTACATAGTCCTCGGTACCCTTGAAATAGTCCATTACGGATGTTCCTTTCCTCAAATCCGGAGCCTTATTGCTAAAGAAGTTAATGGAATGCAGTATAGGGTATGCTGACCTGCAGTGTCAAAGAAATTGATCTTTAGTGAACCCGGAGAAACTTATAAAAATTGTTGTGTTAGAGCCTTTTATTTAACTAGCAACTTATGGAAATGCCCCCCCTCATTTTTCCAATCTAGTGGGTGAGCTGTTCAAACATGGGCAGGCTGATCAGCTCTGTAAACTTAACAGCGCCGATAATTTCCCTATCACGGCGTTCGACGCGTTTTATTTCAGCCTGAACAGAGACATGCTGAAGTGTTTTCGGTATGTATATGTCTATAAAAATGATGGCCCCACATTCCACTTTTTCGTTTGGCAACACGCTGAACACAGCGCCCGTGCGGCTCAGGTTGACGACCTTGCACTCAAGATACTGTGAACTTTGCTTTTTTATGAAATACTGAGCGTTCAGCATGGTCTTGACGCGATCTTTGCCGCGCCTGTTGAAGTTGAAATCACCAATTTTGATCATTTTTGTTCACCCATTCTGCATTATGTTGAAAGTTATAGCATTTTTCTTTTTACTATAAACGGCTTATCTGTTCTGTCATCTCAACCGCAGGGAGAGATCCTGGGCTTTGAAGTACAATCAAGATGTTAAGATTGATGCTCAAAAGCCCAATCTTCGGGCTCAGGACAAGCTCAGCAGTTTTTGCGCGTTCTTATAAAAAATCAACTCCCGGTCGCTGTCGGTCAGAAAATCCGCCTGACGCACGGCGCTGATGATCGGCGCCATATTGAATATGCCGTCGGAGCCGAACAGAATGCGGTTTGCGCCAAGGGATTGAACAAGCATTTTCAGCGCCGGCAGCACTACTGGATACCCTAGCGCATCTTCAATCTGATTGAGCGTTGAAATATCAACCGAGACATTCGGGGCATACAGCCCTGCCATAATCAGCTCTTCAACCCATGGATAGGCAGCATGGGCAATGACCAGTTTAAGCTCGGGAAAATCTACAGCAATATCATCAATATATATTGGATTACAATACTTTAGCCTGCTTCCCTCAGACGGTGGCTTAATGCCCATATGTATAACAACCGGCAACCCCAAAGCCATAGCCTTTCCATAGACCGGATACAACCGCTCATCATTGGGATAAAACCCTGAGGCCGGATTTAGCTTAATGCCCCGGAGGCCGAACTGGCTGACCGCACGGGCTATTCTGTCCAGATTAACATCTATAGCCCTGTCCGGATGCACAGCGGTAAACCCGATGAACCGGTCGGGATGGGCTCGCACAAATTGAGCGGTATCATCGTCTGAGAGATTGTCATCACGATTGTCACCTGCAAACCCGTAGTCTTTCCCGAGTATCACAACCTTGTCAACTCCGGCCTCATCCATGGCATCAAGATATGCCCCGGCTGGCATCCGGTACGGCGACACCGGCGGACTTAAGTGATTGTGAAAGTCGATTATCATGCTGCTACCTCCCGCCTGTTTTTAAATTAATTGCCTATGTAACTATCTAAAAAAAATACCAAAAAGTCAATAGGTTATGATTCTTTTCCTGAGTTGTGGCCTTATGCCATTCACAAGTCATCAGCTTGATTTATAAACCCTATCCGTGGTAGTACTAACAGCTTAAAATAAAACCATACCGCCCTTGAAAGGACAACTCATGACACGCACGTTTAATGCCGACTGCACCGCCCTTCTGATCGGAAGCCTGCCCATGGACAGCCATGCCGAGGCAACACTGCTCATGCTCAAATACGTGCCCGAAATACCTTTGTGGGTGCAGCTGCCGCGCCATCCGGGTGAAGGCATGATAGAGCAGTTTCTGCCGGGCATGCCCGGTTTTACACAGCAGGACGATAAGGTTTTCATCAATGCCGAAGCCCCCGATTTTCAGGACCAGCTTGTTGCCTTCTATGAGGAATATATGGCTGTAACAGCAGATTTTTCGCTGCTGTCAAAGTCGCGTTTTTCCCTGACTCCTGAAACCGCAAAAGGATTCTTCGAGCTGCTGGCTGCAACACCCGGTCTGCCATCACAGCCCAAAGCGCTCAAGGGACAGATCACCGGCCCCATCACCATGGGCATCGGCGTCAAAGACCAGAACGGCAAATCTGTTTTCTATGATGACACACTGAGGGATGTGCTGATAAAAATCCTTGCCCTGAAAGCCCGCTGGCAGGCTGAGCAGCTTGCAGCCCATGCCCCCAGGGCGATCGTATTCTTTGATGAGCCCGGCATCGTGAGCTTTGGCTCATCCGCCTTCATCAGCATTAGCCGCGAGCAGGTAAACGCTGCCATGGCTGAAGTAATCCAGGGCGTGCATGGCGCAGGCAGCCTTGCCGGCATCCACATCTGCGCAAACGGCGACTTCTCTCTTGCCCTTGATTCAGGCGCCGACATCATAAGCTTTGACGCCTATAATTTCTTCGATAAATTAATGCTTTACAGTGCTAAAGTGAAGAAGCTCCTTGAATGCGGCGGCATCCTTGCCTGGGGCATAGTGCCAACGGGCAATCCCGATGATATAGAGAAGGAAACAGTTGAGTCACTTCTTGAGGCATGGGAGGCAAAGGCGGCAGCAGTAATGGCTCTTGGCTTTGACCGGGCAACAATCATTGCTCAGTCGCTCATCACGCCAAGCTGCGGCACAGGCTCGCTGACTCTTGAACTGGCAGTAAAAGTGCTCTCGCTCACGCAGGCACTGTCACGACGGCTGAGGGAAAAGGCCGGGCTGTAGATTTCCCGCACACTCGATTCACTGTCAATAACAATAAAAAACCCCACCTTATACACAGGCAGGGTTTTTTTATTCTAAATCAAGCAGCGGCATCCTCACGCGGGAACTGAATCAAGCTCCCCAAGCAATTGCCGAAAAATTTCAGCCACCGGCAGTATCTCTTTGATTTTCCAGGCATTGGCGCCGGAAAACACAAGCCCGTTTTCAACATCTCCCTGCATGGCAAGCATCAGCCGTTCATAAATGCAATACATCCGCGAACAGGTCTTCAGGCACTGTATCTCACAGCGCTCTCTCTTCACCGTGCCGTCTTCTATTTCCCGGATAAGTTTATTGCGGATAGCCCGCCCGGGCATACCAACAGGGCTTTTCATCTCGACAATGTCTTCCCTGTGCGAATTCATATACATTTTTTTAAATACAAGAGGCGCCGAGCATTCAACAGAACACACAAAGCGCGTCGCCATCTGCACGCCATCGGCGCCCATTTTGAGATATTTGGCAATGTCAAACCCATCCATGATACCGCCTGCAGCAAGCACGGGAATTGTCTTTACTGCCGCACGGACTTCGGGGAATATTTCATCGATTGAACGATCCGTTCCCAAATGGCCGCCGGCCTCTGCGCCTTCAACCACTACGGCCTTGGCGCCAAGTCTTTCGGCAAGAAGACCGGCTCTGGCAGATGATA
>CAIWCT010000371.1 GCA_903911225.1 uncultured delta proteobacterium
CCGAAAAGTGGAAAGAGAAATGGACCGCTTTCTGGAAGCAGGGCCCCACAGATCCCAACTATGTTCTCATCAAAGTGGTCCCCAAAAAGATCATCTATCTTGATTTTGCCGCCCACAAGCAGGAAGTTCTTGACTGTTAACAAATATAAATATTCCATGCATGCTACCCCCCGCTCTGCTTGAAGGGCGAGGGGTGTTTTTTAGAGAGCTGGTTTGTAATTTTTTTAATTAAATATAATTTTTTTTATCTTTCTATTTTCAATATTTCCAAAAATGCGAAAATTTGCATTGACAAACAGGAACAATATTAGTAAAAAACACTCCCACTCTTAATTTTTATAATGAGTGCTTTTTATTCTTTACGTATCGATGATATACCTCATGACGGCTTTCGGTTGTCTACGCAGTGGAATGCTGTAGAGCTTGAAGCAATTCTGGCAGACACCGACGGTCTGTTTAGTATTGCTTCACCGATTGACATTGAGGTGCAGTTTCATCTTCCGAGGCCACAGGTCTTAATGAAGGGTTCATGTGCAGTAACCCTGGAACTTGCCTGTGTGCGGTGTTTGAAGGAGTTTGTCTGGCCACTGGAAATCCGGTTCCGCTATATCTTCTGGCCCAAATCCAAAGAATCGCATGTGGAAGAGAAGGAGCTGGACGTTGAAGATCTTGAGGTTGTATATTATAAAGAGGGGGAACCGGTTGATCTGCGCCCGTTAATAGCGGAGCAGATTTATCTGAACGCGCCACAGTATCCGTATTGCCAGGACTCCTGTAAGGGGCTTTGCGTGCAATGCGGCACAAATCTCAACGAGCAGACATGTTCCTGCGCGCAGAGCTTTAGACCTGAGACGTTATCGCCATTCAGCGTTTTGAAAAAATTAAAAAAGTGAATGCTTAATTTATTTATAATTACCATATAAGGAACAGCGAATTATGGCACAACCGAAAAAAAAGACATCCAAGGCACGGCGTGATTCCCGCCGGTCGCATCATGCCCTCACCCCGATCAATATTGTGGCCTGCCCGCAGTGTAAGGAGCCTAAAAAGCCTCATTATGCCTGCGCCAAGTGCGGTTATTACAACGGCAAAGAAGTCATCTCTGTCGCCACTGAATAAAGACTCAAATATTCATTCAACCTGGCAGCCGTCACAATGTTCAGATCACGAATTATCGGCACTGGCTCGAGCGTACCGGCCAGGGTGCTCACCAACAAGGATCTTGAAACGCTCGTTGATACCAGCAATGAGTGGATCATGACCCGTACGGGCATCCAGGAGCGGCACATTGCCGCAGACGGTGAATGCACGTCTACGTTTGCCTACCGGGCAGCTCTTAATGCCCTTGAAATGGCGGGGACAGCTCCCGAAGAACTTGATATGATAATTGTCGGGACCATTTCTCCTGATATGCCCATGCCGTCGGTTGCCTGCTTCGTGCAGCACCGGCTCAAGGCCTCGCGGGCCGCGGCATTCGACTTGTCGGCAGGCTGTACGGGTTTTCTCTATGCGCTCACCGTTGGCGATTCTTTTATCAGGGCGGGCATGCATAAAAAAATTCTGGTTATCGGAGCTGAAACGCTTTCAAGGTTCACGGATTATCAGGACCGGACGACCTGTGTGCTTTTCGGTGACGGCGCGGGTGCGGTAGTGCTTTCAGCCGAGCAGGGCGAGCGCGGCATTTTGTCAACACATCTGTATGCCGATGGCGCATACACCGACTATCTCCTGATATCCGGGGGTGGGTCCATGACTCCCGCTTCGCACGATTCTATAGAATCGCGCCAGCATTTTATAAAGATGGACGGAAACAAGGTCTTTAAAATTGCTGTTAAGTCTCTTGAAGAGGCAGCACTCACCGCCCTTGAAAAAAATAACCTCACCGGTGCTGATATCAATCTGCTTATTTCGCATCAGGCAAACCTGCGCATCATCGATGCCATAGCAAAGAGGCTGAATCTGCATCCGGAAAAAGTGTTTTTAAATATTGAACGCTACGGCAACACCTCATCGGCCTCGATTCCGATAGCCCTTGATGAGGCGAACAGGCAGCATCGCATGAAGAAAAATGATATTATTCTTCTTGATGCATTCGGGGCTGGGTTAACCTGGGGCGCAGCACTAATTCGTTGGTAATAAACAAAGAAAGGTAGATATTGTATGCTGGATTATGGCTTGAATGAAATGCAAATTCAGATGGTTGCACTGGCACGGAAAATTGCCCGTGAAAAGATTGTTCCCGTGCGGGCAGAGCTTGATGAGAAGGAAGAGTTTCCCTGGGATGTGCTGAAGGTGCTGGCCGATGCGGGTCTTTTCGGTATCTATATCCCCGAAGAGTACGGCGGCATGGGGCTGGGGAATTTTGACAACAACCTGGTTGTTGAAGAGCTCAGCAAATATTGTATCGGCATTTCGGTGAGTTTTGCCGCAAGCGGGCTTGGCGCCTATCCGATCCTGCTTTTCGGCAGCCATGAGCAGAAGCTGAAATACCTGCCCGATATCGCAGCCGGCAAGAAAATCGCAGCCTTTGGGCTTACCGAGTCGGCCGCCGGCAGCGATGCCGGAAGCATCCGTACAACTGCAAAGAAGGACGGCGATTATTTTATTCTTAACGGCGTGAAGCAGTGGATCACCAATGGCGGTGAGGCGGAGACCTATTCGGTTGTTGCCAAAACCGATCCCTCAAAGGGCCCCCGCGGCGCAAGCGCTTTTATTCTTGAAAAGGGTCAGCCCGGTTTCACCTTCGGCAAGAAGGAAAAAAAGCTTGGCATTCGTGCATCGGCTACCCGCGAGCTGGTGTTTGAGGATTGCAAAGTAAGCAAAGACATGATGCTCGGCAAGGAGGGCATGGGCTTCATGGTTGCCATGAAGACTTTCGACCAGACCCGAACCGGCATTGCAGCACAGGCCGTCGGCCTTGCAACCGGCGCTCTCAATGAGTCGATCAAGTATGCCTATGAGCGCGTTACTTTTGGCAAGGCCATTATCTCCCACCAGGCTGTGCAGCATATGCTGGCCAATATGGCAACCGAGATTGAGGCCGCCCGCGCGCTTACCTATCAGGCCTCGCGCTACTGCGATGCCGGCGCTAAAGACATGTCAAAGTACTCCTCCATGGCAAAGCTGTATGCCTCTGATGTGTGCATGCGCGTCACAACCGATGCCGTGCAGATATTCGGTGGCTATGGCTATATGCGCGAGTATCCGGTTGAGAAGATGATGCGCGATGCCAAGATACTGCAGATCTATGAGGGTACCAATCAGATACAGCGCAGCGTGATCGGCCAGTATCTGGTTAAGGAAGCGGCAGGGCACAAGATAGACTGATAAAGTGTTTGCACTATCGCAACATTTGGTATAAAAAGGGAAAATGGATGAATTTAACAGGTAAAGCGGCAATAGTTACGGGAGCGGCCCAGGGCATCGGGCGCACCATCGCCCTCAGGCTTGCGCAGTGCGGGGCGGACATGGTGGTGGCCGATGTTAATGAGCAGAGCCTGCAGGAAGTTGTCGCAGAGATTGCAAAGCTGGGGCGCAAAGCTGTAGCGGTAAAGGTAAATGTGGTTGAAGCCGCCGACTGCGAAGCAATGATCAAAGCCTGCATGGATTCATACGGTAAAATCGACATACTGGTAAACAATGCAGGCATCACCCGCGACACGGTGCTTCTTCGCATGAAGGAGGAACAGTGGGATCAGGTGATAGCCGTGAACCTCAAGGGCACCTTTAATTGCACCAAGGCGGCCATACGGCCTATGTTTAAGGCCAAGTACGGGCGCATTGTTAATATATCATCGGTGACCGGCGCCATGGGCAATGCAGGGCAGGCCAACTACTCGGCATCCAAGGCTGCGGTTATGGGCTTTACCAAGGCCATAGCCAGAGAGTACGGCCATTGCGGCATAACGGTCAATGCCGTAGCGCCGGGTTTTATCAAGACCGCCATGACTGATGCGATTCCTGACAAGGAGCGCGAAGCCATGATCAACCAGATTCCGGCCAGGAGACTCGGGCTTCCCGAAGATGTTGCCGAACTGGTCTGCTTTCTGGCCAGCGATCTGGCTGGCTACATCACGGGTCAGGTTGTGCATATAAACGGCGGGCTTTACATGTAATTAAAAAAAACAGAGGCAAACAATAACAGTAAACAGGAACATAAGGAGGTTAGTAACATGGCAGATAAATCTGTAGAAGAACTGGTCAAAGAAATTATCGTAGAGCAGCTGTCCGTCAGCGCAGAGGAAGTTGTTCCCGAGGCGTCATTTGTTGATGATCTGGGAGCCGATTCACTTGATCTGGTCGAGCTCATCATGGTGTTTGAAGAGAAGTTCGGTCAGGAGATTCCAGATGAAGCGGCTGAAAAGATTCAGACCGTCAAGGACGCCATCGATTATATCAAAGCTCACAAGAACTAACCGCGGCTTGCGCTATCAGCCGCTGGTACCAGGCGCATGCTGCTATAAATGAAAGCCTTCCCGGCTGTGCCTGGAGGGCTTTCACACCTTTATTACAGGGGGTTACAAGCGTTGGAAAATAAAAGAGTAGTTGTAACCGGTCTTGGCATTGTCTCGCCGCTGGGGATCGGCGTTGATGAGAACTGGGACGCAGTTAAAAATGGCCGCTCCGGCATTGGCCTTATTACCCGTTTTGATACGACAGACTTTCCTGCAAAGATTGCCGGCGAGGTAAAAAACTTCAATCCCGAGGATTACATCGAGGACAAAAAAGAGATTAAAAAGATGGATACCTTTCTTCACTATGCCCTTGCCGCAGGCAAGATGGCGGTGAAGAGCTCGGGGCTCGAAATTACTGATGAAAACGCCGAGCGCGTGGGCGTTCTGGTCGGCTCGGGGCTTGGCGGCCTTGCAACAATTGAAAGATACCACGAGATATATCTTAAGGGCGGCCCGAAAAAGATTTCGCCGTTTTTTGTGCCCATGCTGATCATTAATCTCGCCCCCGGGCAGATTTCCATGTACTTCGGGTGCAAGGGGCCCAACAGCAGCATGGTAACGGCATGCGCAACAGGCAACCATTCCATCGGCGAGGCTTTTAAGATCATTCAGCGCGGCGATGCCGATGCCATGATCGCAGGCGGTGTTGAATCGACCATTACGCCCCTGGCCGTTGGCGGGTTCAGCGCCATGAAAGCCCTTTCTGCGACGCACAATGATGAGCCCACGAAAGCAAGCCGCCCCTTTGATCGTGATCGCGACGGCTTTGTCATCGCAGAGGGTGCAGGCATTCTTTTTCTTGAGGAGCTCGAGCATGCAAAGAAACGCGGCGCCCCGATACGCGCCGAGATCGTCGGGTTCGGCTGCAATGCAGACGCCTATCATATTACCGCACCGTCTCCGGGCGGCGAGGGAGCTGCCCGCTGCATGAATCTTGCAATTAAGGATGCCGGGCTCAACTATGATCAGATTGATTATATAAATGCTCACGGCACTTCAACCCCGGCCAATGATCTGGCGGAGACACAGGCCATGAAGACGGTTTTGAAGGACTATGCAATGAAGGTTGCCGTCAGCTCCACCAAGTCCATGACCGGGCATATGCTGGGCGCGTCGGGCGGTGTTGAGGCGATTTTCAGCGTCCTTGCGCTCCAAAACGGCATACTGCCCCCGACCATTAACCATGACAATCCTGCTCCCGAATGCGATCTTGACTATGTGCCCAATGTGGCCCGTGAAAAATCCATCAGGGTTGCTATGAGCAATTCCTTCGGTTTTGGCGGCACCAACGCAACACTTGTTTTTAAGAAGTATGAAGGATAAGAGGCTATGGCCATCAAGGTTATCATCGGCTCTGATCATCGCGGCCTTTCAATAAAGGCGGCGCTTAAAGAATTTGTGCAGGGCCTCGGGATGGTTGTTGAGGATGCAGGTCCGTTTACGGACGGTTCTGCTGATTACCCTGAATTTGCCGCAAAGGTTGCGCGCGCCGTGTCGAGCGGCGCCTGCGATCGCGGCATGCTTATCTGCGGCTCGGGCATAGGCATGTCGATGACGGCAAACAAGTTCAAGGGTATCAGGGCTGCGCTGTGCCATGACGGGCAAACGGCAAAAATGTGCCGTTTGCACAATGATGCCAATGTGCTGGTAATGGGTGAGTCTGTCGGCATAGAGCTGGCTTGCCAGATGGCCCGCATCTGGCTGGAGACGCCATTTGAGGGCGGACGGCACCAGCAGCGTCTTGACATGATAGCCGCCATTGAAAAAGAGAATTTTAAATAGCGCTTTGCCTGCCGGCGTTTTTTACCGTCGGGATGTTCCGGCGCAGATAATTGTTGTCGTCGTAAAAAAATGTCACCCCGTTTAAAACCGGGGTTCAGTGTAGGGGCCAGACCTGCGTGTCTGCCCCTACCCTGGGCGCACACACAGGTGCACCCCTACTGGTTTTTGAAAACAGGCCGACTGTCTGAAGCCGGAAACATTTGAAAAACCGGGCTGCCATGCCCGGATATTTGTATGCAGGAATCTACGCACTATGACGACATGCCCGAGGCGGCCCGACTGGCAGGAGTATTTCATGGAAATCGCCCATCTGGTTTCCAGGCGCTCGACCTGCACGCGGCGCCGCGTTGGCGCGGTGCTGGTGAAGGATAAACGGATTCTTGCCACCGGCTATAACGGCGCACCGACGGGCCTTGAGCACTGCGGCGTGATCGGCTGTCTGCGTGAAAAAAATAATGTGCCATCCGGCCAGCGCCATGAGCTGTGCCGGGGGCTTCATGCCGAACAGAATGCCATCATCCAGTCTGCCGCCCACGGTATCAGCATTCAGGGCGCCATGCTGTTCTGCACCACGCTGCCCTGCAGCATCTGCCTGAAAATGCTCATCAATGCCGGCATCACCACCATTGTCTATGAAGAAGGTTATGCCGATGATTTGACGCAGGGGCTTCTTGAAGAGGCCGCTATTACCATAACCAGATTCCAACCACAGGGAGAGGGGTCATGAAGTGCCCGTACTGCACCAATCTCGAAGACAAGGTTATTGATTCGCGCATCAGCCGCGACGGTGAGACTATTCGAAGGCGACGCGAGTGCCTGTCATGCCTGAAGAGGTTTACGACGCATGAAACCATCGAAGAGACCCTGCCTGCTATTATAAAGAAGGACAGCCGGCGGGAGGTGTATGATCGCAGAAAGATTCTGGATGGCCTGCGCAAAGCCTGTCAGAAGCGCGACATCAGCATTGACAAGCTTGAGGAGATAACAGATCGCATCGAGCGGTCGCTGCTTGAAAAAGGGGCTAAAGAGATACCCAGCACCGAGATCGGCGAGCGCGTAATGGTTGAGCTTCACGAGCTTGATGCTGTGGCCTATGTGCGTTTTGCCTCCGTCTATCGCTCGTTTAAGGATATTACCGACTTCATGGAAGAGGTGAAATCGGTTCTGAATAAAAAAGGCTGATGCCTGCAGGTATGCGCCATGACGGTCCATGAACGCTTTATGAAACAGGCCCTCGGGCTTGCGCGAAAAGGCGCGGGCCGCGTGAGTCCCAATCCCCTGGTGGGCGCGGTTGTCGTGCGCGATGGAGCGGTTGTCGGCGCCGGATATCACCGGTGTTTCGGCGGGCCCCATGCAGAAGTGCATGCACTCAGGCAGGCCGGCGACAGGGCGCGCGGCGCCGATATCTATGTTACGCTTGAACCCTGCGCCCATACCGGTAAAACGCCGCCCTGCGCCGATGCGCTTATACAAGCCGGTGTCGGCCGCGTCTTTGTCGGCATGGGAGACCCCAATCCGCTGGTGAGCGGCCGCGGTATAAAAAAGCTTGAGGCTGCGGGCATTCCTGTCGAGTCGGGAATTCTTGAAAAAGACTGCCGCAGGCTGAACGAGTCCTTCCTGAAATACATCACAACCGGCATGCCCTTTGTTGTTATGAAAGCTGCTACAACCCTTGACGGCAGGATTGCAACGCGCACCGGCAATTCAAAGTGGATTACCTGCCCGGAGTCCCGCAGTTTTGCCCATCGTTTGCGCTTTGAGGCTGATGCCGTCATGGTTGGCAGCGGCACGCTGCTTGCCGATGACCCTGAGCTGACGGTGCGCCTCGGTAGAAAAGCGTCCAAACAGCCTCAGCGGGTGATTGTCGACGGCAGGCTGCGCATACCGCTTACAAGCAGGGTTCTGCAGCCGGATTTCGCTTCGGGCACCATGATTGTTACGAGCCCCGACAAAGCAGCAACCCCTAAGGCTCATAAGATCATGGCGGCAGGGGCGCAGGTGCTGGCAGTCCCCCAGAAAAACGGTCATATCGACATGCGCAAGCTGCTTCGAAAGCTTGCTGCATCAGGAATTGCCAGCGTGCTTATTGAGGGTGGCGCGGAGCTGAGCGCTTCAGCTCTGGCATGCGGGGCCGTTGATAAAGTATGTATTTTTTATGCGCCCAAATTAATCGGCGGCAGACAGGCCGTGGGCATGCTCGGGGGAGAGGGTTGCGCCCGCATTGCAGAGGCAGTCAGAATCGTGGATATACGGCTTCGCCGCATCAAGGATGATATCCTGCTTGAGGGATATATTGAAAAAAAGCATTCTCGCTAAAATCCGCGGTATAAAAAAAACAGAAGCCGGAATTCAGAATAAAAAAACATAGGCTTCGAAATCCTATCTTAGGGCAGGCACGGGGGCCTGCCCCTACTCAATACTTTGTGCAGTTTTGAAACCTGCCACTACAAGCCCAAATTTTTTGCTCCAAACTCCGAACTCGTTACTCCGAACTTCACTTCGCACCCTCAGGCTCCCACTCATAAATCCTTTCAGGATGCTGAAAATATTCTCCCAGCTTGGCAAAGTAGGGGAATGACTCGCCTGCATCAAGTGCCCGATGATCCATTGTGGCAAAGAATGTTATGACATGGCGCGGAACCACCTGCCCGTCAACCACCCATGCTGCCTGATGCAGATCGCTGATGCCGAACATATAAAGCTCCGGCGGGGTTATAATGGTCTGGGTCTGATTGCCCGAAACCATCATGCCGTTATTTGCCAGCGTGCAGGTGGCCCCCAGGATGTCCGAGGGCTTTAATTTTTGATCCTCGGGCACATCGGCAAATTCAGGATTTATGGGCTCGCGCCCCCATAGAAGGGCCCGCAGCAGCATCCAGAGACCTTTTGACTCCTTGAAATTCAGCTCCCGCAGCCCGCATTTTAAATACTCAAGTGCGATGCGGCGATAGAGCTCATTGGCATCGGTGCGTCGGGCTTTGCGCGTGAGCTCGCGCATTTCCTCTGCTACTTGAACAATTGTTTTGTTGTAGGCATTGCGAATAATCGGCTTGATGACGCCAAATTTGGTGTTGACCGTATAGCTGACATTAACATCATCGGTGTAGTAGAGCGTTCCCGGTCCGCGCCAGACGCGATAATCCATAAACATGGGCAAGCCCGGTATGTCATGGAATGAATGGGCAAGTGTTTTTATAAAAAAGGCTGAATAGTTTTTTCGCACAGCGCGACGCAGGCGGAACTGCTCGGGTGTTTCTCCATCAAAGGGCGTGATGGTCCTCTCTGTTCTTTTTGCATATTCGATTACCGGCGTTACGTCATAATGCGTAATCATGGCGGCATGCGGAATGGTATTGGCCGACTGCGTCAGCATATATGCCGTGCTTTGCCGCAGAAAGTTCATTGGCCGTTTTTCGATTATGTGGACGTTTTTTTCAATATAGGAGATTTTGAAGTCTTTGAACATTGTCTGACCCCCATTCTGTTTTTTTTGTTGTGTCCTCTGCCTGTTGCTTTAAACCCGATGACAGCTACCGGGTTGCATGCGCTTAGTGCACCAGAACAAGCCTTGCAGTGTCAGTTTTGTCAAAAAAGGCCATCGGAGTCAAGTTTAATGATTGCGGGTTTCAGTGAGATCTTTGCCTGGGCCGTGCCGGTAGGATCGGTAGGTTTGGCAAAGCGGAGCGTGCCCAACAATTTTAAACGATCAAAACACCGCTGGGCACACTTCGTTTTGCCCAGCCTACAATAATAAAATTGCAGGCCGGTAACCGGTAGGTTGGGCAAAGTTCAGCGTGCCCAACAAACATGATTCTAAATCCAGAAACAAAGAGCGGGTAGGGCAAAGTCCGCCGCGGAGGACCCCTGACATGATTTCTATACAAACAATAAATCGCATGGTATGTGTCAAATAATGGCTTGCTGAATGCTGATGATTGTTTTTGATGGACAGGTGCTTTTATGAAAAACAAATTCCTGCTTCGCACGATAAAGGTCATTAGGGCCATTGCAGCGCTGCTTGTTTGCCTGTGGCTGGTTGAGGTTGTGACGGCGTTTTTAGACTCTGGCCCAACGGCGATTGTTGTCGATGCCGAAACCGGGAGCCCCGTAGAAGGTGCAGTCGCGCTGGCGCAGTGGTACAGCGCAACAGGGGGTGGCATAGAAGGTTTGTCTGAGAGTTTATCACGCCGCGATTTTTAGTTAATGTCGCCAAAACCGGCTTTAAAACACTACAAGCCGCCATCGGTTAATGGTTGTGCCCGCCAGTAATCTATGCGATTTTTGCGAGCTGCGGTCAACTGCTTTTTCCTTTTTTGTAAAATCA
>CAIWCT010000372.1 GCA_903911225.1 uncultured delta proteobacterium
TCCAGATTCCGCTCAAACTCTTCGGCGTCCATTTCCGCGGGCTGCTTGGCTTCCGAGCAACGGTAAAGGGGCACATCGACCACGGAGGCTATCTTTTCTGCGCAGGTCTCGTCGGAAGTAGGCTTTAGATGAAAGTGGGAGTGCGCGTAGACAGTGGGAAAGTGCCGCTTGGCCATGAGCAAAAGCACGCGGCTGTCATATCCGCCTGACAACCCGATATCAACGCCCCCCACCTCATCCACAAGCGTCTTAAATGACGAAAAATATTGGTCCAGCTCTGCAAGCTGTTCCTCAACGCAGGCGTCAAAGCAAGTGGGCCGGGCGGGATCGCCGCCCCGGTCGCCTGCGGGATGCTGCAAAAACACGACTTCCCGACAACGCAACGATCGGCGGCAGCGGGCGTCAACGAGAGAGACGCCGGATACGATAGTTTCAGGGCCAATGATGTACCCGGTGAGCATGTTTTCTATAACGGCCGGAACATTGAGACGGAATTTCCGCGGGCCGGCCTTCAGCACCGCCGCAAACGATGAACTAAATACGGTCTGCTCGTCGTTGGTGAATACATGGAACAGATTCATCCGGTCTGTCAGGAAGGTGATGCCGTCCTGCCTGAAAACAATAAAGCAGTAGGCGCCGGCAAGCGCCGCCTGATCCAAGTGTCCAGCCAGGAAGTCGGCCAGAACCGTTGCAAGGCTCTTCTGCAGGCCCTGCCCCTTATAGGCAAATGTCCCGACTGCGAAAAGCGATGCGTCGGCCTGACACACGGAAAACGACTCATGCGGCATCTTCTGCTTGCGATACTTCAGCAGGGTCCAGGCGCCGAGCACATGAGCTGCGGGTGCAGTAAACCCCTTGGCGCAAAAGAGCTTCTCCACTCTGTCCGTGTTGATCGGTGCCTGTGTTTTATAAAGAAAAAAAGCGCCCATGGATCAAAGCCTCTTGTCAAGCCTTCGTTTCTTGTTTAAGGATGTCGATAAGAGCTTCACGGTGAGCATCACATCTCAGAAGGTTCTCCCAATACCGTACAGACCATGCTCCCGGATAGACGAATCGCATGAGCCCCAGCCGCCTGATAATGCGCCTCATTGTGTAAGAAGGTATAAGAAGTTTGCTGAAATAGTCTTCCCGCATAGGTTGTAACGCCTCCGCCCAGGCCTTTGAAAGCGCATTCTCATCAGCAAGCAGCGCGCGGTACTCATCGATCTTCCGGAGAGCCTGCTCTCGGTCATCGCCCTCAAGCAATTTCACCGAAGGGCTCCCATCACATTGCATGATCGGATAAAGCTCAACGGTGCACTCGTTTTCAGGGGAGATCTTCAACTTTACCAGAAGGCCCTGATGCCAGCCGGCTTCCATCGGGGTGTCCAGATCGAAGAGCATGTTCCCCAACCCATAAAATACAGGCACTCCCTTCCAGATTTCATACCCCTGAACGTAGTGGGAGTGGTGGCGAATCACGGCTGTCACACCCTGCTCCGCCAGAAACCGCAGCAGCTTGACTGATCCGGGGCTCGGGCAGTGGTTCAGTTCGAGGCCGCCGTGAACGATCACGATCACATGGTCGGACTGCGAACGAGCCCGTCGCAAATCCCTAACAAGGTCGATCACGTCTAAGGGATTAGCGCCTGCTCGATGCGGTGTCGCACTGCCGAATTCCTTCTCTGCAGCATTGACGAATGCCACAACGCGACCTTGTACCGACGAGTATATGGGCTGCCTGGCTGCTTCCAGATTCATGCCAGCGCCGACAGTCCGAATACCTTTTGCAGCACATAGCTCAATCGTATCCATGACGCCGACATCACCAAAATCACGGATATGATTGTTTGCCAATGTCGCCATATTAATGCCCATGCATGTCAATAGCTGAATCATTTCAGAATGAGCCCGCATGCATACGCCTGTTTTTGTGATTGGCATACCTCTTTCGCATAGGGGACATTCAAGATTGACGATGCCGAGGTCGCTTTTGGCAAAAAGCGGTCGCACGGAACCTACGATAGCGTCCGCGGTAGTGCTTCCGTTAAGCAACCCGGCCTGCGGTCTGCCCACCGGGCAGCAGTCACCGCCAATGACCACGGAGATGTTGTTTATTTCATCCATGTGCTTATGCTTTTCGCTGCGTCGTGCAGGTTATCAACAAAATGGTCAGGGGCAACGGCGCAAGTAGCCTCCTCCTGTGCGCCATACCCCGTGCGTACCAGCATCGTCATTGCGCCGATCCTCCGACCGAGTTCTATGTCGCAACGCTTGTCGCCAATTACAACGCACGCAGCGGGATTGAAATCCAACTGCCTTGCCGCTAGATCGACCAGGCCCGGCTCCGGCTTCCTGCAACAGCAGTTGTCATCGAGTTTGTGCGGGCAGAAATAAATGCCGTCCAGGCGCACATCTTCTGCAGCCAGGGGAAGCAGTTGAACGGCATCGGGGTCGGACAGGTAATGACGCTCTTCGATAATCGTCCCGTCACGATCCAGTATAACATAACGTTTTTTCATTTTTATACCGGGTTGATGGCGCCAGAAGCATTTTCAAGCTCCCGGGGGAAATCGCAGACTGTGCCCGCTTCTCGTGACTGCCGCCAGCCCAGTATTAGGTGCAACCGTAATCTGCCAGCAGTTCCGAATTGCACTAATTATCCAGACCGGAGGCATCGCTCTGCAAGCCCATATCTGCAAAATGGAAGAATTACGCTGGTTTAACAAGCTGTCAAGGTGCTCTCGGATTTCAAATAACCAGCCCTGATTATTCATCAGCATTTCAGATTATAGGCCCTGGTGTGCGGGAGCGCCAGTTAGCATTCACATTAATGCTTTTGTCGATTTTTTCTGCATCTGCCAGCCTGATTTCCGCAGCACCAATGAATATTGTCGGCTCTGGCGGGCGCGCCAACGAAGCCCGCATTCTGTTTCATAGGTATAAACGCTAAACATTGTTAGCAGCAGAAATACCTGACTGCCAGTAGCCCAGGGTGCCCCTACGCCGAGCCACATGTTCGCCAGCATGCATATAACCATAATCTTGAGGCGATACAGTGCGGTCTCATCCCGGATTGTTTTTATGAGACGAATAAGCCGCCACAGGATGATGACATTGAACGAATGATACAGGATAAAGCCTACCAGACCGGTTGTGGCTAATGGCTCAATATAATCGGAATGCGAGTATTGGCGTGTCCAAAAATACTGGCCA
>CAIWCT010000373.1 GCA_903911225.1 uncultured delta proteobacterium
AATTTCTTGACCAATAAAAACCGTTTTGGGTGTGCCTACAATATAGTTTTTTTCATACTTATTTTTGTCCGGTGCATAAGATGTTTTGTTGACACTGGGTTTTGTCCATATCCATACGCCCGATGCACAACTTTGCAGTAAAAACAAACAAGCCATACTTGAGAGAAATAAATATTTTTTCATTACGCCTCACCTTTCTGAAGTCCAATTGATGAAACTATTGGGATCGCATCTTCACGGGCTGTTGCCCAAATCCCACCAAGGCTGAGAGGATTTGTGATATAGTTACTTTGACGTAGCATACTCTGTCAAGGAGAAACCATATCATGATGGGCAAAGAGCAAGGCCTGCAGCCGAGTTTGTTTTATACCAATTTCAATATAGACCAGCGAGTCCGTAAAGATCACCCATTGCGCAAGATAAAGAAGCTGATAGATTTTGATTTCATATACAGGGAAGTCAAAGACAGCTATGGCACGAATGGCCATGTATCCGCGCCGCCGCCGGTCATATTAAAACTGATGCTGCTGCTGGTGATGTACAATGTGCGGTCTGAGCGTGAGCTGATGGTCACCGTTCCGGAGCGTTTGGATTGGCTGTTATTTTTGGGCTATGACATAGAAGATGAGATACCGGGGCATAGTGTATTATCCAAAGCGCGGAGACGCTGGGGTAAAGAAGCTTTCAGGAAATTATTTGAACGGATCGTGTGGCAGTGTGTTGAGGCAGGGCTTGTAGATGGAGAGAAGATATTTTGCGATTCCAGTCTTATCGATGCCGATACGTCAAACAATTCGGTGGTGAATCGGGAGTCCTTAAAATACCGAATAGAACAAGGTTATCAGATTTTAGAAGAGCGGCTGGATGAAGTAGCCGATGAACCGGAGGTGCAAGAGGACGCCGAAGGCAAAGGGGAAGCAAACAGGCGCTATATTTCAACCACGGATTCTGATGCAACGGTCATGCGCCAGGGTGGGGTAAAGCAAGGCTGCGCTACAAGAGTCATCGGGCCATAGACAGTGCCTATGGCGTCATCATGGCAACAGAGATGACCACGGGGGGAGTCAATGAAGCGCACCGGTTGGAGGCATTAGTAACGACGCATAAAAACACTACCAATAGAAGTGTTGAGACCGTTGTGGCTGATACAAAATACGGCACGGTGGCAAATTATTTATACTGTTATGATCGTGGCATAGAGGCCCATATGCCTGATTTAAAGCGGACGCAGGAGCAGAGCGGCTTGCGCAGCGGCATATTTGGAGAAGAGGCCTTCAGCTATGAGTCTGATACGGATACCTATAGATGTCCTGGGGGTAAAGCGTTACGCAGACGAAGTCACAAGGAGAAGCGGCAAGCGATAGAATACGCAATAAAATTCAAGATCTGCAAAGAGTGTCCTCTGATTGAGCAGTGCACGAAATCAAAAACGGGACGCTCAGTGAAGCGGCATATACGGCAGCAGGAGTTGGATGTAATGCGACAGAAGGCAGGAAGCGCCTAGGCCACAAGAGACATCCGAACACGGCAGCATTTTATGGAACGCCGTTTTGCGGAAGCAACCAGATATGGGTTTAAGCGATCCCGATGGCGGGGGCTATGGCGAACTTCTATTCAAGATTATCTGATTGCAGCGGTCCAGAACATAAATATATTGATACGGCATGGGTACAAGGGGAAAAAAAGCAGTTGGAGGCAGAGGGAAAGAAGGCTTTCTGCCATCTTTTTGTGGGTTAGGCAAAACATGTGCTCAGATTTTGGGCAAAGTTGGCGCTGCAATCAACAACACGATCCTGCGATGTCCAATGCCGGAATTTAAAATGTGATTTGGGCAACAGCCCGTCCAATTGTCAATTAAAAGAGCAGTGCTGGCCGGGAAGTTGTGGACAAATTACACAAACTCCGAGAATCATTGCGCCAGGCCCGAATACTTGCACCCCTTAAATCGATTGCTGATTTTGGATTTTTTTAGTTGAAAGTAAATTACCGGCCAAGCTGAACAGTGTGCGCATTATGAGTGGAGAGCATCCATAATAGCACGGGGGTTTTTGGTAGCTACTTTTAACAGGGCTTTTGCAGGCCCATCTGGCTCACGCCTCCCCTGTTCCCAATTCTGCAGCGTGGAAATGCTGACACCAATCATCAAAGCAAATTCACTCTGCGAAAGATGAAGTTTCGCGCGAACCGCCTTGATAGCGGGCGGGTCGATTTGAAGAACTCTGCTTGGTTTTTTGATTCCGGACTTGATCTGTCCGGCTTCTTTAACGCTTGCCAGCAATTTTGTAAAATCCTTATCGTTCATACCAGGCACTCCTTTACAATTTTTCTGAGCGCAGCAAGTTGCGCAGGTGTTAAATTTTCCTGATCGGTCTTTTTGTACGGCAGCAGCATGTATATAGTTGATGGAGGATCCCAGTAGTAGATAATTCTTAATCCTCCGCGTTTGCCCTCTCCTGGGATGGTCCAGCGGACTTTCCTCAAGCCTGCACTTCCTTTGATGACGCTTCCTGCCGCAGGGCGCAGCATTAAGTTCTGCTGCAGCTGTTTATAGTCATCATCGGGGAGCAGCTTTTGAATTTCTTTGGTAAAAATGGAAGTTTCTATAAAAACCATAACTCAACCATACGCCAATGACGCATAGCTGTCAATAAATAATGAGTGAAGAAAAAAAGCAATTTAAGGGGGGGGGGATTGAGTTTAATTAGGGTACAATGAATCTGGCAGCAGAGGACAAGACAGCGATGCAGGGTAAATCACCTAAGAATTCCAGACAGTGCGCAGATGAAGCTATGCGGTTTTTCGAGTCAATTTGTCGTCCAGTGCGAGTTCATAGGAAAGGATCGTCTTGATGTTCAACCTTTTGGAAGCATCCAGAATTTCAATGCCGACGATTTTATTTTCAGCCGTGGTATCAAGATTGACACCATCCGATATTTCAACAACGCCATCGGGTTTCTGGTTGCCTAATTTTATATAGATTGCATCAGCTTGGTTATCGTAATGCACTCTCATTTCTTTATTCCTCTCTTTAATGGATAGGCAGTGATAATTGTTGCCGCTGCGTCTTTGACAACAAGAACAATTTTTAATGAAAATCGAAGCCCGGAGACTTTTTTTGTAATTGTATGGCTGCCCTCCCGCAGATTCATATCTGCAACGATACCGGTTATCGTTTCCAAAGAAATACCGTACAACTTTGCCCGTCTTTTGGCATGCCGAGTAAAATTAATGTCCACGTAGAAAACCTGTTTTTAGTCGTCGTCTTTTTTATACTATAGTGTCTTTGCCATGATTCCACAATAAAAAAAAGGCGTCGGTTCTTAGAATCAAAGGGCTAATTGGATTAAATGAGGGAACAAATAGGGGTTGTTGACAAATTGTACAAACTCCGAGAATCATTGCACCAATCCAACACCCATTTATAAATATTTTTTCAAAAACTGCCCGGTGTATAAATTCTTTTCTCTGACGATTTCCTCAGGAGTCCCTGTAGCCACAACATACCCCCCCCTGTCGCCACCCTCGGGACCAAGATCAATAATATAATCAGCTGCTTTAATCACATCCATGTTATGCTCTATGACAAGCACCGTATTTCCACGATCAACAAGATTGCCCAGCACCTCCAGAAGCTTTGCCACATCGGCAAAGTGAAGACCCGTAGTGGGTTCGTCAAGAATATACAGTGTGCGGCCTGTTTCCCTGCGGCTCAGTTCGGGGGGTATATGATTATCAAATCTTTATCTTGATAAATTGCTTTTTAAACAACCCTGAAATGTCACGGTAAAGATTTGGCCCTCGATTTTTCTCGATTTTTGCCCATAAAAAAAGCCCCCGGTTTCCTTAGGGCCGCAGCGGTTTCAGGTTCAGCTGGAAGAGTTTTTAGGCTTTATTTTAAATTTTATGATATATTTACAACTAAACTTCTATCAAGTCCGGCTACTTAATGAAAAAGATAAAACTATATCTTGACACATCAACCCTTGGCGGTATTTTTGACACCGAAGATACCGCAAGGGTCTCCGCAGCCAAAAACCTTCTTGAACTCATAAAAAACAAAACCTATGAAGGCTTTATTTCTTATTTAACTTTGCTTGAGATCCAGAGGGCGCCCCTGAAGATAAAAAATGAGTTGGAACGTTTGATAGCAGATGCAGGGCTATCATTGATCGAGGAAACAAAGGAGTGCATAGAACTATCCGAGGCATATCTTCACGATAAAGTGATTCCGGTGAAGTATCGAGACGATGCCCGTCATATTGCCATAGCGGTTTACCACCAGATTGATTATATTGTTTCCTGGAACTATAGACATATGGCGAACATAACCGTCAGAAGACTTATAAACAGTGTAAATTTAAGGCTGGGGTTTTCCCCGATAGATATTGTTCCGCCAGAGGAGGTAACAGGTTATGGCGAAGTGGAAATATAAATCGCTGGAATGGATTCACAGTGTCAGGGAGCAGGATTATAATGAAACCAAAGACCTTGCTCCGGATGAATTAATTAATAAGACCAAAGAAAATGCAGGAGATCTTGCCCGATCTCTTGGATTGAAAATTGTCTCGGCTCATACTGTTTCCACAAATACCTTCACTGCAAAATCAGCCTGAAAAGTCATTTTTTTTATAATAAGATAGTAAAATGAGGGACACTGATTTAATTGTCAAGCGTCCCCTTTTTTGTTTTTTTGGTCCTGAAACCACAGTCCGGATTAAACTCAGCTCCGGTCTTTCTGGAAATGACCGGCAAATCCCACCACTCAATAACGGTTATCTCTCGAAAAGTTCAGAAAGGATGGTTTCAAGGAATTCCGCAGGGCTTACAATCACAAACTTGCAGGTGTCGGATTTATTAAGCTTTTGAAAATGCTTCTTGTCGCCGGTCAGCAGAAAGTCGGCTTTACCTTTAGCTGCCGAGGCCAGGACTGGAACATCTTTTTCATTTATGATGCCTTCAAAAAGCTTTATTTCTTCTGCCGATGGCAGCGCTATGATGCTGATAGCAGCTTTACTAAAATAATTTTTATAGATGGGCAAAAGTGCGGGAAGTTTCTTTTTTATATTGCGCTCTACTTCGATAATATTGTAGCGGCCTGTCACAGCTGTAAACAATGGGAGATTGAGGGAGAGAATATCAAAAATAACTCTCGGCGCGCCTTTGTCTGAAAGCAGGCCGGAGAGAATTACGTTTGAATCCAGAAAAATCCTAACGTTTTTTCTTTCCATACACTTCTTTGTATAGAGTTTCTCTTTCATCGGCAAGGCCTGCCAAAATATCTTCCGGCGACAAACCGGACTCCCTGAGTATCCTGCGCACCTGTCTGCGGGCTTCCTCAAGTTCAATCCTCCGGGGCGCAATAAGTACTGCATCACCCACAGGGATAATAGATACCTGCTGCCCATCTTCCAGATGACTCATCTTGCGCAGCTGTTTGGGTATAGTCAACTGGCCACGGGCCTTTATTGAAGATGTAAATGATTTAACGGCCTGCATAACTTCCTCCTGTTCTGCATAATTTCTGAATTCAGAATATCAGAATTCAGAAATTATGCAATACGAAAATATTTACCGCTGCTGTCAAAATCCACTTATAAATATTTTTTCAAAAACCGCCCGGTGTACGAATTCTTTTCTCTGACGATTTCTTCTGGAGTCCCCGTAGCAACTACATAGCCTCCCCTGTCGCCACCCTCGGGACCAAGATCAATGATATAATCAGCTGCTTTGATCACATCCATGTTGTGCTCTATGACAAGAACAGTATTTCCACGATCAACAAGATTGCCCAGCACCTCCAGAAGCTTTGCCACATCGGCAAAGTGAAGACCCGTAGTGGGTTCGTCAAGAATATACAGAGTGCGGCCTGTTTCCCTGCGGCTCAGCTCGCGGGACAGTTTTATGCGCTGTGCTTCGCCGCCCGACAGCGTTGTTGCCTGCTGGCCAAGCGTAATGTAATGTAGCCCTACATCATGCAGCACCTGGAGCTTGCCCCGTATTTGCGGAATATTTTCAAAAAACGGCAGCGCTTCACTCACGGTCATGTCGAGAACATCGGCGATGTTTTTCCCTTTATAAACAACTTCAAGGGTTTCCCTGTTATAACGGCGTCCCCGGCACACATCGCAGGTCACATAAATATCGGGTAAAAAATGCATCTCAATCTGCACCAGTCCGTCGCCCTGACATGCTTCGCACCTGCCGCCTTTCACATTAAAGCTGAACCGGCCCGATTTATAGCCGCGCATGCGTGACTCGGGCAACCCGGCAAACAAAGTGCGAATGGGATCAAAAAGCCCGGTAAATGTTGCAGGGTTGGAACGCGGCGTACGGCCGATAGGCGACTGATCGACATTGATGGATTTATCGATTTTTTCAATGCCCTGAATTTCAGTAACGCTGCCGGCCTTTACAGCTGTTTTATAAAAACGCTGAGCAAGCAGCCCGTATAAGGTATCCACGACGAGAGTACTTTTACCTGACCCCGACACACCGGTCACGCAGACAAAAAGCTCAAGCGGTATCGAAACAGTAATGTCTTTTAAATTATTTTCCCGCGCGCAGACTATCTTCAGTGCGTTTTTTTTCGAAACAGACCGGCGCACGTGTGACGGAAATTTTGATATTCCGGCAAGATACCGGCCGGTAATAGATTTATGATTTCTCTCAATCTCAACGGGCGAGCCTGTAGCCACCACATGGCCCCCCTCAGTGCCGGCCCCCGGGCCAAGATCAATCACATGATCAGCGGCTCGAATCGTTTCTTCATCATGCTCGACGATAATGACCGTATTGCCGATATCGCGCAACTGCCTGAGAGTCACAAGCAAGCGATCAGTGTCACGGGCATGAAGGCCGACACTGGGTTCATCAAGCACATACAGCACGCCGGTCAGCCGTGAGCCAAGCTGTGTTGCAAGCCGTATGCGGTGGGCTTCACCGCCCGACAGCGTCCCGGCAATACGATCAAGTGTCAGGTACTCCAGTCCCAGATATGACAAAAAATAAAGCCGCTGGCTGATTTCTTTCACAAGCGGCACAGCTATTTCTGCGCGGCTGCCCGTAAACTTCAGACCTTTCATAAAGTCCGAGCATTGGGTAACGTTCATAGAATTAAAATCGCAAATGGACTTGCCATTGACTTTAATCGAAAGGCTTTCTTTTCGAAGACGCCTTCCACTGCAATCAGGACAAACAGCCTGATGCATGTACTGCGCAACCTCCTCCCGCACCTTTTCAGATTCTGTTTCGTGGTAGCGTTTATTGAGATACGGCAACACACCCTGAAACGGCTTCTCGGTTTTATACAGGCTCTTTTTCCCTTCAAACACCAGTAAAACTTTCTCCTGCCCGGAACCGGACAGCAGTATGGTGCGAATGCTCGCAGGTAATTTTTTGAAAGGGGTATCAAGAGAGAACCCGTAGTGCTGCGCAAGCGAGCGGGCCAGATGTTTCACCCAGAACGAATCCGCCGTGCCCCAGGGCGCAATGGCTCCCTGGTTGATTGAAAGCTCGCCATCAGGAACGACGAGCAGAGGATCAAACTCAGCTTTTGTGCCAAGCCCTAAACAGGCCGGACAGGCGCCGTACGGGCTGTTAAATGAAAAGGTGCGGGGGCTGATTTCAGGGTAGCTCACACCGCACTCAGGGCAGGCAAGCTTTTCATTAAACAGCATGTCAGGGCCATTGCCCGGCAGCACTATGACAAGCCCTCCGCTGAAGCGCAGTGCCGTTTGAATCGAGTCGGCCAGGCGCTTTTCAATGCCGGCTTTCACAATAATTCTGTCCACAACTATCTCAATGGTATGCTTTTTGTTTTTATCAAGACTTATATCAGTATTAAGATCAACCAAAGCCCCATCAATCCTGGCACGGATAAAGCCCTGCTTCTGCAGGTCATGAAGTTCTTTTTTGTATTCCCCTTTCCTGCCCTGAACCACTGGCGCAAGCAGCACAAGCTTTTCGCCTTCCGGCAACTCCATAATCCGGTCAATCATTTCCTGAATCGTCTGAGAGGAAATTTCACGTCCGCAGCTATGGCAGTAAGGTGTTCCGAGGCGGGCGTACAGAACACGAAGATAATCATAGATTTCAGTGACCGTGGCAACCGTTGAGCGGGGATTCTTGCTGACCGTTTTTTGTTCAATGGCAATGGCCGGGGAGAGCCCCTCTATCGAGTCAACGTCCGGCTTCTGCATCTGTTCGAGAAACTGGCGTGCATAGGCCGAAAGCGATTCAACATAACGGCGCTGGCCTTCGGAATAGATGGTATCAAAGGCCAGAGATGACTTGCCTGAACCGCTTCTGCCGGTAATGACAACAAGCTTGTTTTTCGGTATTTCGACATCGATATTTTTCAGGTTGTGAACCCGGGCGCCTTTTACAAATATTGTATCTAGTCCGGACATGCCTTTTTCTTTCCAAAAAAAAAACACCCGCCTCTGTGGCGAATGCATCTATTCTAATCCATCCGGTAAAAAAACACTAACCAAATCAAAGGCGAAGGCCCGCTACGGCAGACCAACAATCAATAAAAGCTGCAATAAAAAGAGCCGGCTATTTCTAGCCGGCTCTCTTAAACTGCTTTATGCGATACTACTTCTTGGCCTTCTTAACCGGCTTCTTTGCAGCAGCCTTTTTTTTCGGGGCGGCCTTTTTCTTTGGCGCTGCCTTTTCTTTGGCTACTGCTTTCTTGAGATCACCTTCAAACTTTTTAATTTTCTTGCCCAGCTTGATAATTTCTTTTTTGTTTGATGCTATCCACGCGCTGATTTGTTTGGAACTTGTCATTGGTAATCCTCCTTGTTTGATTAATAGCAATCTTGAACATATAATATTTTTATCGGATCAAATATAATAAACTTGAATAAAAAATTTTTTATCAGCCCGTTAAAATAATCCATGTCTATTTTCTGCTGCTATCGCCCAACAGAAATTCTGTGCGCCAGAAAATCCGACAACCCTGCACGCAGAATTTTTTTCTGAGCTGAAGCAAGGTCATAATCAACTCGTACAAGATAATACTGGCTGCATGAAGCATCAAAAACACCATAGCTGGCGCGGTTATCACCATCACGGGGCTGCCCGACACTGCCGCAATTTATGATATATCTACAGCGCGGATGAAGGGTAACCTGTGATGAAATTTCCCTCATTACGGTTGTATCTTCATGCTCTATAAAAATAGCGGGGCAATGCGTATGGGCTACAAAACAAATACGCTGCATGAATGTTTCAAAAATTAATTCAGCATCACATTCATTAAAAACATAGCGCCACTTCTGCGGCATAAACGGGGTCGCATGCACACACAACAATTGGTTTATTTCCAAACTCAGCGGCAGCGACATAAGCAACGCCTTATTCTCCGCTGTTAATTGTGCAGATGTCCACTCGATAGCATCTCTGGCAGCAGGGTTGAAGGTCTCGGTTGATTGCCTGCCCGCAGCAGCCCAATCATGATTGCCCGCAACGCAATGCTCTGTAATGGTGCGCAACAGCTCGATGCATTCATTCGGATTTGCCCCGTACCCGACAATATCCCCCAGAAAAACAACACGGTCGACATGCTCATCCTTGATCGACGCACACACGGCTGCAAAGGCCTCAAGGTTGCCGTGCACATCGGATATAAAAGCTATTTTCATATGATATCCAGCTTGTCTTTATTGTTTTTTTAAAGTATAAGCATATAATAAGTTGCATGTGAACAAAACATATTGTTTCCCGCTTCCAGTGACGTTATTTCAGTCTTTTTTCTGAGCTGATCATCCACAATTAATTATCATAGCTATAAACCGGATGCATCGAAAATGAGTTGCATCCATGCATGCTTTTTTATATAGTTTGCACCCTGTTAATTTTTTGGGACAAAATTTATGTCAGAAGAAAAGAAAAAACTGCTGGAACTCAGAGCACAGATTGACGCAATTGACGATCAGGTGCTTGCACTATTAAATAAACGGGCATCTCACGTGCTTGAGATCGGCCATATCAAAAAACAGGATAATCGCCAATTCCTTGTGCTTGAGCGCGAAGAATCAATTTATCAGAGACTGGTCACTCTCAATCAAGGGCCATTTCCATCAAGCGCGATACGGCCCATTTTCCGGGAAATCATGTCGGCATCCCTGTCGTTGGAAAAAACACTCCAGATTGCATGCCTGGGGCCTGAAGCAACATTTTCTCATATTGCGGCCATTCAGCAGTTCGGACAGGCGGTCAATTTCACGTTTACACGAGGCGTACCTGACATTTTCGATGAAGTTGAGCGCGGCCGGGCCGACTACGGCGTGGTGCCTATTGAAAATTCAACCGAAGGAGTTGTTAACCTGACTCTCGATATGTTCATTGAATCCCCTCTGCAGATATGCTCCGAGGTGATGCTTGCCATATCGCAATGCCTTCTTTCCACGGAGCTGAAACTCGATGATATAAAGGTTGTCTATTCGCATCCCCAGCCTATTGCCCAATGCTATAACTGGCTGGCAAAAAACATGCCCCATGCCGACATCAAAGAAACCTTCAGCACTGCCATTGCGGCCCAAATGGCAAAAACCGAACCCGGCAGCGCAGCCATTGCAAGTGAGTTTGCTGCAAAAGCCCATGAGGTGCCGATACTGCGGCATCGCATAGAAGACAATGCGCAAAACTACACCCGCTTCTGGATTATTGGCCGGCAATCGCCAGGCCGCACCGGCAGCGATAAAACCTCGATCATGTTTTCCATTAAAGACGGTGTCGGGGCACTGCATGAAATACTGAAACCATTCAGCACCCATGCTATAAATATGACCAAAATAGAATCGCGGCCTTTCAGAAAAAAACCCTGGGAATATATCTTTTTCATCGATATTGAAGGTCACCAGCAGGACCCTCCTATCAGGTGTGCCATTGATGAAGTAGGGGCATCAGCGCAATTCATGAAAGTGCTCGGCTCCTACCCCCGCAGCGATCGCATGCTGCCCTGAGGTGATGCATGAAACATATGTTTAACCATATCGCTATAGCCGGCCTCGGACTCATCGGCGGATCACTTGCCCGCGATATTCGCCGGCTTGGCCTTGCCGCAACCATTACAGGCTTTGGCCGCAGTCCCGAGAGGCTAAAAAAAGCCCTTGAAATGGGCATTATCGACGCCTGGCATACCGATTATAGCCAGGGCATTGCGCAGGCAGATCTTATTATTGTCGGCACTCCCGTAAGTCTTATCACTCAGCAAATTCTTGAAATGCTGCCGCACGTGAAACAGGGCGCAGTTATCACTGATGTCGGCAGTGTTAAAACCGCTATTATTGAGCAGGTTGAGCCGATGATGCCACAGGGAGTTTTTTTTATAGGCGGCCATCCTATAGCGGGCACTGAAAACTCCGGTTTTGAATCATCCGTCGACGGGCTCTTTGAGCATCGCGCCTGCGTTTTGACGCCAACAGAAAAAACTGATCCTCATGCCCTTAAAAAACTTGAAAATTTCTGGAAGGCCGTCGGCGCTAACATTGTTTGCATGGATATCAAAACGCATGACATGATATTTGCCGGCATCAGCCATCTGCCACACATTGTTGCCTTTTCACTGGTGAATGCTCTGACGGATATGGAAAACTTCGAAAAGCAGATATTGCAATATTCAGCCGGCGGATTCCGCGATTTTACGCGCATTGCCGCCAGCGATCCGGTCATGTGGCGCGATATTGCGCTTATGAATAAAGATCATATTCTAAATGCCATAGGCTTTTTCGAAAAATCTCTTGGCTCATTGAAACAAAGCATTGCAGACGGCAACACGTCGGAGATTGAACAATTTTTCAAAAAATCACACGATACGCGACGGGCCATATAAACCCACATTGAGCTTTATCACGTGAGCACGCTAACCACAAAAAAAGCATATAAACTTGAAGGTGAATTAACGCTCCCCGGCGACAAGTCCATCTCGCATCGGGCGATCATATTCTCGGCTCTCTCATCAGGAAAATGCGAAATACACAACCTGTGTTCAGGGGAAGACGCTGCCAGAACCCTGGAGATATTCCGACAGATGGGCATTAAAACTGAAGCCGGCGGCCTGCATAACCTGACTGTCACGGGCAGGGGATTGCACGGCCTTCAGGAGCCGTCGACGGTGCTGTATACCGGCAACTCAGGGACAACGACACGCCTTATGACGGGGCTTCTGAGTCCTCAGCGCTTTTTTACCGTGTTATCGGGCGATGCATCTCTCAACCACAGGCCTATGAAACGGGTAGTTGGCCCTTTGCGCCAGATGGGCGCATGCATACATGGCCGCCGTGAGGGTGATTATGCCCCTCTTGCTATTACGGGATCACACCTGAAAGGCATTGACTACACATTACCCGTTGCAAGCGCTCAAATCAAATCATGCCTTATTCTGGCAGGCCTTTATGCCGATGGCGTAACGAGGATCACAGAACCGGCGCTTTCCCGAGATCATACTGAACGCATGCTTGAGCATCTCGGCGTTCCGATTACAAGAGAATCAACAACTGCTGCACTTGCTGCCGCCGCGGAAATACGCCCCGAGAGGTATGACATCCCCGGTGATATCTCATCAGCCGCTTTTTTTATGGTCGCGGCACTGCTGGTTCCCGGGTCGGAAATACTGATTAAAGGAATCGGGGTCAATCCGACACGAACCGGCGTTATTGATATTTTGCAGGCCATGGGCGGCACGATAGAGCTGCAAAATATCCGGACGGTCTGTGGCGAACCGGTTGCAGATATTTTTGTGCGCTCAAGCCGGTTAAAGGGCATCACAATTAACGGCCCTATCATTCCGCGGGCCATCGATGAAATTCCGGTGGTGGCCATAGCTGCTGCATGCGCGGAAGGCACAACGATTATCAACGATGCCAAAGAGCTGCGGGTAAAGGAATCCGACCGTATCGCTACCACGGCCTGCGAGCTGCAAAAATGCGGCGTTACGGTACAGGAACAGCCTGACGGCATGATAATCACCGGAACGGAACATCTGGCGGGAGCATCCTGTAAGAGCCATGGCGATCACCGCATTGCCATGGCTCTGGCCGTTGCAGGGCTTGTTGCTCAAAGCCCAATAAGCATAGAAGACTGCGACTGCATCAATACGTCATTTCCTGAATTTATGACAAAACTCACAGAACTTGCAGGCTAGATGTCAAAGGGAATCGCTATGAGCAATACTATTATTACAATCGACGGGCCTGTCGGCTCGGGGAAAAGCACTATTGGAAGACTTCTGGCAAAAAGACTTGGCTTTGTGTACCTGGACACCGGCGCCATGTACCGCGTTATCGCCCTTGAAGCCCGTGAAAGCGGCATTGATGCCGCTGATGAAGCTGCTCTTGCAGCGCTGTGTCATGAAATAAAAATATCCTTCAAGCAGTCAGAGGATCAACAGCTCGTATTTTCCTCTGGACGCGACGTGACCGGGGCCATTCGCACGCCGGAGATCAGCATGCTGGCATCAAGCATTTCAGCCGTAAAATCGGTTAGAAATGCTCTTGTAGCGCTCCAGCGGGAGATCGGCGCCCATGGCGGCGTCGTTGTCGATGGGCGCGATGCGGGCACGGTCATCTTTCCGCAAGCCCGCTTCAAGTTCTACCTTGATGCCAGTGTTGAAATACGGGCTCAAAGACGCTATAAAGAATTTATTGAAAAAAAAATAAATATCGATTATAATAATTTGTTTTTAGATATACAAAAACGCGATTATGACGACAGCAATCGCACTATTGCGCCCCTTAAACCGGCTCCGGGTGCTGTCATTATAGATACAAGCTCGATGACACGTGAGGATGTACTCAAGGCGATTTCTTTACATATCGACTTGGCGAAACAGCCCTCATTGCCATAAATAAAAAACGGAAGAGAGGAAAAAAACAATGGAACAAACTATTAACACCAACCAGCCTGCTGAAGATATGGAGCAGGCAAATAGCGATTTTCCTGAGGTCGAAAGCTTCGAGAAAATGCTGGAAGACAGTCTGAGCGCACGAAAGGTTCAGACCGACGAAGTCGTACCGGGCCGCATCATTCAGATTACAGCCGATTATGTTATCGTGGATGTAGGCTGCAAATCCGAAGGACAGATTCCCATCGAAGAATTCAAGGACGCTGACGGCAATCTGACCGTCAAAAATGGAGACACCGTAGATGTCTACATTGAAGGATGGGAGAATGAAAGCGGGATGATGCCTCTGTCCAAGGACAAGGCGGATAGAATGCGCATATGGGATACCGTAAGCAGGGTCTATGACGACGACGACCTTATCGAAGGTAAAATCGTGTCGAAGATCAAAGGCGGCCTTGCCGTTGATATCGGCCTGCGGGCATTTCTACCCGGCTCACAGATTGACTTGCATCCTGTGCGGGATCTGGACAGGCTGATAGGCCAGACCCTTCAGTTCAAAATACTGAAACTGAGCAAAAAACGGGGCAATATTGTACTTTCCCGCCGTGCAATTCTCGAAAAAGAACGTGAAAGCCTTCGGTCGGAAACGCTCAAGAACATTGAGGAAGGCTCTATCGTTAAAGGAACGGTTAAAAATATCACCGATTATGGCGTGTTTATCGATCTCGGCGGCGTAGACGGACTGCTTCATGTGACCGATATTTCCTGGGGCCGCATCACCTCCCCGCGCGATTACTTCAATATCGGAGATGTCACCGATGTGAAGATACTGAGTTTCGACCGTGAAAATCAGCGTGTCGCCCTCGGCTTTAAACAGATGAAGACAAACCCCTGGGAACTCGTGCAGGAAAAATATGCTATCAACAACCGGGTCGCCGGCAAGGTGGTCAACATCACCAATTACGGCGCCTTCATCGAGCTTGAGGAAGGTGTTGAGGGTCTCATTCATATCTCTGAAATGTCCTGGACGAAAAAAGTCAAGCATCCATCCCAGCTGCTGTCAATCGCCGACGTAGTAGAGGCTGTAGTGCTGGATGTCGATGTGTCCAGAAAACGCATTTCCCTGGGCCTGAAGCAGCTTGAGCCCAATCCCTGGTCAGTGATCGAAGAGCGGTATCCGGTGGGAACGGTTGTTGAAGGAAAAATTAAAAACATAACCGATTTCGGCATATTCATAGGTCTTGACGAGGGTATCGATGGCCTCGTGCATATCTCGGATATATCCTGGATACAGAAAATCAAGCATCCTGCCGAATTGTATAAAAAAGGCGACATGGTCAAGGCGGTAGTGCTCAGCATCGACAAAGAAAACGAGCGTTTCTCTCTTGGCATCAAGCAGCTTGAGCCGGATCCATGGGAAGAAGTTCCCAAAAAGTACCGCCGTGGTCAGGTTGTAAAAGGCATGATAACCAATATTACCGATTTTGGCATTTTCCTTGAGATCGAGGAAGGCGTCGAGGGTCTGGTTCATGTATCTGAAATAGCTGAAGACAAAGTACAGAACCTGAAAGAATTCGCAAAAGTCGGCGAACCCCTTGAAGTGCTTATTATCAGCATAGACAAGCGCAACAGGAAAATCGGACTCAGCCTTCGTGAGCTCAAGCAGGCTCAGCAGGAATTTGAAATGAAGGGCTATATTGCGCAGCAGCAGGAATCAAGTCC
>CAIWCT010000374.1 GCA_903911225.1 uncultured delta proteobacterium
AGCCGGTGAAAATATCACCGGCTTTTCTGAATGTAGCATTGCTAGAGTACTTTAGAGCGGAAAAGATACTCCGGGAGCCATGAAACCTTTGGGGTCCACGGCTTTCTTGATAATCTTTGCCACTGCAAAATGATCTTTGCATTCGTTCCAGGTTCGACCGTCACGGCCGGTGCCGAGAGGCGCACTTCCAAGCTCTTTCATGAGCTTATCAAACCGGCCCTTGATCTCGCCGACCATGGGAAGGAACTTGCGATTTGCGAAATCAAGCACAAAGATGACTTCGCCGGCCGCATTTGCATGGCCGCCCATCGACACATAGGTTTGGCCGCAGCTCGCGTACAGACGGATAATCGGATGCGGATGGTTGAGGAATTCCGGGTTTTTGCGGCATACATCCTGATATTCCTGCATGCCAAGCCGCATATAATCCTCAAGCTGTTTCATCTGATCAAACACACCGCCGGAAACAAAAATACCGCCGGAATCGGATTTGCCGTTGAAGGTGCCGCAAATTTTGGGGCTGTTGCACTGCTGCCAACCGGCTGCATTTGCTTCATGGCCGTCAAGAATCGCTACCATCCAAGCTGGCATGACCGTACCGCCATAGTTTTGCAGCAGCTCAATGCAGGCATTGCGCTCATAGTCTACCTTGCGCTTGGTGCCGCGGAAAGACATGCCCACCACATTGATGTCCTGTGTTCCCTTAACGAAATGAGCGCCTTCCTGCCAGTGTTGTCCGGAATAAAGTGCATGTGTCCAGCAGCCCGGTCCCATAACGGTTGCGCCGCAGGCATATTCACTTTTGATAATCCCGTTCATTGCCTCGCAGGCCTCGCGCAGGGTCTTGAATGTTACCCAAAGAGAGGCACATTCCTGTGGCGTTGAGAAACAGCGAAACTCCATTTCAGTCACGACACCATAGCCGGCATTCGAGAAAAACGGCAAATAGGTGAGCGCCGGGCCGGGGCCATGGGGCCAGCCGGGGGCCTTCGGATTCATCATGGAACCTGTGCGGATAATTTCGCCGCTCGGGAGAACCATTTCCATACCGGATGCGCAGTTGATGCCCATGCCGTCAAGATAGCCGGCCATTTTGTTCTGGCCGGTGAATACCTGGTAGGCAACAAAAGTTGATGTGCCCGGGCTGCCGCCAAAATAGGGGCGAAAGCCAATATTCTGCTCACGCACAAACTGGCTTACCTGCAGACCTGATGCGCCAGGCTGAGCCCGTACGACCAGACGTTCGTTATCAAGAGTCACTTTCTGCATGCGGTGAAAATCAAAGATGACGCCTAAATCGGGTTTGCCGGGGATGGAGCCGACCAGCAACACCGTGCCTCCACCGACACAGTATAATGGCACATTGTTTTTACCGGCAAATTTCACAACCGCCTGTACGTCTTTTGTGGAACCAGGCATGACTACAGCAACCGGATGATTTTCGGGATACAGTGCGCCCTGTCCGAAATGTGTGAGAACATCTGCGCCGTTGTGGAAGCGGCTGAGCTCGTCTGAACGCACCCAGTCAGCACCAACAATTCTTTTAAGTCCTTTAATAACCTCTTGTGCTTTCATTACTTACCGCCCTCCTTTCCGGAAAAGCCATAAGCCTGCGCCACCAGTGTGGTTATATCAACTATCTTGAAATCACGAGGCTTTGCGCCCGAGAGATTCGCAAGACAATAGGGGCAGGCTGTAATCATTACTTTTGCGCCGGTAGCGCTTGCTTCATGCATGCGCTTTTCAGCATAGCTCTTTGCAAGGGCCGGATTTGTTGCCAGAACGCCGCCGCCTGCACCGCAGCACAGAGAATTATTCCCTGAGCGCCACATGTCTTTGAGCTCCAGACCCAGCGCCTTAATCACTTCGCGCGGTGCTGCATAATCTTTGGCGTAGCGGCCAAGATGGCAGGGATCCTGATATGTGACAGCAGGCATTTTCAGCTTCTTTGCTTTTTTGCTTTTGAGCAGGCCCGCATAGAAGCTTGTGATGGAAATAAATTCCACATCCGACTTGCTGTTGCGTTTGAGAACCGACAGACTTTCGGGGTTGTAGACGATGACTTTTTTCACCGCTGCATCTTCCAACCGGTCATCAATTTCCGCCATGCAGGCAGCCAGTGCATCATCGCAGCCGCCGAAAACCAGGGAAGCATTCACCGGGGGCAGCGGATCGCTCATGAAACAGCCGATTTTTTTACCGCTTTTCTGGAAAATATAGCCGATTTCCCGGAGCTTGCCGGCATTGAGCATGAGGGTATTGTCGGGAAAGAATATCGTGTCAGCCTTCTTGCCCGGAGCGATGTCAATTATGCCGAAGTCAGCCAGAACCGTAAGCTTCTGTCCTTTGGGGATATTGAGGCTGTCGGTTGCTTTCTGCAGAGCTTTGGGTTTTAATTTCTGCGGAATATCTCTGCGCAGTTCTTCAAGTATTTCAATCGCAGGTGTATGGCGATATCCGCGCTGGCAAAAATCGTCGCAGTAGCCGCACATGGTGCAGGCATACAGCACTTTTGCCAGATCTTCATTCCATTTCAAGTTACCCATGGCTAGTCCCCGTGCCATATACATCAGGCCGGACGGCTCGTATTCGCCGAAAAACGTCGAGCCGCAGGGGCACTGTAAAGCGAATGCCACATCAGGGATTACGTCCTGGGTAACGCCGCGGCAGGTGCCGCATCTGTTGCAGTGTAATGCTTTGTCGAGCAGTTCTTCTCTCGTCACGGCTGTTACCTCCTTAAAGTCCCAGTTTACCGGGGTTCATGATATTCTTGGGATCAACGGCTTTTTTAATTGATTTCAGCACGTTGAAATTGTCAGGGTACTGCTTGGCAACCTGTTTGGCGATAAGCGCCGAGGGTCTGGGGAAGAGAACGCCGGACTTGAGCATTTTTTCGCAAATCGCCACATACTCTTTGCGGGTTTTAACAAGGTCGCCTTCGGCATAGCGAAGGTCGGGCTGATAATAGAAACAGCCGCCTGCCTGCAGGGGCATGAGAATCGATCCGGATGCTTTGGG
>CAIWCT010000375.1 GCA_903911225.1 uncultured delta proteobacterium
AACTTGCAGGCATAGTGAAAAATGTACTCGACGATGAAAGTGATCATGAAGAGCTGTTTGCCTCGTATCTTGCCAGGCAGCTATAAACGTCCATTTGCCGCTTTTTGCCTGGGCGCAGCTGGCTTTTTCTGTTTTTTCACCCTCAGGTTGAGGATCAGCAACCAGTGCAGCCTTGATCGCTTCATCAATTCAATCTATAAAAATCCAAAAAAAACGCCCGCGGATAAAACCCGCGGGCGCTCATATTATATACAAAAAATAGTGGCTTAGTTTTTACCGTAGACTATAGTTGCCTTGCTTTTAAGCCCCTCAATATAGTCTTTCACTGCCTTCTGTTTGTTTTGCTCCTGGAGACTCTTGATAATATCAGGCTTCACCTGTTCAAGAGTCTTTGACTTGGCCTGCATATGCTCCTGCACCTGAATGATGTGATAGCCGAACTGGGTTTCCACCACAGGACCTATGTCATTTACCTTTTGGCTGAAAGCCGCATCCTCAAAAGGCTTGGCCATCTGGCCTTTTGCAAAGGCCCCGAGATCGCCGCCCTTGGCTTTGCTGGGACAATCAGAGCTTTCCTGGGCTATCTTTGCAAAATCGCCTCCTGCAACAAGCTTCTTGCGAATGGCATCAATTTTTGCTTTATTGGCTTTTTTCACAGTATCATTGTCAGTAGGACTTGTCTTTACAAGTATATGACGCGCGCGGACCTTCTCTGCCTCATCGAATTTCGTCTTATTCAGATCATAATAATTTTTGATCTCTTCATCTGAGGGAACCGGACCGGTCGTAATCTGAGCATCCATGAGCTTCTTGGCTTTGAGTATGCTTTTTATGTCGGCGCGCAGTTTCTCAATGGTGACACCCTGCTGCTTGAGCATATCCTCAAGTTTCGTACCGGCGGGGACCTGCTGCTCATATTCCTTAAGCTGCGCATTGACATCGTCGTCTGTTACGACAATCTTCTGCTTGTCGGCTTCCTGTGAAAGTACGGTCTTCTGGATAAAATAATCTGAAAGCTGCTGACGCCACTTCCCTTTCATTTGCTCAAGCTGCGCCTTAACTTGCTCCATCTGCTCGGGCGGCACCTGTTTTGAGATGGAGGCCATCTGGCCATCCAGCATGGCGTCCACTTCTGCGGTGGTCAGTTTGTCACCATTAACCTGAACGATAAAATCATCCTTGCCATCTGCGGCAGGCTTGGCATCAGGAGCTTTAGGCGCTTCAGCCTTGGGAGTCACGACTTTGGCGGCCTCGGCCTTTTGTTCTGGTGGCTTTTTGTCATTTTCAGGGGCTGAACACGCCACGAGACTCATGGCGAAAGCAACAGCAATAGCAAGAGAAATAACGGTCATACCTGCTTCATAATACTTCTTCATCAATACTCCTTTCGAAAAAATTTTACCTTTCACCCTTATTCCATTTGAATAACTGCGGGATGCCAAGCTCACTGCAAGATACCAAATGAGGGTCACACACACCATACTATTTACGCACTATATCGACATGCGGGGCTGAGTGTCAATATAAAAATGTACAAAAAAAGATAAGAATCATACTTTAGGCGCAGATTTCCTGCGGCCGTTCATTGATACTGGTGCCCACCCATTGCAGTATCTGTTTCTCGATATACAAAGGCGGGGGAACTGGCAAAAGCGCTGTACAATGTGCTCCTGCGCCATGGCTTCGTGGACCCGAACCGCGTCAAACAGCAATTGCAACCGTTTCCATACAAAAGAAATCATTATCCCTGCGCCCCCGTACCATCCTGTTGCCATAGAATTAAAGACCGTTTTTCAGCAGGGTACCCTCTTTTAAAACATTGGCAAATCAGGCAGCCTGCGGCGTTGGTGTAAACATCTATTACTCACCGCTTTTCCATATTACATTGCGCAAGCCCTCGCGGTAGCACAGGCGGCGGATTTTATACGGAGTTATGGTGACAATGTTGAAATTATAGGAATCAGCAGCCTCTGAAAGACCCTGCTCTTCTAGTGTAGTGTTTCATAAATAGTTATGCAGCATTGACTTTCCGTTGTCGAGTTGG
>CAIWCT010000376.1 GCA_903911225.1 uncultured delta proteobacterium
CAGGACAAGGACTATGATTGCAGCAATGGCAACAAAAAGGAGATCTCTTTTTTTCATGCGTGCGCTCTTCAGTTGAAATGGTGCGCCGGACTTTGAGGTTATGGTTCGCGGCAGCAGCCGCACCCGCAGGCAGGGCATATAAATTCAAAATCAGAACGGCTTCTCATCGGGAATAAACCTGATCCCTACCTCAAGCACGCTTTCTCTGAAAAAATCCGGCGGCGGCGGCAGTGGATCTGATTTTTGAATGGCGCGCGCCACAGACTCGTCAAAATTGGCATCCCCTGATCTCTTTTCAAACTCAAATCCTAAAATATGGCCGTTGCGGGCTATTTTAAGCCCCACGATAGCCTCAAGCTTGCCGTTGCGCTTGTCATTGGGCGGCAGCACCCATTCATGCTGAACCTTGTTATTAATGGCGATATAATACGCCGCAAGCCGCAGATCGCTTGATCCGCCGCCACCCCCTCCCCCGCCGCCGCCTCCTGAAGGAGGCAGTTTGTCAGGCTCGACAAAATCTTCAGCGCCGCCGGCAGGCTGGGCAGCAGCAGGCTGAGCAGCAGCGGGCTTCTGCGGCCCTTCCTTCTCACTTGACTGCTTTACCGCATTGGGCGCATAGACATTTTCTTCCTGCTTCTTCACGGTAATAACATTATGCGAGCGCTCGGGGGCCGTAGCCTTTACGTCGGCATCAACCTTGGCAGGGCCTTTCCAGAGCTTCACCGGCTGCTGCACCGTCTGCGGATTATCGGTCCTGGGACCGGCCGGACCTGGAGGAGCCAGAAGATCCACGCTGATACTGTTGGCATAGGGATTGAAATACACCCTGTCACCGGGAGCTTTAAAAAAGCAGATGCCAAAAACGATCACATGAATGGCAAGCGACACCGCAAGCATCCAGCGGAGTCTCTTATCGGGCAGCTGGGTTTGCAGTATGGAGTGATGGGGTATCATTTTTCCTCAGGCGGAATGGTCACCAGCCCCAGCCGGTCGATCCCGGCATTTTTTATCTCAGCCATGACCTTTGTAACAAAGCCGTAGGGAAGAGTCTCGTCGGCCTTAAAGAACAGCTGATTGTCGGAGCGCTGTTTAAATATCCGCGAGAGCCTATCCCTGAGTTCGGGAAGCTCGACAGCCATATTATTGACGAATATCTTCTTTTCCTTGGTGAGCGTGATGGAGAGATGGTCTTCCTTGGCCTCGATATGCTTGTCGGTCTTTGCCTTGGGCAGATCAACATCAACGCCCTGCTGCACCAAGGGCGCCGTCACCATAAAAATGATCAGCAGCACCAGCATAACGTCTACAAGCGGTGTGACATTGATCTCGGAGACCAGACCAGATTTTTTATTACCGTTGGTCATTGCCATGGTATCTGCCACTTTCAAACTGACGCTCAATAATATTTAAGAACTCCGCCGAAAAGTTTTCCATCTCGGAGGAAATCATTTTAATTTTGCCCATGAAGTAGTTGTAGGCAACCACTGCCGGAATGGCCGCCACCAGGCCGAAGGCCGTTGCGATGAGGGCCTCGGATATTCCCGGGGCAACGGTGGCCAGGTTTGCCGAGCCCTTCAGCCCGATCATGCGAAATGAATCCATAATACCCCAGACGGTGCCGAAAAGGCCGATAAATGGGGCTGTGCTGCCCGTGGTGGCAAGCAGCCCCAGGTTCTTTTCAAGGCGTGCAAGCTCTGAGGTAAAAGCCTGATCAAGCGTGCGCTTAAGATTGCCCGTGCCGAAAAACTGCGCGCTCGGCGGATCGGCATCGGGGGCTGATTCCTCAGATGGCGGCCGCTTGCGCATTTTCTTGGAGCGTTCAAACTCCATGTAGCCGCAGCGGAAAATTTCGGCAAGGGGGCTCTGCTGGAATTCCTGCGCCGCCTGATACGTTCGGGAAAACTGCGGCGTATCCCAAAAAATGTTCAGAAATTCAACCGACTC
>CAIWCT010000377.1 GCA_903911225.1 uncultured delta proteobacterium
GGCTGATCCATGAGTTTCCATGGTTTGCCGCAGCGGTCAAAGGTATTAGAGTAGAGCATTTTTCAAAAAGCTGTAGCCACATTGTCATCTCGACCGCAGGGAGAGATCGTAGGCTGAGGGACAACCAAGGTGTTAGGATCTCTCCCTGCGGTCGAGATGACAGAATGGATAAACCGACTATAGTAAAAAGAAAAAAGCTCTAAAGCATCTGCCAGCTCTCAGGATCAAGATACCAGAGCATTTTGCTGTAGAGAAAGTATCCCCCAATAAAAAAATGCAGCGGCCCTTATTCAAGGGTCGCTGCAAATATTTTACGGGCGCTATGACTATTTCTACAGCTCTTCCCAGTAGTTTTTAGGCATATCCTGAGCGAGCTTCAGGCCGCCGATGGAGCCGGCAAAGAGCGGGTCGTCAACGGTCACTACCGTGCACTGGCCGTAATCCTTCAACCCGTGGGCAATGTGCGCGGCAAGATTTCTGATGCCGCTGCCCCCGCCCGCAAGGACGATGTTGTTTTTTATTTTGGCCTGAAACTCGGGGTCGAACCTTGATATCATATCAGCCGCAGTGTCGATTATTGCAGGCAGTATGCTTTCGCAGGCGCGTTTTACCTCCATTTTGATATCGTGCGGTGCGGGCTTGCCATCCAGGGGAAGCTCGACCTGTATCTCATCGGATACTTCGCCGACGAAGCTGAAACGCTCCTTGAACTGACGCACCATATTTTTCGTAAATCGCGAGCGAGGGTACTTCTCTGTCATGAGGCTAAAGAGCTGGTCGTCCACATAGTCACCGGCAGTGGTGATGGTTTTTTGGTCGTTCTCGTCCGGCATAGTGCCATGCATGATGCAGAAGTCCACCGTTCCGGCCCCAATATCAATAATGAAGGCATTGTCAAGCAGGTCCATGCTGTAGGCCACGGCAAAGGGCTCGCTCACGACCATGATTGAATGCACATAGTCCTTGACCGCTTTGCGTATGGCCAGTTTATTGACCTTCATTGTGTCAGCCGGGACGCCGACTATGGCCTTTATCTGCTGCCCGGGATTGGGGCTTACAAGACGGATGAGCTCCTGAATTATTTCCTTTACGGCATCCTCGCTGCGGTCGATGCCCTCTTTGATGACGCCTCGATCCATGGGGCGGCACATTTCAAGGGAAAGGCGATGCTCGAGAGCCTCGGCTCCGAACATGACCTGTTTGCCCAGCACTCTGGCGGAGATAAAGTCTTTTGGCCATCCCACATAACTCTCTATCCACGCCGTGCGCTCATTGCTGGCGGTGATGGAGCTTCTGGATGTACCTAGGTCAATTCCTACGAAAAGCGTTTCGCTCGATGTCCCGGTCTGCTCTTTCTGTGTCATGGCCTGTGCTCCTTGTGTCTAAGTATTGTATTACACCCGTTTCTATGTATTGTGCTATGTCTTCCCGGTATGAATGGTCACGCAGGCGCTGTTCCTGTTCGCGGTTGCTCAGGCACGCAACTTCTACAAGCACGCCCGGCATATCCGCAGCCAGCAGCACCACAAAGGGTGCTCGCTTCACACCATAGTCCATGACTTCTCCGCTTACGGCGCGCATGCTTTTGTAGAGGTGCTGCTGGATGCTTTGGGCAAAAAGGCGCGACTCCTGCAGCTTCATCGTGTTGCTCAATTTCTTGATGATCTGGTTATAATCGTTTATGCTGAAGTCAGAGCCCTCGTTTTCCTTTTCTGCCAGCTTCATGGAAATATCGCTTTTTGATGGGCCGAAGTAGTAGGTTTCCACGAGGTCAAGAGAGCTTTTGGGCACGAAATTTACATGCACCGAGATGAACAGGTCTGCCCCGCTTGTGTTTGCTATAACTGTGCGGGCCTTCAGTGAGACAAACCTGTCGGCCTGTCGTGTCAGGAGCACCCGGTAGGAACCTCTGGCTTCAAGGCGGGTTTTCAACATGCGGGCAATATCAATTGTGATATCCTTCTCTTTTGTGCCCAGCCCGCCAATTGCGCCGGGGTCTTCACCGCCGTGTCCGGCATCGATGATTATGGTCTTGACGCTCAAGCCGAACATTTTTTTTATGGGCACCTGGCTCTGGCTGATGAGGTTTACATCATCCTGCATATGCTCTTTTTCTTCAAGGCTCTGGTTGAGGGAATTGGCGTATTCCTGCACCTGCTTTTTGTCCGCAAGGCTCTGGCTGATGAGGTTTACAAATTCCTGCACATGCTTTTTGTCCTCAAGGCTCTGGTTTGTGGAGCTTGAGTATTGCTGCACCTGCTTTTTGTCATCAGGGTTTAGCGTGGCCTCAAGAGCCTGCTTGCCGGCTGACTCGACCACCGGACCCTGAGCATCGGTTATCTGTGTGGTCTCTATGGGCGCCTGGTTGAAAATGTCTACGCTCTGCGGAATGCGCGAAGCGACGGTAAGAGTGGAGAGAAATAAGCCTAAAAACAACAGAAGCCCCATCCTGAGTGACCATTTCATGCCCCAAAAGGACTTCTTTTCGACAGGCATTTTTCCGACGAGACGCAGGTTCTGCGCGAAAACCCCTTCAAGCATCTCCATCTTTTGATTCACCTGTTTTTTTCGAAAATGGGCAAACATGCTTGTTGTCTCTGGCTCTTTGCCTAAGGTTTTGCGCGCCCCATATGCATTGTTAGGGGCATCACACCTGTAATATTAAATAATATAGCAATGACGGTGATATTTCCAGAAAATATTTATATCTTTCATGTTTATGCTGTATTACTTCTATATCGTCGTAGTCTTTTTTTTACTTTGTAAAAAAAACGGGGAGTTCAGGGCAAACAATGTGAAATATAGATTTATATTTTCTGGTTATCTCCAAAGCTGAAGTTGACTGTGGTAGCAATTCTCTTGAGCTATCTGGATTCCCGCATGCGCGGGAATGACAACAAAGAACAAAATATTGTGGTTATGCGAA
>CAIWCT010000378.1 GCA_903911225.1 uncultured delta proteobacterium
AGGCGGCCTGCGAACGTATCGATATCAAGGCCCGCGCTCATGGCGGCTTTTACGAACTCAAGGCCGTCGGCCAGGGTGAAGGCTACCTGCTGCACCGAGTTTGCCCCCGCCTCCATCATGTGATAGCCGCTGATGCTCACAGTGTTGTACTTGGGCATGTGCTTGGAACAGTAGCTGATTATGTCGGAGACAATGCGCATGGACGGCTCAGGCGGATAGATATAGGTATTGCGCGTCAGGTATTCTTTGAGAATATCATTTTGTATGGTGCCCTCAAGCTTGTCCTGCGCAATTCCCTGCTCCTCTGCCGCTACGATATAGCCTGCAAGTATCGGCAGCACCGCGCCGTTCATGGTCATGGAAACCGACATCTGGTCAAGGGGAATCTGGTCAAAGAGGATTTTCATATCCTCGACCGAGTCAACGGCAACGCCTGCCTTGCCCACATCGCCGGCCACGCGGGGGTGGTCGGAGTCATAGCCGCGGTGGGTTGCAAGGTCGAAGGCAACGGAGAGGCCTTTTTGCCCTGCTGCAAGATTTTTCCGGTAAAAGGCATTGGACTCGCGTGCCGTTGAAAACCCGGCATACTGGCGTATAGTCCAAGGCCGCTGCGTATACATGGTGCCGCGCACGCCGCGCACAAAGGGAGCAAGACCCGGCAGGGTATTGACGCATTCAAGCCCTTCCAGGTCTTCAGCTGTGTAAAGGGGCTTGACCATAATGCCTTCCGGTGTTGCCCAGTTCAATGACTCAGGCGGCTTGTCCTTGAGCTCTTTTGCCGCAAGGTCCTGCCATTTTTTCAGGTCGGGATGTTCTGCCATGGCAAACTCCTTTTTTTATTGTAGGTGTGCCTTCAGACGCGATCGAATCGCGGATAAATCAGCTCCTGCAGTGGAATGTGTGACTAGTGTTCGTCTCTCTGCGAAAGCTCAACAAGAATTCCGCTGGTTGCTTTGGGGTGCAGAAAAGCGATCATGGCGCCTCCTGCGCCGCGCCGCGGCTTTTCATCGATAAGCGGTATGCCCTTGGCCTTTAATTCGGCAAGCGCTTCCTCAATGTTCTCTACGCGGAATGCTACATGCTGAATGCCTTCGCCCCGTTTTTCGATGTATTTGCCGATGGGGCCGTCTGGGGATGTCGACTCAAGCAGCTCAACTTCACTTTCACCAACAGGAAAAAAAGCTGTAGTGACTTTCTGTTCCTGCACGGTCTCGGTAGCTGTAAGCTGGAGGCCCAGAACATCGGTCCAGAAATTTTTACCTTCATCGATACTTTTTACGGCAATGCCCAGATGGTCGATTTTCAAAATTTTCATAGATTAGCTCCCTGTGCTTTGTTGTCTTTTCATTCAAAGGTATGGCGGGTTTTTTCAAGAACGGTAAGTATAAAACAAGAGGGCTTTGCTGTCAATCAGGAACAACATAACTTCCGGGTTGAAAAAGACAAAAAAATGACGTTTGCTGGGGCGAAAATAACTCCGGCAGCATATTTAACCATCTCAGAAAATGCTTCACCCTCACCTAAAATGGGGTACCATGTTGTTTTTTTGCCTGAACTCAGGTATCGCTTCGTGTTGGCGCACACTGTTCTAACGCACCTAAGGTCTGTAAGATCCATTGGCTTGGCTCTATGTTGAGGAGCCATGAAAATGTCTTGACAATAAGCTTCCTGTCATGGTTGATGCAGAAGATCTGTAATTGCTTCTGTTATTTGTATTTCCCAATCCCTCAGCTGCGTGAGTGAGCATTTTTATTATTAAGGTAGTACATATTGAAATTGTAAATATTTAAATATATATATAATCTATACACTCAAAATCTATCACTTTTGTTTATGGATATTATGAAAGCACCTGTTAAAAAATATTTCAACAACCGGTTGGCAATAGCTTTATCGTCAGTGGGGCTCTACCTTGTGCTTTTTGTGATTATCAACTACACACTGGGCAAAGGTATGGCTATTGCCGCGATTATTCCGGTAGTAATTATTGCCTGGCTGTATGGCGTCAAAGCCGGTATTTACGCTGGACTGCTGAGCCCACTGGTCAATATCCTCGCGTGCATGCTCATGGGGCTTGACTGGGTGGAGAAGTTTTATGTCGGAGGTGTCGGAGCCGCCGGAACCCTCATAGAGGTATTCATCGGCGCCGTAGTTGGCCAACTGCACGATTATTACCAGCGCATTCAGGATGAGCTTGAAGTACGGCAGGCTCTCGAAGCCGAGCTGCAGCAGCACCGTACCCGGCTTGAGGAAATGGTTCGGTCAAAAACTTTCGAGCTTGAAGCCTCAAACCAGCAGCTTGAAGCAAGCCTTGAACAGCTCCGGGCGAGCCAGTCTGATATGCGTCAGTCCCGCGATTTAATGGAGAATATTTTTCAGGGAGCAATTGACGGGCTTATTGTTACCGATATTTTGGGTGTCATTATCATGGCCAATAAATCAATTGAGAACATGCTTGGATACGACAGGGGAGAACTTATCGGCAGGCATATTGCTGAAGTTTCCTATGATAAAGAAGGGTATCATGAGCGGAGTCGGCAGATGATGCAGGAGCTTGCAGAGCGGCACTTTGTTGATCATTTTGAAACCATGCTCAAGCGCAAGAACGGGGCCGGCTGTTTCATTGAGCTGAATTGCCGGTATTTCCAAAATGAAAAGAATGAAAATATCGGAACGGTGATCAGTCTCCATGATGTTTCAGCCCGCAAGGAAGCCGAGCAAAAGCTCAGGCAGTCGCGTGACTTTCTGGAAGACGTATTTCGCGCGACACCAGATATGGTCATCGTCACCGACAGCCGGGGCGATATAACGGCGGTCAACGAGGCAGTGCGCAAAGTTCTCGACTTCAGCCCCGAGGAGCTGGTCGGCCAGAGCACAGCCACATTGATGCCGCAGGATGACAAGTCCCGGCAGGAAGCTATTGGCATGATGGGGGAGTTTTTCGAGAAAGGCTATATCGATAACAGGGAATTTAATCTGCGGAAAAAAGATAACACCATCTGCACCGTGGAATGGCACTCGATTTTGGAAAAGGACACACAGGGGAATATAACCGGATCGGTTGGCGTATTGCGAGACTGTACGGCTCGTATAAAAATGGAGCAGCAACTGCGGCAGGCCCAGAAAATGGAGGCCATAGGCACCCTTGCCGGCGGCATCGCACACGATTTTAATAATATCCTGACAGCTATTTCCGGTTTTTCTGATCTATCGCTGCAGGCGGCCCAGGACGCAACGTTGAAAAATTATATATCCTATATCATCAAGGCCTCAAACCGAGCCAAGGATCTGGTGCGTCAGATACTTGCTTTCAGCAGGCGAACAGAGCACGAGATGCGGCCTGTCCGGGTTGCCCCCCTTCTTGAGGAAGCCATTAAATTTCTGCGAGCCTCCATTCCGAGCAGCATCGAGATCAAGCAGAACATAGCATGCGACACATATGTTGTTCTTGCAGACCCGACACAGATGCATCAGGTGATTATGAACCTGTGCACTAATGCCGGCCATGCCATGCGTGAGAGGGGAGGTGTGTTGAGCGTCGGCCTTGATGCACTTGAGATCGATGGGAAAACCTATGACGGCCTGAGCACAGGCTGGTACATGCGCCTGACCGTAAGCGATACGGGCCACGGTATGACCTCAGATGTTGTTGAGCATATATTTGAGCCCTATTTCACCACCAAGGAAAAGGGAGATGGGACGGGCCTGGGGCTTGCGGTGGTGCATGGTATTGTTAAATCCCATAATGGAATGGTCATTGTTTCTTCTAATCCGGGCCAGGGATCGACCTTTGACGTGCTCCTCCCGCTTATGGCCATGGAGGGCCAGCAGCCGGTTGCAGACTTGCCGTCGCGCCGGGGCACAGGTGAATCCATACTGTTTGTCGACGATGAACACGATATTACAATCATGGCCCGCACGCTTCTTGAGGGTCTTGGTTACCGCGCGACTGTGACGACCATCCCGCAGGAAGTAATTGAGCTTATCGGCTCCAACAGCACAAACTATGATCTGCTTATTACCGATAAAACAATGCCGGGTATGAACGGTTTTGAACTTGCCGAAACTGTTTTTGTTTTGGCTCCCTGGCTTCCGGTCATCATGGTGTCGGGCCTGGCACAGAGTGAGGATACATCGAAAACCCTGAAAACGGGCATCAAAGAATTTCTCGTGAAGCCGTTTCAACTCTATGAGCTTGCTGCTAAGATCAGGTCGGCGCTTGATGCGGCAAAATCATCATAAGGCCGCTTTCTGAATATTCAGCAAAAGGCGGGGTGCCGGAAAGTGGCTGCCGGCATGTATAATGGAACGCTTTGCTTCATCAGGATAAAAAAAGCCTCCATTCCACGGTCTGTCGGGATGGTAGCTTCTTTATAGCCTGACTCAAAAAAAGTTAATTATGTACACTGCGGGAGTTCTTCACTGTTTAACACTTCGAAATATTTCCGTGCGCCAGCAAGGGCATCGGCAATTTCCTCCCGCAGGGTATCGCTGCTCACCAGCTTGATCCTTTCCCGATAGCCTTTCAGCTTTTTTAGAAATTTTTCAAGCGCTTTGATTTCAACGGCAGTCAGTCCATTAAAGTTAAGGACAAGGGTCCCTTCATGCTCCTTAAGATAAGCGGCAATTCTTTTTTTCAGCTGCTTTGCATTGATGCGGTCAAATGCCCCCGAGAGTTCAAGAATAAGGGGGTGTCGCGAGTCGAGGCATGGCTTCAGCCTTATTCTTAAAAGTCCTTTACCACGTATGTCAGCATGGGCAAGCAGCCATGCCGATACCTTGCTTCGATAATGGGCATAGTCGCTGTGGGGATAGACGGCATAGGTCCGCCTGAGATTTGCCACGAATTCGCAGGCAGTGGAGAAGGCAGCGGCGAGCCTGCGGCGCTGCGGCTCGATCCAGTTCAGGTCAAGAGCGTACTTTTCAAGTTGGCGCGCTTGATCGTTCTTTTCATACACGGTCATGGGCTCATAGGTCCAACCCTGTTCAAGGCGACGCGCCTCCCTGGTGATGGTATAGCGCAGGAAGCGGCCGATCACCGGTGCAGTAAGGCTGGCCGCGAGTCCGAATTCCGCATACAGGCCCTTGAGCGTTATATCGAGTTTTGCGCACAAGGCAGCATCGTCGGCATACCACTTTTTCATTGCCCACAGAACCGCCCCGTATTTATAGCGCAGGCCCTCGAACTCCGATTGAATGCGGGTGCGCACGCGCGGATCAGGATGGTTTTTATAGCGCTTCCATCCGGCAAGCATGGTGCGCACCATGCGGGCGATGCTGGGACCGTTTATTTTAAAATCGCTGGTGAAGGCGCTCCGCAGGTACTCGGTTTCCCTCCCTGCGGGTATGTGCCGGTGGCGGTAGTTCAGACGGTACTGGCCGTGAGAGTCGGCCGACGGGCATTCGTCTTCCGGGAGCAGGGTACCGTCTTCCATATGCTGCTGGTACAGGGGCGTGCCGGGCAGGGGTGTGTAGAGCATGAACTGGTGAAAGTCGGTGTCATGGCTAACGGCATGGTCAATAATAGCGCCGATATTATCCGGTGTGTGATTTTCAAGGCCTATGATGGTTGACCCGAGCACGCAGATGCCGTGAGACTGCAACTCGCGCACAAGACGAAAGGTGTCGATGCCGTCGAGCTTTTCATACTGGCTCTTTTCGCCCTCAAGTCCCATCCATATCCAGGCAATGCCCAGACGCAGCAGTTGGTCGATTTCATATGATTTGATGACGCGCGCCGAGCTAAATACATAGAATGTCCAGCTTTTGTTGTGCTGCTCCATGAGCTCAAGCAGGCGCAGGGCGCGCTTTTTGTGCAATAGAAAATTTTCATCCAGAACGAAGAAGGAACGGACCTTCAGCTTTTCCTCAAGCCCGCAGATGACCTTGAACAGCTCATCGCCGCCCTCGAAAAAGTTCACGAAATTGCCCTTTCCGCCGTAGAGTGCCGAGGTGGAGCAGAAGTTGCACCCCATGGGGCAGCCGACCGACGGTATCAGAGTTGCGGCTGTGTCGCCCTGTTTCTGGGGCAGTGTGATCCCCAGGCTGCGGGTGCCGAAGCCCGATACAGCCAGGGGATGCTGTATGGGCGCTTTTTCATTCTGTCCCAAATACCGCCGGAACCAGCTCACGCCATCGCCCTTGACCACATGGTCAAGGCTAACTTTTTTGTTCAGCTCGGGCACATTGGAAATATGGCCCCCGACGACGATGACGGCACCGGGGCGCACTGCGCGGATGATTTCACACATCTTGCGCACCTTGCCGATATTGTGCATGATGGAACTGATGCCGATCACGTCGTATTCATGGTCCCGTACTTCCTCCACAAAGCGATCGAGCGTTGGAAAATCAAGCAGGGTGCAGGGCGCGTCGATATTGGACTCTATCATCATGAGCCCGAAGGAGCGGTGAAACATGCGCAGGGAAAAAGGACCCTGTTCGCGGGTTACCTGATTGTGATACAGCTCCATGGGGTTCATGGCTCGGCTGCCGTATTCATCATCCTGGGCATAAGGCCCAAAAACGCTTGTTAAAAGAATCCGAGTTTTAGCGCCGCGTGGATTTACGGGGTAGGATTGACTCATGTTGTTCCTTTCTGGATAAAGCTCCTGCAAGCATATGATCTTCATTGACCTCTCAGATCTGCTTTGGCTGGTGACCGCCGTGATTACCGGGGCTATGGTGAGTGTGCGGGCAGGGATCGCAAAGGAGATGGTCTTTAATTTAATTTATTATAGCATATAATTAAGAACTATTCAGGTAAATAAAAAAAAATATGAAGGACGTGCTGAGATGATTTCTTGTGCGTTTTATACTCGATGCAAAAGCCTTGACAATACGGGTGAGTCCGGTATAGTTTCGGGTAAATAAAAAAAAGCACCGTATGATCAAAATTCAGAAGGGGAGAACTTCATGTCAGTCAATAAAGTTATTCTTGTGGGCCGGCTGGGCAAAGATCCGGAAGTGCGTTTTACAGCGGGCGGACTCGGTATCTGCAGTTTTTCTCTGGCCACCGACCGTAAATACACCAACAAGCAGGGCGAGAAGGTCGAAGAGACCGAATGGCACCGCTGCGTCACCTTTGGCAAGTTATCTGAAATTTGCGGGCAGTATCTGCATAAGGGAAGCTTGATCTATGCCGAAGGTCGCTTGCAGACACGCGATTGGCAGGATAAAGACGGCAACAAGCGATGGACCACAGAGATACTCGTCGAGCAGATGAAGATGCTCGGCAGCAAAGGTGAAAGGCCTGCCTCTCAGAGCGCTTCATCCGGCGACGATCCATTTGATCGTGTTCCCGATATGCCTTCAGATGATGATATACCTTTCTGATAGTATTATCTGGCGGGATGCCTCGGCCTCAAAGCAGGGCATCCCGGACATTGTTTTTTTTATCGCCCAGCACAGGCAGGCGCAGCAAACATTCATACCGTAGCTAATCCTTATCTCTTCGGCAGGTCATGCAGCAGCTCTTGATATGTCCCTGCACATAGCAACTAGCCTTAAAAGTTATCAGATGCATATCCATTCAGCAATAATATTCCAGTGATGATGCCTGGAGCAAACATGCATGGAAACAATTGCGGGGGTGTAATTATTTCATCACACCTTGTTTTTTATTGTTGTTTTAGTTATATATACACAAAGTATAAGCAAGTCATAAAAAGTTAAAAACAGTCATTGCCAATCCGCTACAGCGGACTTCTCGTATTAACATGCGGTAAGGTTTTTACGAAACCAAATATTGGTAATCGATTGCCTTAAGACAGGAGCAAATATGGCTATACTGGTTGTTGGCGGAGCAGGTTATATAGGGTCGCATGCTGTCAGGGCTCTGCATGAAGCAGGCCGCGACGTAATAGTTTTTGATAATCTGGCACAGGGCCACCGCCAGGCCATTGCAGACGCGCCTTTTTTTCAGGGAGATCTGCGCGTAAAAGCCGATGTGCAGAAGGTTTTTCGGAAACATGCAATAGAGGCAGTTCTGCACTGCGCTGGCTGCACTCTGGTGGGCGAGTCGATGCAGATACCTGGGCGATATTATGAAAATAATGTTTCGGGCACGCTTAATCTTCTGACCACCATGCAAGATACCGGGGTCAATAGGCTTATTTTTTCTTCCTCCGGAGCTCTCTATGGCGAGCCCGAGCGGATCCCGATTGATGAGGAACATCCGCAAAGCCCGGTTTCTGTGTATGGACATACAAAAATATGTGTCGAGAAGATGCTTGAATGGTTTGATGCAATTTATGGGTTGAAAAGCGTTGTGCTGCGTTGCTTTAATGCCGCAGGGGCTGATCCGTCCGGGCAGATCGGAGAATTGCATGCCAGTGAAACGCACCTGATTCCACAGGCAATTTATGTGGCCATGGGCGGGCTGGAATATCTCCCTCTTTTCGGCACCGACTACCCCACTCGCGACGGCTCATGCGTTCGTGACTATGTTCATGTCTGCGATATTGCCGATGCCCATATCAAGGCGCTTGACTGGCTGGCCGCGGACAAGCCTTCTGCCGTGTTTAATATCGGTCGGGGCAGCGGGGTGAGCGTACGGGAAATCGTTGAGGCGGTACAGAGGGTCTCGGGCAAAAAAATTGCGCTGCAGGCCGAGCCCCGCAGATCCGGCGATGCTGCCATTCTGATTGCAGGCTGCAATGCGGCAAAGCATGAACTTGGATGGAAGCCCCGGTTCAATGACCTCAGCGCTATCATTGAAACAGCTTTGCAATGGCAGACCGGAGCGGCTAAGAGTTGGTCGTAATATTCCTGAGCAAGGCGGTGAGCCTTGATGCTCTAGCGTCCCAGCATTTGCGCCTTCAGGTTTTCCTGCGCAGGTTTTGCGCATAGCCAGATCCCGAATAGCGCCTTTTTGAAATCAATGCCCTGAATAGTCGTTTTGAGCTTGCCGTTTTTGCTGATTTTGGTTCCTATAGCGGGCACATAGACAAATTCATAGACATCTTCTTTGTTTATCTTTTCCCGAAACACAGCAATAAAGCCTTCCAATCTGTCGGCAAGAGGCGCCGCATCCCCGACCGTGGCGTTAATAAATCCCTCGCGTGTTGCAGCTTCCATTTTTTCACTTGTGATAAGCGATGAAATAATGTGCAGCCGTATGGCCATGGGCTCATCAGAGGCCATTATTTTTTCGGCAGCGCCCGTCTTCTGCTTCAGATAGAGCCCGCCCACATAGAGGTCTATGAAATACTTGGTCCGAACCCCTGCGCCGTTTAATACAAGCGTCTGTCCGTCTGCCTGCAGTGCGTCGGGCATGCTGATGCCGGCTATCTCTTTTGCCTGGCCCAGTGATGCCGAAAGTATGGTGATGATGAAGCACAGCGCTAATTTTTTTCTCATATGTTTTCCTATGCTCAATGTTGACGTTTTTTTACAAAATACAGCAGCACGGCAGTAGTGGTCAATATTTAAATGTGAAGCCGAATGATTGTTAATAAATGCCTGCAGTCCTTCGTAATCTGTCAGCCCAGCATCAGCCGCACAACATGCAGCACTGCGGGAAGGGCTACAAAACAGGCCTGGCAGCAAAAAAATGGTTTCATGGCGTGCCTCTCCTGGCGGAATAAGGGTGCTCCCGGAAAGCGTCGATTAAAATCTGTAGTGAGGAGCGAATGAAAGAGGGAGCCAGCTACAGATAATTTCAAATATGAAGACCATTTAGTTATTTTTTACATCCGGGTCGGGCAGTTTGCGCGTTCCGACGCGCTCCCACCAAGTATAGGGCACATAGGTATTGGGGGGTGCCTCGTTATTGTAGAATGCCTCAAGGTATCGGTTAATGGTCCGGCGGTCGGCGGAGCGCGGGAAATCATCGGGTTCAGCAAGCTCGATATGCAGGGTTCTGCGGGGTGAGAAGAGGATTCCGCTTGCCGGGATGGTCCAAAGAGCTTTTTTTAAACCAGCTTCAATGCTGGGCGCCTTGTCCGAAGCCCAGCTGAAAGTGCTTCCCCACAGGCCTGTGGTGCGAATGAGCACAATGCGCACATCGGGGCATGACTGCAGGATGGTCTCCACGCCACTTGTGCTGCGCAGGCTTTCAAAGCGGCTGCGATAGGCGCGCCCCGCAGGATAAAGGATCACATTTTGGCCCTGGTTGAGCGTCGTGATGAGCACACCAAGAGTTTTTTCTATGATGACTTTAGCCCCTCTGCCCACTCGCTTGATGTCAGGAATCGGTATCGTGCCGACAAGGTCGCACATCCAGCGGATCACGGGATGGCTTATTTGATCTTCGAAGGCAAGGGGGCGTGCCTGGAAGGTCGGGTAGAGCAGCGTGGAAATGATGAGGGGATCAATGAGCGCCGGGTGATTGGGCAGAAAGAGTATGCCCCGTGTGCCTTTGCTGCGCACCTGCGCAAGTCCGCTTAACGTAATGCGGTAGCGAAGCCACAGGAGCATGCGCACGAGAAGACAGCCAGCAGAGCAGAAAAGAATGGTTAATGCATGCACGAAGATAAAAACCTTCTATTTTACTTGAACAAGACAAAATATAGTTGAGCTATTGGGCTTTGCAGTGGCTCTTGTGTAGCTGCAAAATATTTATGATGGTCCGGGTTATACTCCCGCAATGCTAGAATTTATATTTAATTACAGAGCGTAAAACATTGAGCAATAACCATATAATAAAACTTCTAAAACTGCTTTCTAAATTGTCTACTATTTTGATTTTTGCTGAGAGCTAAGTAATTGATTTTTCTTGACCACGGATTTTTTTATTAGACAGCTTTTTCATCGGTTGCGCCTACTCTTTTTAATGGCTGTATCCGGTCGGTTTCACGGGCCTTAATATACCCGTCTGTCGTGCTGCTGCTGCTATGTCCTAGAAGCTGTTGAACATTGACGCCGTCTGCTTTTCCATCGGTTGCTGCCTTGCCTCTCAGGTCGTGAAAGTGCAAATCAGCTTCATATAGTCCTGCGTTTCTTTTGACGCGCTGCCATTGCGTGTCGAAATTATAGACTGTTATTTTCCCGCCCCGGTGAGTGCAAAAAAGAAAAGTGCTTAATACCGGACGGTGTAGAGCCTTCGATCTTGCGATAGCCTCTGCCAGGTCGTCAACTATTTTGAAAATAAGTTTCTTGCCGGTCTTTTGTGTGACCACTGAAAGCTCATCGTTCTGAATATCGCCAAGCTTGATCTTGAGAATATCGCCCTTACGCAGGCCGGTAATGGTTGCCATATCCATAACGCACCGCACTAATGGGTTAGCCTTCCCATAGAGCAAATTATATTCAGCATCGGTTATGTATCGGTTGCGCTTCGGCAAGATAAAGCGCTTTGTTTCTTTAACGGGGTTTTTCTCACATACACCCCATCGGATAGCATATGTAAAAACATCTGATAAAACGCTTTGGTCAAGGTTCGCTGCTGCCTTGCCGTTTTTCTTCTGCCTTAAATCGACGTATTCGTACACATGGCAAGGTTTAACAGTGACTGGAGCAACGGAAGAAAAAACAGGTCGCAGTCTCCGTATGGCAAGCCGTTTATTGATCTGAGTATTTTCTTTTTGCTCGGGCACTATCTCGGCAAGGTAACGATCAAACACCTGCCCAAGGGTATGCAGCTTTGTCGGCTCCATGAATGAACCATATTTTTTTAAAGCCTCTGACAGAGTCTTGCCAAGCAGTGACCATTTTTTATTGATGCCGACAAAATAATAAGCGCCGTGTTTTTGGTAGACACGTTCGGGAAGGTCTTTTCTGCTTTGTCTCTTGCGCCCCATTTCAAACCTTGCTAAAGTCTGGTTGTGTCATTGGTTGCGGTCTTTCCGTTTTAGCATGATTCAAGTGGAAGTCAACTTCTCCGATAAGGACCTTAGGCCGTCCATCGGCACCGATCACGAATCTAAAACCATTTTCTGCCAACCATCTGACTTGGAGCGCTGAGCGCTTGCGGCCTGTGAGTTCGGCAATATCATTTGGTTTTAGGAATAACATGGTTGCACGTTCAAGCTTTATTGTTCGGGTATGAATAATTATAAGCAAAGCTATGCAAAATAAATAAGTGCTTAAAATTACTTGATAAAATATACTTACGTCTTATAAGCAACATTATGTAAACCAAAAATTACCTTTTTATCAGTATGCTTATGCAATAAATCAAGGGTGAGTATGCAATTATAAAAAGTATTAAGTCCATCCGGCACTATATCTTGTGGTTTATCCCATTTCACACATTATGCAGCTTCGATGATAAAAACAGTCACTTCCACGAAAGCCGCTGCCGGTTTCGACGCTGCGCTTTTTGCTTCTCAATCAAATTTTCAAAGTAGGCATTTATTTTTTTCTCAGTTGTCGCTGCCTCTGCTGCTTTGATCTCAGCGGCTGTCGGTTCGGCCTTGACTGTCACGAGCTGCGCTGCTGGTTGTTGTGTGTCCGGATTGCATCCTGTGGCCTGTGCTTGCTGCTGTGCCCTTGCTGCCGCTTCCCATTGTTCGGTTGTTTCGTATTGTTGCGGTAGACTCAGCACGGCCTTTGCTCCTATGATTTCTTGCCCTGCAGATTCTGAAAAATTATCAGGGCTGCAATGAAGAATTACATGGCAGTTTGCAGCAAAGCAATAATCAGCCGGTATGGTCTCTCCAGTCTGCTGATTCAACAATGAACCATCGTCCTGCCGATAAAGAATTATGAAGTTCGGATACCGGCCCTTGTTACTGAGCGTTTCCAATTTCTTCAATCTGGTTAAAAAAGAGGCTCGCATAAATACCCTACAATCAACGATCTTTTTTTATGAAGGGTAGAGCCGCAACCGGAAACAATCGAAACGGCCCTGCCCCTGCTGTGCCTGCGGTCATCTTATGCCGCTGTCAAACATCGCCCGAAAACTTTCAATACCGTGTTTAGAAATATACTCTGTGCTTTGTTTTGAGGTCATTTTTTCTATGGGTTCACTTAGGGTATTGATCTTCTCAGAGGTCAAAGTTTCACGAATAAACTTTTCAGCCTGCCTAATTTCAAAGTCCAGTGATTCAGCTTCATCCCGCAAAGTTTCAGAGCCTTCCAGGGCAATCTTTACATTCCGGTCATTATCTGCTGCCTGCCGCATAAATTCGGCCTGCATTGCAGACATGATATGAGGGTTTACGATCTCAAAAGGGCTTTCCCTGACTGCATCAAAAAAAGCACGATCACCCGCCGCCGCTTTCTGTTCGCATACGTCCCGGTGCTTCTCTGCAGGCATTGCTACCAGCCCGCGGCGGATTTCCTGAAACTGCATCATGCGTATAAGCTGCTTAATTTCGCTTTCAGGCTGTTTGATCTCAAGCACTTTGTCAATAATACCGGACAAATTGCCCGCCCTGCGCTTCAGGTCGGCGCGTGCTTCATCGAATCGCTTATAGGCATCCATAACCCCCGGCCTGATTTTTTCTTTCATACGCTGCGGTCGCAGGTCGTCTTTAATTTCTGTCGTTTCAGCCTTTGCCTTTGCAAGAGCTGCCTGAAAATTCTTTATTGCTGCTTTGATTGCCATTTTTGTTACCTCATATTAATTGTGAGTTTTTTATGCTTGCCCGTGGTGCTTGGCCTTAAATGTGTGAGCTTTCAGTTTTGGCTTAACCACCTTTGCCGGTTTTGCCGTGGGCTTTTTCGCGTGTCCGGTTTTGATACTGCTTGCTGATTTCGTTTTAACCATGACTTTTTCTCCTGATTTGTGTTTTGTGCCATTTTTGGCTGTTGTGAACGGGTTATAATTTTCTGGCAATGTCTTTGATCTTGCCCTTGATACCGGTGTAAATCAGGGCATCGGTCAAGCCGATCTGCGCATAGATAACATTAAACATCTTGTGGCCCGTTGCCGGGTCATCAATGCAGGCGCGTAAATCGTCCAGGGATAAGCAAATTAAAACCTTGTTTGTGTCGCGTACTGATACCACCTGCGGCATTTTTATCTTTTCTTTCATAGCCCAATCCTCCTTTGATTTATGGTTTTTACTTCTTACTGCCCTCGGATTGCTCCAGGGCTTCGATTCTTTTTTCGATCTCTGCCATAGAAACGGCCTTCAAATATACATCTGTGAGCGCCTGCGCTGCCCTCAGTGCCACGGCCTCATCTTTGCTTGACATGAGCGCCACGATCACATCATAAGCGCCTGCAAGGTTCAATCTGAGCGTATCCATCGCATCGTCAATAAGCCGGTTGCGCTCATCTGCCAGGGCAGCTTTAAAAGCGGGGTCCTGATTCCAGCGCCACCAGGTGCTGCGGTCAATGCCTGCCAGTTCGCAGGCAGTGATGATATTCTTTGAGCGCAGCAAAAACGGAATGAAAAGCCGCTGCTTTTTACTGATAAGGTTCTTTTCTGTTTTGTTCGGTTGCGTTTCCATGGTTCAATCCTTTATTGGTTTATTGCCTGTTGCTTTGCGCCGTGTTCACAGTCAAGGCATTGGTAGTTTTTTTTGCAGGTTGTGCATTCTTTGATTGAGAGTGTGGCAACAGTGGGTACAGTGGCAACAGTCAAGCGGGAAGTGTTGCCAGTGTTGCCAGTGTTGCCAGTGTATTCAGTGTTGCCACTGTTGCCAGTAAATAAGTATTTCCCATAACTATATTTTTTTACTATTTTATCTTTCTGTAACTTTAGAAGTGTTTTTCTTATATATTGATTATCCAATCCGGTTATTGTTTCTATGTCCCGTGGTGACATTGCCTCATCGGATGCTTTCAAGGTGTCCACTATTGTCTGCTGCCCGGTCGTGCTGCGTACCTCTTCGGCGCTGCCTAAGTGTTGCCATGTGAGTGTTGCCTTGTCCAACTGGAGAGCATGCTCAGCCTCTTCTATGTCCCGGCCTGTTACGTGCAGGCTTGCATCTGCCGTACCGCTGCCACGGTCAAGGATTAGAATGCTATCAGCGGCGCCGGTCAAGCCAAGTGAACCGCTCACAGTATCCATGATGTCATCGGCTCCGCTCTTCCGTAAATGGTGAATTAATAAAATAGGAACATGATGCAAGTCTGATAATTCTTTAATCTGCCCCAGGTCGTCGTAGTCTGTGCCGTACCCTGATTTTAATGCGTCCCGATGCGGCCTGAATTTTGCCAGGGTGTCAATAATTATCAATCGTACTTCCCGCCCGGTTGCTTCTGTTATGACGATCTGCTGTTTAAGCAACTGGATACCATCGGGCATACAAGGGCTCTTGTTTATGAACCGTAAATTTTCCATTGCCTGCGCTGTGAGTTCATCATACTGGAGCATCATTGTTAGCCTGCTTTGCAAGCGCCGCGGGGTGTCCTCGAGGCATAGAGCAATGACGGAGCCTTGCTCTATATGCTTGCCAAGTACGCGGCCCCCGGATGCAACGGCAAGCGCAATATTGCAGGATAGCAGAGACTTGCCTTTTTTTGGCTTTCCACAAAGAAGAGTGAGGCCTTCGGGAAGGATGCCAGGCACTACCCACTTAGGCTCTGGAAACTCACAGCTCAGCAAGTCCCCCAGGCTTAGGCCTGCCAAGGCATTATGTGAATTGCATGGTTGCTGGTTTAGCATTGTCGATTCTTTTTTTTTGGGCTGCATAGTAGTCCCGCCGTTCTGCTTTTTGTTTCTGGTTTTCTTGATAAGCCACAACTTTCTCATGCAGTAGCGCCTGCATGTGTGCCGCCTGCGTGTCGGTCATGGTCGCTCTGGTTGTCAACAGCACATCGGTTGTGACTTCCAGTAGCTCTGACATGCTTTCAATCAAGGTGGTCATGGCCTGCATCTTTGCCCAAAATAGGTCATCGCGTTTTATTTTATGCTCAAAACTTTTTTCCTGTATGTATTCAATGGCTGTCATTGGACCGCGCTCCTATGCCGCTATATCAGTGTCAACCAGTGTCGATACATCGCAACCTAAGACAGCGCTCCAGGTTGAGGCCTGGTCTGCTGTTAAGCGCCGATGGTTGCGGATAACACCAGATACCATGGCTTCACGGCATTGCACGGCCTGTGCAAATGCAAATTGACTGCCGCTTACTTCGATGATCTTGGCTTTTAATTTTTTGTTCATCGTTTTTTCTCCTAACTGTTAACAGTTTTATGTTTTGATTTGCTCAAAAAAATTTATATGATTCGATTAATGAAACGCATCATGTCAATCATGATCATGTGTTTATGTTTTTTTGTTAGCATTATTTTAACAGGTTGATCTTGACAATCTTTAAGTCGCATTGGTACAGCCCTCACATTTGGGGTTTCACTATCAATATCAGCAGCAAGTAGAAAGTAAAAATAATCTGGTGTCTTTTGATTTTTTTTATCTTGCAAAACAAAAGAGAGGAACTCTCCCAAATCGGCCTCACGTATAATTTTACGGATAACTGCCAATTCTACGCCGACGGCCTTCAATTCCTTGATTATTAAAAGCTCAACAATATTACCAATCGTTAAATCGTTAGATTTTCCCCGGGTAGATGAAGGTATGGCAGGAATGAAAACTTTTTCTTTAATCAGAAAACGGATAAAGCGCTCTGGCAAATCTGTTTTTTGGGCGGATTCTTTTATGTTCATATTTAGAGCATAGAATATTAAACAGTTAACTGTCAACAAGAAAGTTTATTTTTTTTTACAGACTGCCAGGGCAGGGCAATAAAAAACCCCCGCCGATCACCTGGCAGGGGCAAATATATTAGACAGTTTGGTAAATAGTAGACAGATACAATATTTTTAGTCAATGTTTACAGGCCTATTTAATTGAACCTGTATTTAATTACAAAATACGCCTTGCTTCCTTCTCCTTCGACATTGCCGAAAACGCCGCGCGTAGTGTAATGGCGATCGGTGATGTTGCGCAGCTTCAGCGCAAGCTCCAGGTTTTTAACCGGCAACCCCGTAATGAATAGATTTGCGTCAAAGGTGGCAAATCCACCAAGGTGCTGCGGTGTGCTTTTATTATTGCTTGTCTGCCCAAGCTTGCGCTTATCGATATAATTCATTTCAAGATCACATTTGAAGTGGCGCAGAAAGCTGTATTCTATGCCCAGGTTGCTGATTCGATCCGGGGCAACATTATAAAAACTCTCGATGGTGTTTTTAATTGTTTCATCAGGCTTGTCAGGGTTTGGAATCAGTGTCGTGGCGCTCGCGCCTTTTTGATGCTTTCCCATCAGCCGCGAAAAGTTGCCGTAGAACGACAGGTTTTTAAGGGGCTGGCATGTCACTGATAGTTCAAAGCCCTTGATGTTGTCCTTGCCGTTATTGCTTATTTGGCCCAGAGCGTTGCGCTCTATAAGATCCTTGAACTTGTTGTAAAAGTAGTTGGCCTCGATACCAAAAATGTTTTTGTAGTGATAGCCAAGTTCAGCCTCGTAGCTGTCGATCTGCTCGGGTTGCAAGCCTGTTTGTTCGATCAGCACGGCCAACGTCGGCGTGCGGAAAGCACGCCCGTACAGAAGCTTTATATCGAAAAAGTCCCAGAAAAGATAGTTGATGCCGAAACGCGGGCTGCAGAAGTTGTCATACACGCTGTGTTTATCATAGCGCAGGCCCATGGTTGTTTCAAGGTTGTCGGTGAGCTTCCACTTATCCTGGAAATAGAATGAGTAGAGGTGCGTCTCATAGCTGGGGAAATAAGTAAACTCTTCATTGTTGGTGCGCAGCTTGGTTTGGCTGCCGTCATTATAGCGAAAAGATGTGCCGAATGTGGCATAGTTGTTTGTAAAAAGCGTCTGGTCGTATTTGAACTCGGCGCCGTACTGGCTGTTTCTCTGCTCGTAGCGAGTCGGGTCATAGTCCTCAAAGCTGTCAAAAAACTGATACCAACCCTGCAGCGAGACAGATGATTTTTCAAATGATTTGTTAAAAGTGGCCTGAATAAACGAGAACGGTTTAGATTCCTTCCCGTCAAGCTTAAAGACCTGCTCGCTATAGTAGTCGCCGTATTTCGAGTAGCGCCCTGATATTTCGAAAAAGTCTTTATAGCTTACCTTGCCGTAGACTTCGCCAAAGCGGTCGTCGTGGCGCTGGGCGTGATCTGGCAGATCGTCCTCAAAACCATGGCTCGCCGAGGACGACCCGAACAGAAATGCATCCCAGCCGTTTTTTTCAAATCCGCACTGCAGTGTCGAGCCGCGCGTAGAATCAGATCCAAGTTCCGCGGTGGCCTGGGCTCCCTGCAGTTGTTTACCCTTTTTGGTTACAAGATTTACAACTCCTGAAAAAGCATCTGGACCCCACATGGCCGAGCCCGGTCCGCGGATGATCTCGATTTTTTCGATGTATTCAAGCGACATTTCCATGCCGCGCGGGTAGGCTATGGTGGAGGCGTCGCTTGCAAACGGAACGCCATCCATCATGACCAGAAATGAGTTGGGAATGCCACGCAGGAAAATGCGTTCATTCAACTCGTTGCGGTCCACAAAAAAACCCGGCACGTGGCGCAGCACCTCTGCCAGGGTTCGGTAGTTTTGCAGGGCTTTTCCCTGTATGACGGTAACCGCAGCCGGAGCCCGACGCAGTGGCTCGGCCTTGCGTGATGCAATTGATACCGTGTAGAGGTCTTCGCCCATGAACATAAGCCCTGTTTCATCAAGCGGCGGAGCGGCCGGTGCTTCCTGGGCTCGTGCCGCCCCCGGCAGCATGCAGGCGGCAAATACCGCCAGCGCCATAAAAATATTATGATTCTTCATTGTCACCTCGTAAGCGGTTCACGAGACTGCGGAACTTGCCGCGGCTCAGGCCCAGCAGTCGAGCAGCCTCGCTCTGATTTTCACTGGCAAGCTCGAGTGCATCACGCACGAGCTTATTTTCAAAATCATCAAGATTCATGCCCTCGGGCGGCAGACGAAAATAGCCGGGGTCTGTCGATGCCGCAGGAGCTGCGCTGCCCAAAGTATTTAAAAATCCGAGATGCTCCGGGCGTATCTTGCCGTCAGGGGAAAGGATAACGGTTCGTTCAATGGCGTTCTGAAGCTCTCGAATATTGCCCGGCCAGCCGTGTCGCATGAGCGCCCTCATGGCATCATCGGTTATCTGCGGATTGTTTTTACCCATGGATTTGGCCGAGCGCATTAAAAAATGCTGAGCCAGTTGTGGTATGTCCTGACGTCGGTCCCGCAGGGGCGGCAGATATAGCGGGAATACATTGAGGCGATAAAACAGGTCCTCGCGGAATTTCTGCTGCTCAGCAAGCTCTTTAAGGTTTTTATTTGTTGCCCCTATGACTCGCACGTCGGACTGAACAGTTTCGGTTCCGCCTACACGCTCGAACTCCTTTTCCTGTAGAAAGCGCAATAGCTTGGCCTGGGCTTCAAGCGTGAGATCCCCTACTTCGTCAAGAAAGACGGTGCCTTCATTGGCTATTTCGAAGCGGCCCTGCCGCTGCCGGTCGGCTCCGGTAAAGGCTCCTTTTTCATGGCCGAACAATTCGCTTTCTAAGAGCGTCGGAGCGATGGCCGCGCAGTTGATGGCCATGAATTTTTTTGCCGCCCGGCTGCTGTTATAGTGAATTGCCTGGGCCAGCAGCTCCTTGCCCGTGCCGCTTTCCCCAAGCAGCAGCACCGTGGTGCTCGGACTCTTGGAGACCATGGCCGCCTGCTTGATGATCTGCAGCATTTGCTGAGATTCTGTGATGATATTGTGAAACTCAAAAAAGCCGGAAAGCTCCTCGCGGTGAATGCGCTTCTCTTCCACCAGTTCGGAGAACCGGATTGAGCGCTGCACGGTCAGCAGGATTTTTTCTTCTTCAAATGGCTTGGTGATATAGTCGATGGCCCCTTCTCGTATTGCCCCGACAGCTGAATCGATGGATCCATAGGCCGTCAGCACGATTACGGGATAATCAGGGTCTATTTTTTTAATTTCACGGATCAGCTCCAGCCCGTCCATGACCGGCATCTTCAGGTCGGTGATGACCATGGCATAGTGAAATTTATTAATGAGATCAAGAGCTTCGCTGCCGTTTGATGCCTGCTCGGTGACGTATCCCTTTTGTTCCAGAATGATCTGAAGGATATGCCGCATTTTTTTTTCATCATCAACGATCAATATTTTGTTCATGTTGTGCTCCTTACCGCAGCTCAGGCATCGGCGCCCGGCAGATAAATTTTAAAAATAGCGCCTCCCCCGGGGGCTTCTACAATGGAAATTCCGCCCTGATGGCTTTCAATAAATTTTTTTACAATTGCAAGGCCAAGGCCCGTACCCTGTGCTTTGCTGGTGAAGAAAGGCTCAAATACCTTCTGGCGCATGTCCGGAGGTATGCCGGGCCCGCTGTCCTGTACCTGCATGGTGACAAGCCCTTCATGGCAGTCGGTGCGTATGGTGATGACGCCGTCGTTTTCCATTGCCTGAAGCGCATTGTTAACCAGATTCAGCAGCACCTGGTATATCTGGTCATCATCAATTTCCGCCTGCGTCTGGGCGCCAAGCTCAACCTGCAGCCGCACATTTTTTTGCGCGCCGTCGGGCACGGTGAAGTGGTCGGCAAGCTTGCGCACCACATCGTTGACATCGCAGAGCGCTTTCTGCGGCGGGGCAGGCCGGGCGAAGGCCAGAAAATCTTCGATAATTTTATTGAGCCGCCGAACCTCGTCCTGAATATAGCCGGTCATGGTACTGCGCAGCTGGGGCTCAGTGGATGTTTTAGCTAGAATATCAACGGCGCCCTTGATAATACCCAGGGGGTTTTTCAGCTCATGGGCAATGATGGTTGAAAATTTGCCGATTTCGGCCATCCTGTCCCGAAGCGCAAGAGCCCGGTATGTGTCTTCAAGTTCATCGCGCTTGGAGATGAGCGACTGGGCCATGAGGTTAAAGGATTCAGTCAGCTGCCCGAGCTCATCGGTGCCTGTTATGGAGAGCCGCTCTTCCCAGTTGCCGCGCGCGATCGAGTAGGTGGCCTGCGCGAGCCGCTGAACAGGCAGAATCAGCGTTCGCGAAAAATAGAGTGCTGCAACTCCGCCGATAATGGCGGCAATGGTTGCCGATATGAATATCCACCACCTCATGCGGTTCAGTGCGCTGATTATGCTGTCGCGCGAGAAAAGCACTTCGATTCTTCCGATGAGGCGGCCCTGTTCACTGCCGCCGCCTTTTTCCTGCTGGTAGAAAAGCTTCATTTCATCGGTCATTGCATCTCCCGTGTCGGAGGAGAAGTACACCTGATAGACTACAAGCTCCTGCTGCCAGGGAAACAGCCTGCGGCCTTTGTTGAGCGACACCATGGCTTTGCCGGCTTCATTATAGATGCTTACGCTTTGCACCGATTCCTCTTTCATGAGGTTCTGCGCCAGCGAAGAAAGGGCCGACTGGTTTTCGATAAAAAGGGGCACTTCGATATTGAGCGCCAGGTTTTTTACAAGCGATTGGGCCGTGTTCTTGAACTCGTGCAGCAGCGCCTTTCGAGACTGAAAAATAAAAACCGCGCTGAACACCAGTGATATGAATACAACGATGAAGACCGTGTAGCAGATAAACTTGAGATTGAGGCCCCATTTCATCATTTAATCACCTCATCGGCCTGCTGGATGGCGGCGGGAGCAAGCTGCACACCGAGTTTTTCTGCTGTTTTTGCATCAATGCTTATTTTGATTTTTGCGGGCGGGGAAAAGACCGCAGCCTCCTGGTTACCACCCGCAAGCAGTGCCCGTGCAAGACCGGCTGTCTGCTGCCCCACGCCTTTGTAGTCAACAGCAAAGGCAAGCACGGCGCCGTTTTTTGCAAACCAGCTGTTGTAGCCCACCACGGGTATTTTTTTGCGCAGAGCCTCCTTGATGATGTATTCGACGATTTTGGTCGACCCAAGCTGTTCATCGGGAATGATCAGCAGTACGTCAACGGAGAAGTCTTTAGATTCAAGGGTAGTGGATATCTGGCCTGCCGAGGCAACAGGAAAGGCGGTGAGGGTCAGGGCGTTTTTTTTTGCTTCGGCGGCAAGGGCTTCAATGGTGGCCTGATTTGCCTGGCGGGTGTAAAAGACCCCGATGCGCGTGCGGCCCGGAAATGTTTCCCGTATTTTTTGCATCTGGAGGGTAGGGGAGATATTCAGACTCACGCCGGGAAATGCTTCAGAGGGCTTCAGCAACTTGTCGGGATTCAGTATCATGCAAAAAAGCCGCTTGGGAGATCCCTTCTCCTTTGCCATTGCAAAAGCGGCCTGCGGCCCGACGGCTATCATCAGCCGCGGGTTTGCGACTTTTATCTCTTTGACGGCCTCCAGCGCATCCTCGGGATCCTCGGGCAGCACGGTTGTCTGAAGTGAAACTCCCGAGAGCGATTCCTTGATGCCCTCAATGCAAGTATTGTAGGGGATTATGTCACTTGAGGATACAATGGCTACATCGGCGGCAAATACTCGCAAAGGGAGCATGCACAGCATGGTCGCAACAATCAGCGATCTGGTGGCTCGACAGGACATTGCTTGGCTGTGAGTTCAGGTGATTTTTTTGATTGCCTTTGCTGCTGCAAACGGCTAAACCGTTGAAAACTGTTGAATATGCTATGCTTCATAACACTTTCCCCTGTAAAATGAAAGGCTGAAGTGGAGCGAATGATGAATCGTTGAGCCTTGAGTTAAAAGCCGGAATTCAGGATTGATATCGTGTACAAAGCCATCACCCTGGGATAACTTATAACTAACGAAGGATTCTGCGAATTTTGAAAAAAATTTTACAATTGATAACCAGATTGCTTCTGCTGTGCCTGCTCGTTTCGATCTCTGAGGTGCTGTTGCTGCGGTTTGTTAACCCGCCCTGCACGCCCTTGATGCTTTGGCGCTGGGCGGCTGGCGAGGGCATGCGCCATGAATGGCGTGATCTGGGCAGAATGGCGCCCTCTCTCCAGCAGGCCGTGATGGCGGCCGAGGACCAGCAGTTCCCCGACCACTTTGGTTTTGACTGGGATCAGATCGGCCGGGCCATGAAGGAGAACCTTAAGCGAAAGCGGCCGCGGGGGGCAAGCACCATAACCATGCAGACGGCTCGCAACCTGTTTCTGTGGCAGGGCGGAGGTATACTGCGCAAGGGGCTTGAAGCCTATTACACGGTGCTTTTCGAGCTTTTTTGGCCAAAGGCTCGCATCATGGAAGTGTATCTGAATATTGTCGAATGGGGCCCCGGGATTTTTGGCGTCGAGGCGGCAAGCCGGGAGTATTTCAGCCTTTCTGCTGCAAAGCTTTCGTCATCGCAGTCTGCACTGCTTGCAGCGGTTCTTCCCAATCCGCGCCATTGGTCGCCGACAAAATCAAATAAGTATATCGCGGGCCGCGCAGCAGCTATTGCCGCCGATATGGACGCGTTTGCGCCGTTTAAAAAATAGAACCATCACTTTTTAAGTGTATCCTTAGCTGTATTTCAGAATATGCTAATTCTATGTAAACTGCAGGTGCACAATCTTGTTTGCCCGTGATAACGCGGGCACAAGCAGGCACAAGATTCTGAACCAGCGTGGAAATGCATCAAGGCGCTGCTGCGTTACAAACCACTGCTCAACAAATTTCATACCGTCAACCCATCCGTCAAGCTTCCGGCCGCTGTTAGCGCCCCACTTCATAAGACCAGCAGCCTTATTTTCAAGTGGGTCATCATAGGTGTTCTTCCCCGTCGTCTTTGACGCAATTTTTACAAACCAGGCTGCCAGTATCTCGATCAGGCATTCAGCGCCGGGGAAATTGTCGCCTATGATTTTCAGCAAGTGTCTGTTTTCCTCTTTGGAAAAATAAAACGACAGCCCCTCGATAATGAAAAGCGTTTTTTTATCCTTTGGAATTTCACCAGGCCACGACGGATCAAGAGCTGATTTTGCGACAAAGCGGTGCCGGTCGGTTTCGTGAAAAAAATGCCGGCGAATTTTTATAGTCTCGGGCAGGTCAAGGTCAAACCATCGGACTGTGCCGTTATCCACCCTCGTGAAGCGGGTGTCAAGGCCGCAGGCAATATTGACCACAACGCCGTCCGGGTTTTCGGCAAAAAATTTTTTTACCTGCGTATCAATAATAATCGTACGCAGGCAAATCCCGAGCTGCGGCATAATAACCGGCTTGGTTTGTGTGGGATCATATTGCAGGGCATCAAGGATCTGCACTGAAAGAGGATCGCTGATCAAACCGCCCTTTTTCTTTGTTTCAATATAGCGGGCCTTAAGCGGATAGAGCAGTGTTTCCGGTACGTTTTTAAGCTCTTCAATCGATAATTTTTGCGTCATTTCCATCGTTGCCCCCTTTTTTTTTGGTGTATGCTTATCACCCTTTATTGTCCCCCTCGGGGAATGGGAGAAAAACCCTCGCCTTTAGGCGAAGACTTTAGTAGGCTTGCGGTATGGAGAACTACCGCAAATCAAGCCACACAGTTTATGATATCAAGTAT
>CAIWCT010000379.1 GCA_903911225.1 uncultured delta proteobacterium
GGCTGCAAAACCGTTCTGCGCAAACAGTTCGGCATACGGCGGCAGCAGTATTTCCCTGATGCCTGAAAATCCGTGGCATAAAACAACAGCCGGATATTTTTCGTCCGGCCCGGCATTTTCCGGCAGATAAAGATCACCAATAATTTTGCAGTTTTCAGAATAAAAAACGACTTCCTGTTTCATCTAGAACTCTCGCTTAAGGTTTAAAATTGATTTAGTACATTCTATCAATATTCAACACGTGTCAAAAACAATCCGTGCGGCGGGGCCGTAATGCCGGCAAGACTTCGCTCTCTGCGTGCAAAAATATCAGCCAGTGCATTTTTATCCAGCTTGCCGCTGCCAACCTCCACAAGCGTACCTGCAATTATGCGCACCATATTGTAGAGAAATCCGTCGGCCCGAAAATTCATGCTGATGCGGCTGCCTTCTTTTATTAATTCAATGCTGAATAGTTCACGCTCCGTAGACTTTTTCTTTGTCTTCAAAGTCGTAAAACTCTGAAAATCATGCCTTCCGACAAACAATAAGGCTGCTTCCTGCATACGGCCCATATCAAGCAATTCAGGTACATGCCATTCGTATTTGCGCTCAAAGACATCATGCAGTGGAGCATTCCAGATGCGGTACTGATAGGTTTTACTTTTGACATTGTAGCGGGCATGAAAACGCCCGTCGGCAGTCTCAACCCGCACAACCACAATATCTTCCGGCAGATATCTGTAGCAGTAATCAAGCATCTCAGCCGTTCTCAGCAAACATGCAGTTTTGAAATGCGCTACCTGACATAGGGCATGCACACCGGAATCGGTTCTGCCGGAGCCCACAAGCTCTATCTTTTCCTCTGTCATGCGGGACAGCACATTTTCGATCTTGCCCTGTATCGTATTATCGCTGTCGCCAAGCCGCTGCCAGCCCCGGTAGCGCGTGCCGTCATATTGAATAGTAAGTTTTATATTTCTATTTTTCATTGCAGGTCCCTCTACATGCGCCAGATTGATGGGCCATTGCCCGTTATGCGCCACTACCGGGTCACCCGGAAGCCATGCCGTTCACACAGCTGCAAATCGGCGCTATGGGAGTTTTAAAATAGCTTATTCAGATACTTGCCTAATTTTTCATGCTATATTATCACATATTCATTACGCACAGGCAGAATTAAAATTTACAACGAAAAGGAGGATAGTTATGGCAGAACAAGTATGTAAAGGCGAACACAAAGGACATCTCTGCGTGCTGGCAAGCCAGGACAAGTTCGAGGAAATAAAGAAGCTTGCAAAAAGCCCAAAACACATCTGTTTCAACTGCGGACGTGTTGCCGACTCTGATAAAAACGTGTGCAATCCCATGTCGATTGATTAAAAACGGTCAGGAGCACTAACGTTGAGGCGGAAAGCTGCTGTGAATAGCCTCTGCCCCTATCCAGGCGGCGCCATAAACCCCTGCGGAGTCTCCGAGCTGATTTTTAAGGATTGGCGTTTTTAAGTGATTGTGAAAAGCATACTTGCCAACGCATTCGACGCCAATCGTATACAATTCATTGATGTTTGAAAGCCCGCCGCCCAGCACTACAGCATCAGGGTCAAGAACAGAGATAAGCCCGCCAAGGCAACGGCCGAAGTTATCAAAAAAACGATTGCAGGCATCAAGGCATTCGTCATCTCCATTTCTGAAGCCCTGCACAATTGACTGCATCGAAATAATACGTGAGTATCGTGCAGTAAAGTCAGCCTCTACCCCTGCCCCGCTTATTTTGGTCTCAACGCATCCCCTGTTGCCGCAGTAGCATGGCGCACCCTGCGGATCGACGGCATAATGGCCCCATTCACCGGCGATGTTATTTAATCCTTTGTGTATATGCCCGTCGATGCAAATCCCCCCGCCGCAGCCCGTGCCCATTATAACGCCAAATGCACAACCGTAGCCACGGGCGGCCCCTGCCCTGCATTCAGCAAAAATGAAACAATTGGCATCATTCTCAACTGAAACACCACAGTCGAGATACTGTTCAATGTTTTTCTGAAGCGGCTTGCCGATGAGACAGGTCGTGTTGGCATTCTGCACAAGACCGGTTTCGGCGTTTATTGAGCCGGGAATACCGATACCGATACTATGCCTGCTGCGAGGCGGGATAAGCTCTCTTGCTTCAGAAATAAGTTGAACGATACACTGCAGTATTGCGCTATAGCCCTGCTGACGTGGTGTTGCTATACGCTTCCTGAACAAAACGAGATCATCAGGGGCAAGAACAATAACTTCCGTTTTTGTGCCCCCAAGGTCAATGCCTATTTTAAATATATCAGTGCCTGTCTGCCCCAATATTTTCATGTAATTAATTTACCAGTTTGTTTGTCTCTTGACAAAACAAATAAAAAAGCTAGAATAGATACCATACGGTCGGTATCCATAACATTATAAAATGTGCTTTTTTATATTTTGCAATATTTTCCGGGAGGCATACTATGAAATCAGTCGTTATCACAGGAAATTCTAAGGGTATCGGTCTCGGGATGGCGCTTGAGTTTTTAAAAAGCGATTGCGCTGTAATGGTCAGTTCCCGCAAGCAGGCTGATGTCGATGCAGCTGTTCAGAGCTTTTCACAGCAATTCGGAGCAGACAAGGTTGCCGGGCTCATCTGCGATGTAACCGAAATTAAACAGGTGCAGGCTCTCTGGAATGCCGCGGCAGCAAAATTCGGCAAAGTCGATATCTGGATCAACAATGCAGGCGCTGTGAACACTACCCTTCCGGTTTGGGAAGTGGCTCCCGATGAAATTAAAACCGTTATAAACACCAACATTGTCGGCCATTTGTTTGGCGTGCAAGTCTCCATGAAGGGCATGCTGAAACAAGGCTTCGGCCAGATTTACAATTTTTACGGCTTCGGATCAAACGATGATAAAAAGCCCGGTGGCCTGGGCGTCTACGGTACGACAAAACGCGCTATTCGGTATCTCACTGAACTACTTGTCGAAGAGGTTAAGAATACACCGATTCAGGTCGGTTCGCTCATGCCCGGAACAGTCATTACAGAACTCATGGTTAAGACTATAAGCACAATGCCTGCTCATGAGCGAGAAATGCTCAGAAAAAGCTTTAACATAGTTGGCGACACGGTTGAGACAGTTGCGCTGTTTCTAGTAGAAGAAATTTTAAAAAACAATAAAAACGGCGCGGCCATCAATTGGATGACGGAAGAGAAGTTTAAAGCCCGGCTTCAGGACCCGTATTACCAGACACGAGATTTATTCTCCGAATTAAAACTCGATGTTTAATGCTGTGAGAGGACTGTCATGACCCTAAAAAAAGCACCCGAACTACGAAAAGAAGAGATTTTCAATGCTGCGCTCTTTTGTTTCAACCAGAACGGCTATTATGAAACTTCCATTGATACTATTGCAGCCAAAGCAAAAATAACCAAGGGCGGCATTTATCATCATTTTACGTCAAAAAAAATTCTTTTCATCGAGCTTTTCCATTCGGTTGCTAATCGGTACTTTGAAACGCTCAAAGTTAAAATACACCAGCCCTCAGACGCCACACAGCACATGCAGGAGCTTATTAAAAAATCCGATGAAATATTCGATGAAAATGTCGATATTCTAAGATTTTGCTTTGAGTTCATGGCCCTTGCAACACGCGACACAGACATACGGACGGCGGTTAGTGATTTTTACAAAAACAGGGTTGCCATATTTGCACAAACCCTGTCTGATGGGGTCGATAAAGGCATGTTCAAGGATATACCTGCAGATGCCGTTGCACGGTCACTTTATTTTCTATCCATGGGTTTTTTCCTGACCTATTTTACCGTTGATATCGATTTTGACCCCATGACACAACACACGATTAACATGAAAACGTTCATGGAAGGCATTAAAAAATAAAGTGGCGGCAAAGAACCTTTGAAACACAGCCGGAAACTTTGTTACGTAAAAACAAACTATCAATTTTAAGGAGGACAAGAAACATGAAAAAATTTTCACGAATGTTCATTGCACTGACGCTTGCCTGCGTAGCGGCATTTTTCTTTTCAACCGCAAGCGCAAAGGAAAAAAAGCAGCCTGCGCAGGAAATCAAGGCAAAAGCTATCGACGCTACGACACAGAAAACAAGCAATCATCCCGAAATACCCCAGGGTGTTTCCTGCAATGATTGCCATGAAATGAAGCTGGATGCCAATACCACTGCAACCAAGGTGTGGCTTGAAGGCGACGCTCCCGGGAAAAAGGCCGGTGAGGGCATTATGCCGAAAGAGAAAGTCTGGGACGAGTTCACCAAAATGATCGGCAATAAAAAGAATACACGTACATTTGTTATTGCTACAAGCATGAACAATGTGCCACTTTCGACAACCGCTGAATTCGCTCTTGATCCTGATAAAAAGGTATTATATGGCTTGCATGAAAAAGGCACTGAAAAGCTTGCGCACATGCAGAGCAACCCCAGGGTCAGCCTCAACTGGCACAAGGAGTTCGAGGGCTTTGCCGACTTCCGCTGCTGCCAGATTCGAGGAACGGTTGAATTGATGGACAGCAGTAACCCTGAATTCGAACAGGCGCTGATCAAGTGCCTGCCATACGAAAAAGGCGCACGCATAGCTGAAACAGACAATGATACGGTCAAGGAGACAAAAGCGAAAAACATGCGCGAGATGCTCAAAAAGGCGAACATGCTTATCAGCAAAATAACCATAGAGCAAATCACCATGGCCAATGTTGACTTCACCAAGGAAGGCTTCCGGCGGTATCAGCGCTGGGTCAGCAAATAAAGCATTTATATTAAAAGGCTCCTTGAACCATGCAGTTTAAGGAGCCTTTCTTTATAAAGTAATAATTCTATCGTATATGGAGAGCCCATGAAAACAATCGTCATTACCGGAAGCACCCGCGGCATCGGCCATGGTTTGGCTGTTGAATTTTTAAAGCGCGGATGCTCAGTCATGATCAGCGGCCGTAGAAAAGAGCAGGTGGACAGTGAGGTTAAAAAATTTGCTGAAGCGTACGGCAAAGAAAAAGTTGCCGGACACCCGTGCGAAATTACCAGCTACGAACAGATACAGGCCCTGTGGGATGCTGCGGTCAAGGCATTCGGCACGGTAGATATCTGGATAAATAATGCCGGGGTGACGCACCCTACGATGAATGTCAGGGAACTGACGCCCGCTGCTATCAAAAATGTTGTCGACACCAATATCACCGGTTTAATATATGCAAACCAGGTTGCCTTGCGAGGCATGACTGCTCAGGGACAGGGGTTCATATACAATATGGAAGGCCACGGCAGCCATGATGAATATATTGCGGGGCTTTCGGTTTATGGCGCAACAAAACGGGCTGTCACGTATTTCACCAGCTCGCTGCTCATGGAGCTTGATGACACGAATGTAGGGGCTTGTTTGCTGTCACCGGGAATCGTTATGACCGATTTTATAATTGATGAAATGCGCAAACTGCCGCCCGATCGTTTTGAAACGGCTAAAATCGTCTACAACTGCCTTGCCGATACGGTTGAAACCGTGACGCCGTGGCTTGTCGGGCAGATTCTTGCTAACGAAGAAAGCGGCAGGGAAATCGCCTGGCTCGATGCTGAAAAAGCAAATGAACGGTTCAACTCTGACGAGTACTGCAGCAGGGACCTGCTGAGCCAGTTCAGTCTTTGATCAAGTAAAAAATTTAAACACCTCTACTCGGGCAGACACGCAGGTCTGCCCCTACGAACAAATTTAATTATCATGTAGGGGCGAACCTGTGTGTTCGCCCTGAACCGCAGAGATAACAACTTAAGGAGAGTGATAAAAAATGAAATCAGTTGTCATAACCGGTAGTTCAAAAGGTATCGGTCTTGGTCTTGCAAAAGAATTCCTAAAAAAAGGCTGCTCTGTCATGTTCAGCAGCTTTGCCAAGGCCGAAATGGAGCAGGAGACTGAAAAGGCCGCCGCTGAATTCGGCAAAGACAAGGTGGCCTGCTATCACTGCGATGTTACCAATATCGAGCAGGTACAGGGGCTGTGGGATGCCGTTGTACAAGCCTTCGGCAAGGTTGATATCTGGATGAATAATGCCGGCATCGCCAATACAACCCGTCTTTTCTGGGAGCTTGAAGCAAAGGAAATTCCCCGCGTCGTGAGCACCAACATGGTCGGGGTCATGTACGGCAGCCATGTTGCGATGCGAGCTATGAGAGCTCAGGGCTTTGGCGCTATCTATAATTCAGAAGGCTTTGGCAGCGACGACATGTTTGTAAATGGCCTTGCCGTGTACGGTGCAACAAAGCGAGGCGGCCGCTATTTTACAGAAGCACTGGCTGAAGAGGTTGGCAAAAACGAATTACCCGTCATTGTGGGCACGATAAGCCCCGGAATCGTGCTGACGGATTTTCTGCTTGATGATATGCGAAAAATGTCACCGGATATTCTTGAAACAACCAAGGCTGTCTATAACTGCCTTGCCGACACGGTTGAAGTTGTTACCCCGTGGCTGGTTGAAGAGGTCCTCAGCAATACCACTAACGGCAAACGCATCATCTGGCTAACCGAGGAAAAAGCAAATGCGCGGTTTGAATCCGAGGAATACTACACCCGTGATCTTTTCACGCAGCATGGCCTTTGATTAATTTATAGATTGACATTACAGCCTTAAAAACCTAGACTTTGCAAAATTGAGATACTAAGCAAGCGTAAAAAAACTGACAACAACAAACTACCAGGGAGGGAAAATGGCTGAAGCAACCGAAACCACTATCAAAGCTCCTAAATTCGCCGGCATCACCATACTGTCGGGTCTGTCCAAGACCAACTATTTCTTCATGTTTTTCAACACCTTCCTGATGGGCATGTTCCTGAGCGTTACGGCGGTTCTTCAGCCGGCTTTCATGAAAGATATTATAAAAATAGATCAGGAATTTGCCGGCACGATCATAAGTTTTCTTCAAAACATGAGCCAGATTGCAACCCTGCTTTTCGTCGCATTGATCGGCGCTTTGTCCGATAAAACCGGTCGAAAAGTTATGGTCCTTGCAAGCTTTATCGTACTGTTCATTTCCTACTACCTTTTTAAAATCTCCAATGCAATTGCTATTGGGCTAGGTATTTCACCCGACATTGCTGCTACAATCTGCGCCTGGCTGAGCTTCGCGCCCGATAAAGCCGCTGCATTTACATCCTTTGCCCCCGGCCTGCTCGTATCCTATCTAGCGCGTTTTCTGGTCGGGGTTGGCCTGATTCTCGGCTTTCCGCAATTAATTACCATGGTCGGTGACTATACCCGTGATAAGGACCGCGGCAAGGGCATGGCCATGAACGGCATGGCTTCGGGATTTGCCGCGCTTGTAGTTTTTGGCATGTTCGGCGCCATTATGAAAAAAGGCGGCGTGCTGGCCGGCTTTGATGCCTGCCTGCTGCTTGCGGCATTAGGAGCCGTGCTGACCGCGGTTTTCATGAAAGACAGAATGCCGGAGCAGGCCGCTGAGAAGCAGGGCCTCAAGGATGTCATTCCCCTGGTCAAGGAGAGCAAGGCTTTAAAAGCCGCCTATATGACCTGTCTGGTTACCCGCGCCGATATAGTTGTACTTGCGACTTATCTGGTTGCCTGGGGCGTAAAAGCAGGCCCTGCTGCAGGTTATGATTCCGGCAAGGCTACACTGATGGCCACCATTCCAATGATGATCATGGGTGTTATATCCTTAGTCTCATTTCCTGTTATCGGCATAATGCTCGAGAAAAAAGGAAGGATGCCGACAATTCTTTTTAGTGTTCTCTGCGCAGGCATCAGCATGCTGCTTGTGGCAATTGCCCCAGGCCCATTCCATTGGCTGTGCTTTGTTGCTGCACTTTTTGCCGGTGTCGGCATGGCAGGATCGATTGTCGGCGCAAATACCCTTGCCATGGATGCCTCTCCGATAACCTTAATGGGCGCGGTTATGGGCGGTCTCAGCACCATGCAGCCGATTGGGATTTTGTTTTTTCTCGCGCTGGGAGGAGTGCTGTTTGACGGGATCGGCCCGGGCGCACCGTTTGCACTTAAGGGCATCGCCAGCATCGTGCTTGTTGTTTGGCTTTTTATTATTAGAAATGCCGTAACGGAAGAAATAAAGGCGACGTTCAACATGGAGTGGGAAGAAGCCGCAAAATCGATCATGATGAAGATACCCGGCGGCGTTCGTCAGGGCGCCATCGAGGGCACCGAGTCCTATGCCCAGGATCAGGGTTTGACTGTTGTAACAGTTAAGCTTTGCCAGGAACTGAAGAAAATGATGGATGAGGCGGAGGGTTAGTCAAATAATTAATTCATAATAAAAAAAGGGGGCCGCGACCTGCGGCTCCCTTTTTTTATTTATCAACAGGATTGACAACTGCTAAAAGAGAATTAAATTGAACATTAGTTGTCAATGAGCACATTATGGTTGAACGAGAAGTGAAGGATAAACGACACCAGCAGCTGCACGACCTGCTCGAAGCTAAAAAACATGAGCTTTTAGCCGAGCTGCGAAATTCCCTTGAGGAACAGCGGACGGAGAATGTTCGCATGACCTTTGAACTTGCACAGGATGATGGTGATAAATCCGTTGAAGATCATGAGCGGCATGTGCGGTCGGCCATACAGGGTAACAAAGGCGGCCAGCTTGATGCCATTGAGCAGGCGCTTGAAAAACTTGCTGCCGGGACCTACGGCATCTGTGCGGAGTGCGGCTGTGACATCCCCCTGCAGCGTCTTGCAATTCAGTCGCTTGCCTCCTACTGTGTCGCCTGTCAGGAAGAAATAGACCGGATGGCTAAACACGATGCGCTCCCGAATAAGAATAGCGATTCATCCGGCGATACAGCCTATGACTATCTGCCAGATGATTAGTCTGAATGAAGCCTACCGATAAAGCATTTGACTCACCTGTAGCCTCCTGTTATAGATACGCAACACAAACTCAAACCTTCCGGACACTACGAAATCTATGCCGGTTCTTCTTGAAGTCGACAATCTCCAGACGCAGCTTCATCTGGCTCAGGGCAGCGCCCGGGTCGTTGATCATGTCAGCTTTACTGTAGGCAGCAGCCAGACACTTGCTCTGGTCGGCGAATCAGGATGCGGCAAAACCATGACCGCCTATTCAATTCTGCGGCTTCTGCCCTCACCTCCCGCGGCTATCGCCGGAGGCCGCATATTATTTAGCGGTGTAAATCTGCTGGACCTGCCTGAACAGAAAATGCGCAAAATACGCGGCGGCAAAATTTCCATGATTTTCCAGGAGCCGCTGACCTCCCTTAATCCGGTTTTCAGAGTTGGCAGCCAGATAGCAGAAGTTCTGCAGGTTCATAATGATCTGTCACGGCAGGACGCTCTTGAAAGATCGGTTCAATTGCTGCAGGACGTTGGCATACCATCACCGAAAGAGAGAATTCGAGACTACCCGCATCAATTAAGCGGTGGCATGCGGCAGCGCGTCATGATTGCTATAGCCATCGCCTGCAAACCTCAGCTGCTCATTGCAGACGAACCGACAACGGCTCTGGATGTAACCGTGCAGGCGCAGATTATGGAATTGCTCCTCAGCCTTAAGCAGCAACATAATATGGCGCTGCTGCTTATTACACATGATTTGGGCGTTGTGGCTGAAGCTGCGCAGGATGTTGCAGTCATGTATGCAGGGAGAATTGTAGAATACACAGATGTAAAAAACCTTTTTGCAAAACCACAGAATCCCTATACACAGGGCCTTCTCAATTCACTGCCGCAGCCCGGCGTTTCACGACTTAAGCCTATACGGGGCATGATACCCTCTATTTTCGAGTTGCCCAGGGGATGCAAATTCTGCACGCGTTGCGACAAAGCTTTCGACCTCTGCATGCAGCAGGAGCCTGGTCTCGTCAACATCGCACCGGTGGGTGAAAAATCGCATTTTGTCCGCTGCTGGCTTCATCAAAATAATGCACCCAGGTAAACGATCATGGATAACAAAGTCCTACTTGACGTTATTGACCTAAAAAAAAGCTTTCCTATTTCAAAGGGATTTTTTTCACGCACCAATGATTATATCCGCGCTGTAGATGGAATCAATTTCAGCCTTGAACAGGGTGAAATACTGGGCCTTGTAGGCGAATCAGGATGCGGAAAATCAACAGTGGCGCGTCTTGTGCTCAACCTTGATCGACCTGACAGCGGCAGTATCCTTTTTAAAGGGGACAATATCTTTGATCTAAGACAGGCAGCGCTCAAGCAATTCAGGCGCAGTGTGCAGATAATTTTCCAAGACCCGTTTTCATCCCTCAATCCGCGAAAAAAAGTAGGCGGGATTATTGGCGAACCGCTTCTTATACACGGCATACTCCCCCGCGGAAAAATCAGGGAAAAAGTTATCGAGCTTATGGAGCTTGTCGGCCTTCGCAGAGATTATTACGACAGGTATCCACATGAGTTCAGCAGCGGCCAGCGCCAGCGCATAGGTATTGCACGGGCGCTCAGCCTTACGCCGGAACTGATCATTGCCGATGAACCCGTATCAGCCCTTGATGTGTCAATTCAGGCACAAACCATCAACCTGCTGATGGATATGAAGAAACAATTCGGCCTTACCTATCTCTTCATTTCTCATGACCTGTCTGTTGTCAGGCATGTAAGCTCGCGAGTGGCAGTCATGTATCTTGGAAAAATCGTTGAACGTGCGACCAATCAGCGGCTGTATGAATCTCCGATGCATCCCTATACTGAGGCGCTGCTGTCTGCTGTGCCTGTGCCCGACCCCTGCGCTGCAAAAAAACGCATCATACTGAGCGGCGACCCGCCAAGCCCGATTGGTTTCCGGAGGGGATGTCTATTTGCCGACCGCTGCCCGATTGCGGACAGGACAATCTGTTTTGATAACGAACCACAGCTGATTGAAAAAACAACCGGGCATTGGGCAGCATGCCATAAACGATGAACATGGACAGACAAAGCGACATTTTGAATACTGATAACCGTCATGATATGCTCGCAGAGCAGATGCGCCAGGCACAGAACCAGCTTGAAGAGCTGCGAATTGTTCAAAAGGCTTTCGAAGACATCTACCTGTCGACTGTTAAAAAAAATGCCGATATTATTGCTCTGGTTAACAAAGATTTGCAGTTCCGATATGTGAGTCCTTCCTCATCCTTCATCACGGGATTTGAACCGGATGAACTGCTCGGACGCAATTTCCTTGAATACATTCACGCTGACGACGTTGAACACACCGTGCATGCTCTGGCGGAACTCATAGAAAAAGGCAACCCTAAAAGCTGTGCTCAATTTCGCGTCAGACATAAAAACGGCGCCTATATTCATATTGAAGCTGTCGCCATGTATCTGCCAAAAGCTTCGGACTTAAGCTCAATCGTTCTCCATTATCATAATATAAATGAACAAAAACAGTCCGCGCTTCAAATTATTCAGCAAAAACAGTTTTATGAAGCGATACTTGATACAATTTACGACGGGGTTTGTGTAACTGATTCTGGCGATGCAATCACCTATATCAACAAGGGTTTTCTGCGCATCATGGGTATGCTGCCTGAGGATATCATCGGCAGGGATATTATGCGTTTTTTTTGCACCGATTCCCTGGATCTTTTTCATGACTATTACAGGGAGGCCCTCGTAACCGGAAACCCTGTGCGTTTTGACAGTTTACATGCCGCAACCGCAACAGCCCTCACAATATTTCTCTCAGGGTGGTGCATACCGCGATATATTGATGGCGCTTTTGACGGCATTATATGCACGTTCACCGACATAAGCGAACAGCATAAAATAAAAAGGCGGCTTTCTGAAAGCGAGACCCGTTTCCGCTCCATAGCTGAAACAGCTACCGACGGCATAATCACAATAAAAGCAAGCGGCGAAATCATCTTCTGGAACAAGGCCGCAACATTTA
>CAIWCT010000380.1 GCA_903911225.1 uncultured delta proteobacterium
CCCCGCATCGGCGTCTATGTCTGCCGGTGCGGACTCAATATTGCGCAGACTGTAGACTGCCAGGCCGTGGCTGAAGCTGCGGCAAAGCTTTCTGATGTTGTGGTGGCAAAGGAAATTACCTATGCCTGTTCCACGCCCGGCCAGCAGGAAATCATGAAAGACATTGTCGAAAGCGACCTCAACCGGGTTGTGGTGGCGTCCTGCTCGCCGCGCCTGCATGAGCCCACATTCCGCAAGATGCTGCTCGCGGCGGGGCTTAATCCCTACCTGCTGGAAATGGCCAACCTTCGCGAGCAGTGCAGCTGGGTGCATATGCATGAGCCGCAGGCTGCAACTGATAAGGCGCTGGATCTGGTGAAGATGGCTGTTGAGCGCGTCCGGCAGCTTATGCCACTCTATGAGGACATTCTGCCGCTTACCAAGCGCACCATGGTCATCGGCGGCGGCATTGCCGGCATACAGGCAGCGCTTGATCTTGCCGACAATGGCTATGAAGTGCTGCTCGTTGAAAAGCAGCCCTCCATCGGCGGCAGGATGGCGCAGCTCGACAAGACATTCCCGACCATGGACTGCTCGATATGAATACTCGGGCCTAAGATGGCGGATGCCGGTCGGCATCCAAACATTAAGCTGTACACGATGAGCGAAGTTGTTGATGTGAAGGGCTATGTCGGCAACTTCACCGTAACGATTCAGAAAAAAGCCCGCTATGTCGATGAAAATGAATGCACCTCCTGCGGCGACTGTGCAAAGGTATGCCCCGTGGTGCGCCCCGACGAGTTCAATGTCGGCCTGTCATCCCGCAAGGCCATTTACCGGCCATTCCCGCAGGCAGTGCCTGCGGCGTTTTTGATCAACAGCGCAGAATGCCTCGGCTACAACCCCGCGGTCTGCTCGAAATGCGTTGAAGCCTGCCAGAAGAAATGCATCAACTTTCATATGTCAGACCAGCAGATCACCGAGCAGGTTGGCACCATTGTGGTGGCAACGGGCCTTGACGCCTATAACCCCACGGAGATGGATGAATATGGCTATACGCGCTTTGAAAACATGCTGACCAGCCTTGAGTTTGAGCGCCTGGTCAATTCAGGCGGGCCGAGCAAGGGTGATCTGATGCGTCCCACTGATAAGAGGACACCCCGCTCCATAGGATTTATTCAGTGCGTGGGGTCGCGCTCCATGAAAAAAGGCGGCAAGTACTGCTCCAATGTCTGCTGCATGAACACGGTGAAAAGTACGCTGGTGCTGAAGGAGCACTATCCCGATATCGACATCAAGGTTTTTTATATCGACATGCGCGCTTTCGGCAAGGGGTTTGAAGATCTCTATATGCGCAGCCGCAGGCTCGGCGTCAACTATGTGCGCGGCCTTCCGGGCTCGGTGCAGGAGAATCCCGACAAGAGCCTTCATATAGTGGTTGAGAACGGCGCTACCGGCAAAATAGAAAACTACGATCTTGATATGATGGTGCTTGCTGTGGGCGTTAAGCCGTCTGAAGACTCACGGAAGCTTCAGGAAATGCTCGGCCTGCAGCTGACGCCCGACGGATTCTACCTTGAGGCCCACCCGAAGCTGCTGCCGGTTGATGCCGCCACGCGGGGCATCTTTTTTGCCGGCTGCGCCGAAGGCCCGAAAGATATCAAGGATTCGGTCACGCAGGCCTCAGCTGCAGCAGGGCGCGCCGTACGGCTTATGCATAAGGGTGAGATTTCATCCGAGCCCATCACCTCCGTGATTAATGCCGAGCAGTGCAAGGCCTGCGGCCGCTGCGTCGAGGTCTGCCCCTATAATGCCATCACGGTGGACACCAAGAAGAAAACGCCTGCTGTTGTTACCACGGCAGCCTGCGCCGGTTGCGGCACCTGCGCTGCCGAGTGCCCCTTCGGCGCCATATCCATGAACCACTATACCGACGGCCAGATCATAGGCCAGATAGACGCCATGCTCGGTGCAAACCCGCAGGATAAAGTGCTGGTGTTTGCCTGCAACTGGTGCTCATATGCCGGGGCCGACTTTGCCGGCGTGTCGCGGGTGCAGTACCCACCGAATGTGCGGCTCATCCGCACCATGTGCTCGGGCCGGGTAGATGAAAAATTCGTCTGGCGCGGTTTTGAAAAAGGTGCAAAGGTGATACTGGTCAGCGGCTGCCATATCGGCGACTGCCACTACATCAATGCAAATCACTGGACGGAAAAGCGCGTCGAAAAAATGCACAAAAAAATGGAGAAACTCGGCCTGCGGACCGAACGGCTGCAGCTTGCCTGGGTGAGCGCGGCAGAGGGCATTCGTTTTGCCGATGTCATGCATCAGATGGAAAAGCTTCGCCAGGGCGTGACAACAGGCGAAGTGGAAGAGACGATCAAGGCGCTGCGCAAATAAAAAAAACGGTGTAACGGATTGTGTTTTCAGTTCCAATTAAAAACTGTTTACGGAAATAGAGGTTGATTTTATATATATTATATTGTAAGTTTTTATAAAATAAAAACTTACAATATAATTATTTTAATTCTCATTCAATATCAAGTAGGGGGCTCTCCAAAATGCTGCGCTATGATGATATGCATGGTCTGATGCTTGCACAGACAGACAGACAGACAGACAGACAGATTTCGCCGCATAATTGCAACAAATACAAACAAAAAATTATAGGTGCACTCATAACGGGTGCGCCTTTTTTGTTCTATGGGTTTCTAATGCGGATTGGTAATAACTGTGCGAATCTGATGCGCAAAACAGGTCTGCCTGCCTTTTGGGTTGACGACATTTTTTAGGGCGTAAAAAATGAAACGACGCGTTGTCCTCACCGGCATGGGTCTTATTTCGAGCATCGGCAATAGTTGCGGCGAAGTATTGAATTCACTTTTGGAGAATAGGTCAGGTATCTCCTTTGTGCAGGAATGGGCTGATGCAGGGCTTAAAAGCTGCGTTGGCGGAACGATAAAGAACTTTGATTTTGAAAAAGCCAGGCAGGAGATCGGCCCCAAGTCGCGCTACATGGATCAGTCGGCCCTCTTCACCGTGCTCGCCGCCAAACAGGCAATTGAGCAAAGCGTGCTTACAGACGGGGATATCACCTCCGAGCGAACCTCCTGCGTTTCAGGAAGCGGAGTTTCAAATTCCGAACCCCTTGCCCGGGCAGGCATGAAAATCTCAACCGGCAGCGGCAGAACGACGCCCTTTGATGTTACCCGCGGCATGTCAAGCAGCTGCAGCGCAAACCTCATGTATATGTTCGGTCTTAAGGGCAGAAGCTATTCCATAAGTTCGGCCTGCGCCACAGCACTGCACAATATCGGCCACGGCTGCGAGCTTATCCGGGCTGATCTGGCGGATATTGTAATTGCAGGCGGCGCCGACGAGGTCACGGCAATCACCACAGCCATCTTTGATGGCATGCGCTCTGCCCTGGCTACGGGTTTTAATGACAGGCCGGAGAAAGCATCCCGCCCTTATGATATGAAGAGGAACGGCTTTGTCATCAGCGGTGGCAGCGGTGTCGTGATTCTGGAAGAATATGAGCATGCGAAAAAGCGTCATGCGCCCATCATTGCCGAGGTTACCGGCTATGGCGCATGCTCCGATGGGCACGACATTATTCAGCCCCACCCCGAGGGCGATGGTGCCTTCAGGTGCACCAGGGAAGCCCTTGCAATGGCAAGCTGTAGCCCTGAAGAAATTGACTATATAAACACCCATGGCACCGGTACTCCTGCAGGGGATATTGCCGAGGGCTTGGCGATTAACAAGATATTTGCTGATTATGCGGTGCCGATTTCCTCTACCAAGGGCCTGACCGGCCATGGCCTTGGGGCTGCCGGAGTGCAGGAGTTGATTTACTGCCTTCTCATGATGCAGCACGGGTTTATCACGGCATCGGTCAATATTGATGAAATAGACTCCAAATGCGCCCACTTGAACATCATTACTGAAAACCGACAGGCACAGCTCAAAAAAGTATTAACCAACAGCTTTGGATTTGGCGGGACCAATGCCTGTTTGATTGTTGAAGCGGTAGCAGCATAGTATGGCGCACACTATAGTTGATTTTTTTGAGAAAACCCCAACCAAAAATATTTGAATATTTAACTGTAACAATCAAAGTTCGAAAACGAAAAATATTAATAGTCTGTTATGGTGGAGAAAGAAATTTTTATGGACCGCAATCATATTATAGTTACATTAATAGATTTTTTGCGCAAAGCGACCTTTAATAGTACCCTTGAGGCGCGCCCTGATCAACATCTGCAAAACGATCTTGGGGTTGACTCCATGGGCGCAGTTGATTTTGCGAACATGATCGAAGATTATTATAAAATTGAAATCAACGAAGAAGAGATGAATGAAATTAGCACACTCAATCAGGCTACTGATCTGATACTTGCTAAAATTAATAAAAATTGATTTAACCAAAAAACATTTGGCCTCAGAAACATTGATTGCATTATGGGCAAAACGGAGAAGTCGGCAAGCTCCTCCTGTCAAGATTTTAGAAACAGAATTAAACCAGCAGGTACAGGTTTTTTTAAGCAAAGAACTTCTCCCAGCGCTTAGTTTCAACTCAAGATACCACCCATGGATAATTTGCTACCAGCACAAAAAGTACCATTTAGGATTTGCTTGATGGGTCTGGCTGACAGGTAGAATATGCTCCAGATTGATTTTCAGGAACGGTTATGTAAAAGAGACTGACATTTGGAGGGTGATGCATTTGTAATTCCTTGGGAGACTGAGTTGGAGAGAATAAAAAGAATTCATGATTGGACGATTTACCGGTTTTTGCAGTTGCTGCTTTTTGACACCTATTATCTAACACTGGCGCGCGGTACTGTAAGGGGTACATTTCCGAAGCCGCCCTTCATTATAGCAGCTAATCATGTATCATACTTCGACTGGGTGGTGCTTGACAGCCTGTTTTGGAAAAGCGGTCAGAAGGACAAAGTACGGTTTATCGCAAAAAAGAAACTGCTGAGTAACCCGGCGTGGCGTGTAGTCGTCAAATTTCGCCAATCCATAATTGTTGACGATACGCCAAATAGAGCGGCTTACAAGGAAATGTTCAAGATTCTCCATGACGGTAAAGTACTGTGCATCTTCCCCGATGGAAAGAGGACTGCTTCTGGGCATATTGAAAAGTTCCAGGAAGGTGTCGCCCGCCTTGCACTCCAATCAAAAGTGCCTGTTGTACCAGTTGGGCTTGTGGGATTTTTTGAAAATTGGACACGGCATCGTAATCTCCCTCGGCCACTACCTCGCCGTATGGAAGTGCGCATCGGTTCTCCCATAGAAACGGCATCGTTCAGCGCCCCTCCCCAGCTTAACGTGTTAATTGCATTTACTGATGTAGTCAAGAAAGCCATTGAGGATCTACTTGATGGTGTTGGAGTGCAGACGTAGTGTATGGCGGTGTGAATATATGTTTTTTTGAGCGTATTCAGCTCGAAACTAATACAACACAGGATACACGATGCCGGTTGCGGTAGTTAGAGACAACAATATAAAAAGCGGCTTACAGCAATTGTTTGCTGGTCTTGGCTTTACTCCCGGAAGGCGGGTATTTATAAAGCCAAATTTATGTGGTCGAGAGCCGATACTTCCCGGCGAGAACACGAGCGTGCAGGTCATGGATGCCCTGATCGCTGTTTTGCAGGAGCGGAGCTGCGCGGAAATCGTCATCTGTCATGGGCAGCTTCTTGGAAGCTTCGATCATAACGTACCGTTTAATGAAATGCTGCAAGTATCTGGTTTTAAAAAGTATAGCCACATGGCTGGGGTAGCGATGGTAAATTTGGATGATTTGCCACAGCAAACTATTCTATCACTAAATGGGGAGGTAGCTCTTCATTTACCGCTTGAATACATGCAGGGTTTTGATACTTACATAAATCTTGCAAAAATTAAGACCCACATGGAAACGACAGTCAGCCTGTCGATGAAAAACCAGATGGGTCTTGCAGCGCAGGCTGATCGGATCGAGATGCACCGCACCGACCTTGACGGTATGATTGCAGAGCTTGCACTTCATTGCAGGCCACATGTGAGCATACTTGAAGGCTACCCTGCAATGGAAGGCCTGGGGCCGCATCATGGCAAACCACGCTCTCTTAACCTGCTTGCCGCAGGAACCGACATGGTGGAGCTTGATAGCCTTGTGTGCGCATTGCTTGGGTATACCCCGCGTGCAATTGAGCATCTTTCAAGAGCCGTAGCGCTTTGCGTAGGCAGATGGTGCGAGGATAAGGATGTCCAACGGTTTGGTAACCTTGGAGTCTCGGATTTCAAAAAGGCTGCAAGTGTATTTCGGTATGGCACAAAAATTTTAGCCTATCCGACACGGAGTTGTTCGCGCTGTATTCATGCGGTGAACACGGCGGGCCGGGCATTTAAGAAACAGCCGCTTGCATACTGGCGGGTGCTTCTTAAATGCATGTTTTCTCGCAGGCGTATAAATATCGTTTTTGGCAATGCGGGTGATCTGGAATTTAACACACAGGAAAGTCTTGTCTGCGTAGGCAGATGCACGCGGAAAATTGCGCTGCGGCATGGCGTAGCATATCTTGATAAATGTCCGCCGGGTGTTGACGAGACACGAGAGTTTATTGTAAGCGGAATTTTATCGAAAAAGCGATAGTTGCACGGAATACATAAGAAACGGACGACGTTTTTTGATATGGACTGGTCAGTGCTGCGGCGCGAATCGAAGCACATGCTGATTCCGTTTCTTTTTAAAAAAATTCTGAAAATTGCTGGTTTCCTCCGTCTTTTTAATAGTGATGACAGATAAAACAAAAAACCGGCTGATTGTTGCTGCGGTAGCGCTGATTACTTTGCTGCCCATGCTCTACGGCAATATTGTGGCGCGCAAAGGCGGGCCGCTTGATGACTGCATTCTCGACACGAGCGATCCTAGCTACGTTGGCGATGCGCTGGTGAAATCATTTGCTCCGCAGGGCCTGAAATCGGGAGATGCCGTCACCTTTCTGGTGCCGTTCGGTCATGAAGCCACTGTTGATGACCTTGCATACGTAAAGCGGTTTACTGATGCCCTCAAAAGAGCGTTTCCCGATTACGGCATTTTGAGTCTTTCCGTTGCCGCCAGCTATCATGATACTGGCGAAGAACTCTTAAACAAACCTATATTAACGATGAATCTTTACGAGGCCTGCGGCAAAATCCGGCCGCTTTTGCAGCATGGAAGGATAAACTCAAAAACGATCCGGGCGTCTATGGACTTCTTCTGGGGCGAAGCTTTGACTATGCTCAAGTTGTCATGCTCCTGACGGTCAATTATGATGAGATACGGGTCTTCAGGCGGGTGACGGAGTTTCTTGAAAACAGAAAAATTCCCGCTTGGGAGTGGTTTTTAAAAACCGACATTACTCCTTCTGGAGAATATGCGTCAGTTATGCCCTCGGGGTGGGTCATCGGCCGGGGGCTCACTGATGCAGCACTAATAGCAGATAATCTCAAACTATCCACCATTGGCCTCATCCTCACGGGGATAGCCTTTTATCTTTCGTTTCTATCTATTCGTCAGGCCCTTATTGCATCCTCGATTGTCGCGCTCTGCTTCTTCTGGGCGCGTGGGAGCATAGGACTTGCAGATGCCGCTGGTTTTGCCATGTATGAGCGGGTCTATTTTCTGCTGGTATACACCTCTATAATTGTGGCCGGCATCTCATTTGCCGAGCGTAAATTCGAGTTCTTCAACGAAGCACGGGAGCAGAACCCTGAATTATCAGTGGCTGCGGTGTGGAGAAAAACTTCACCGGTTAACCGTATCATTGGTCTAACGGCGCTTATAGCAATTTTAAATTTCGGTACTCTGTACCAAATCGGCGTTCGGGGAATTCTGGAGATGGGCATTTTTTCGGCCCTGGGCGTGGCCTATCTTCTGGTGCTGGTGCTGTGGTTCATGCCTGCCCTGCACAGCCTTGTGTGCGGAGACACATCACATGCAGGAATAAAAAAAGCGCCTCAGGCAGGGCTTATCTGGAACCGGTTGCTTGATAATACGGCCAAAGGATGCTGCCGGCTGCTTGACGGGAATGAATACGCGCCGTTTCGATACAAAAAACCTGCGGTGGCATCCATTGGGATTATATGTGTTACGCTGGCCATTGCGCTTGTGTTGATTGGAAGCGATATTTTTTACCGCCATACCGGCGATTTCAGGTTTATTCAGGTGCATACTATGCCGCTTGAATTCATCAATAATACAATTGTTGATCGTGCAAGCCTGTTTCTCAATAAAGAGGGCAATTATGGATTTGATCGCATGCCGATTCTAGTCATGCCAAAAAATGCCAGTGGTGACGAACCCGTTGCCGATCCTGCCTTTATAAAGCGTGTTGATGCTTTTTCGGAACGTATAAGGGCATTGCCCGATGCCCGCGAAGTGCATTCGATTTTAGGAACGATCAAGGTTATCAGCCGTGAATCCTATGGCCTTAAACTTCCCGCTGAAACTCAGCAGGCGCATGATATGCTCCAGACGATGGAGTGGGACATGGGGCCGCTTCTCAAGGAACAGCTCTGGTTTAACAAAGGTCTGGTGCTGGGGGTTTCATGGCTTTCTAATGACTCATACCGCACGGGGCTCTTGAGGGACAGAATCCTTGACCTTGCCGTGAGTGAATTCACTGATCTTCAAGTTGTGCCATTTTCCAAAATTGCAGTCTATCCCAATGCCGATAAATACATCAGCGAGGGCAAACCGCTGAATGTTGTAACGTCACAGTGGATATTGTTTGTCATATTTGCCGTGTGGATTTTTATCCGCAACCGAAAAAATAACCACGCTCATCGCCTTGATCCCATAAAAACAGGCCTTGTTATAAATGCCCCCTTTGTGTTTGCTACCTCGGCAATCGTTATCGTCATGGCCGTGCTGCGGGTGCCCCTTGATCAGTCAACGGCTTGCATCACTGCGCTGGCCATAAATGCCGCTTGTGATTTCGGCCTTTATCTTGTTTCGGATTACGATCATGCCTTGCAAGAAGGCAGCGATATGCGCCAGGCTCTACATTATTCACTTGGAGACAAAGGTAAAATCATACTGGTCGATGTGGTGCTTAATGCACTGTGTTTTGCGCCACTCATGACTTCAAGCTTTATTCCCGTGGTGCGCCTCGGGTGGGTAATGATCGTCATGCTGCTGGCATGCGGGTTCGGCGCGCTGGTGCTCATGCCCGCGCTGCTGCCTTGGTGTGTTAAGAATCAAAAGGTCTAAAACCAATAGAGATAAGAGGGAGAAATGAAAAAAATATTATTTCTGTCTTTAGTCATGTTATTTTTTTCACGTGGAGTTGCAGCTGCACAGGACGCCCGCGATATGATTAAAAAAAGCTGGGATAAATTCCGCGCGGCAAAATCGGAAATCGAGGAAGCCGCTATAGCCGTAAAGTATGATGACGGCAGGGTCGAGCAGAAAGCGTATACCCGCTGGATTCAGTTTGATCCGGCCGGTGAAGATAAGGTTGCAATCGTCTTTTCCGCACCTGCAAACGACCGCGGTCTTGGGCTCCTTACGTGGCGGCATAAGCAGGGCGAGGACGACCAGTGGCTGAAGCTTCCGAGCATGAAGCAGGTGCGCCGGGTCTCGACAAGCGATCAGGCTAAATATTTCGCGGGCACGGACATAACCTATGAAGATGCGCGACAGCTTATCGGTGAACGGATTGATGATTTTAATTATCAGATCATAAGCGTCCCAACGTTAAGCGAATAAAGACAGCTGTTTGCTGCACTGTTGGGTTTGAATCGGTACATGTTTTTGA
>CAIWCT010000381.1 GCA_903911225.1 uncultured delta proteobacterium
AGGACAAGGTGACGGGCCTGGACGCCGGGGCAAATGATTATCTCACCAAGCCGTTTGCCTTTGAGGAGCTGCTGGCCCGGCTGCGCGTTCTCCTGCGCAAGCCCGTGCAGCCTGCTACGCGCATGCAGATCGCAGACCTTGTACTTGATCTGCTCTCGCATAAAGTAACCCGCGCCGGCAGGGACATCGTGCTTTCCTCCCGGGAGTTCGCCCTGCTTGACTATCTCATGCGCAATGCCGGCACCGTGGTCACGCGCACCATGATATCCGAGCATGTATGGGACATCGACTTTGATACCAACACCAATGTGATCGATGTCTACATCAACTATCTGCGCAACAAAATCGACGCCGACTTCGATAAAAAGCTCATACAGACCATCCGCGGCCGGGGCTACATGCTCAAGGAATGATATGCTGCCACGCTCTCTCCGGGTAAAGATCGCACTTTCCTCCATGGCTCTGCTCACCCTGATGATGCTGGTCTTTTGCTTCGTGCTGTATGACCGCCTGTTCTCCGATCTGTACAGCCAGCTCGACAGCCTGCTGCAGTCGCGCGCCGCAGGCGTGACTGACGCCATCGACACCTACTGGGAGGTTGAAAAGCTTGAGGCCAGCCGCGAGGGCGCTGACGTGCGCGCTTTTAATAAAGCCGGCAATATCAACTTCATCAAAATCGCGCAGCGCTGGGTCAACGAGGAGTCCAATAAGCCGGATCTGCTCAATATTATCGTGCAGATATTTGATGCCCGGGGCAGGCTCATAGCCTCCTCGAAAAATATCGGCCGCAGCATTATTTTTCCCGATGATCTTTTCCAGACCGCGCTTCTCGGGAATTCCCGGTTCGACACCGTGGCCGTACCGTTTGGCTCCGACCGTTTAACCATTCTGCGCGTGTTCACCAAGCCGGTTATTGAGGATAATTCCGCAACCTATATCGTGCAGGTGGCAAGCCCGCTCACGGCCCTTGAAAATGCCCTTGATGATCTCAAGCATCTCTTAACCGTCATGCTGCCGCTGCTCATACTGTTTACGGGGCTGGTGGGATGGGTGCTTGCCAAGCTGTCGCTCCGGCCGGTTGACCGCATGACAAAGGCCGTACAGCAGATAACGGCGCAGAGCCTGCGGCAACGCATCCCGGAGCCCGATACGCGCGATGAGATTCAGCGGCTTGCCGTCACCTTCAACAACATGCTGGCCCGCCTTGATCTTTCCTTTGAATCGCAGCGTCATTTTCTGCAGGATGCCTCCCACGAGCTCAAAACCCCGCTGACCATACTGGAGGGGGAAATGAGCGTAGCCCTGAAGCGGCAGCGGTCGACCGAGGAGTATGAAGCAGTGCTGCGCAGCGGGCTGGAGGAGATTGAGCGCCTCACGCGGATCGTGCATAACCTTCTGACGCTTGCGCGCCTTGACGACAGGGAAATTGTACTGCAGCGGCAAAGCGTCGATCTGGCCGCCCTTGCCTGCAGCGTGCTTGAAGATATGCAGGTGCTGGCTGACCAGAAAGCTGTTGGCCTTACCTGTAAGGCAAAGCAAGCTGTAAGCGTTGTGGCCGATGAGCAGTACCTGCGGCAGGTTCTTATAAACATCATCAGCAATGCTGTAAAATATACCCCTGAAGGGGGCGCTGTTTCGGTTGACGTGCTGCCGGGCAGGGACAGCGCCGCCGTGATCGTTCGCGACACCGGCATCGGCATCAAGGCCGAAGATATACCCTTTATCTTTGACCGTTTTTACCGCGCTGAAGTTTCCCGCAGCAGCGCAGGCTTCGGCCTGGGGCTGAGCATCGCAAAATCCATCGTCGAGGCCCACGGCGGCTCGATAAGCCTTCAAAGCGCGCCGGGGCAGGGCAGCACCTTCACGATCACCCTTCCCCTTGAATCCTCAAACAAAAAGAGCAGGTAAAAAAGCTGTAAGCCTCTATCCTGTCTCAGCGCACGCTTGCAGGGGGCGGTAAAAATATCTTTGCAAAGCTAACGGCAGCGTGTATATGGAATAAAATAATTTTATCTGTTTAATAAAGCGGGGGGGATATATTCATGGGCAGTTATGTTCAGAACAATCTCATCAGCGGCGAGCAGGTTATCTATGAAGCCCGCCTGCACTGGATTATCTTCTTATCGCTGCGATGCGTTTTCTCCCTGTTAATCCTGCCCCTTATCGACCGCTGGACAAGCGAGTTTGCTATCACCAACAAGCGGGTCATTATGAAAGTCGGCCTTATCCGCCGAAAAGCCCTTGAAATGAACCTCTCAAAGATCGAGTCCGTTAATGTCGATCAAACCATCATGGGCAGAATCCTCGGCTACGGCACTATAACCGTCATCGGCACCGGGGGCACCAGAGAATCGTTTGCCCGCATATCAAAACCCATGGAGTTCCGGCGGGTGTTTCAGGAAAAGCAGGGCTAGGATTTAAATAAAACCGTCACCGATAACGACCGGCATATACGGTGAAACAGAAGAGAGGGTAAGTGGGCGGGGCGAGCTAAACCCAATACTGTTCATTTAAGAGTTCCTTCTCCCCTTAGGATGAGGGGTGTTGAAAACACAGTAAAAAAACACGGCCCCCTCACCTCGATCCTCTCCCCCGTGCCGGGGAGAGGAGGTTTTTTGCTTAAATGAACAGCATTGGAGCTAAACCAGTGTCCCTAATTAATTTTAAAAGGAGAGACAACATGAAGCGCTGCCAATTCGCACTGATTGCCCTTTTGTCTGCAGGTCTGCTGTATTGCGCAGCCGATATAGTGAATGCTGAAAGTTATCCGCCCCTGCCGCAAGCCTTAAATGCTTTGCAAGACGATGATACTGCTACGGTGCTGCAGGAAAACCTCCCCTTTTCCTTATTCAACCCGGAGTATTTTGTTTTTAAGCCTGTGGGCGCAGAGCCCTCCAAGGGCTTTCTTTTTTATCCCGGCGGCATGGTTGATCCCCGCTGCTATGCTCCGGCCGCCCATGCAATAGCAGCGGCAGGATATCTCGCCGTAATCGTCAGCATGCCGTTTGATCTGGCGCCGTTCGGCTGGAAACGGGGAAACCATATTTTGCGGGAATTTACCACAGTCACAACATGGGCCATCGGCGGTCATTCAGTGGGCGGCTCGTATGCCTGCAAATTTGCCAAGCGGTATCCATCAAAGGTGAGCGGCGTCGTATTATGGGCTTCAACACCTTCGGAATCATTCAGGCTGGACAAGACAGACATAAAGGCCATTTCAATTTATGGCACTAAAGACTTTTATCCCGAGCAACTCGCTCAAGGGGCTAAATTTCTTCCTGCCGGAACGCCTTTCGTTGTAATCGATGGAGGCAATCATACTCAGTTTGGCTATATTGATACTTCCCCGGAAACACACCTAGAGCGTGACTATCCTGCAGATATAACTCTGGAGGAGCAACAGAAGCAGATCATACAGGCGACTGTTGATTTTCTTGACAAGCTGTAAAACGGTGGGCCCCGGACAGAACCGAACGCAATCGAATTAGAATAGTAGTTTGCAGGGCGGGTGCCAACCAGCCAAAATAGACGGGACAGACCGGATAGAAGTTCTTAATCAACGAAATGAACTATACAAACATCTAACAAAAAAAATGAAACAGACGGATCAGATGAGTAAGCACGTAAATTCTGCCATCACTTCTTCGGACACGACCTTCATCTCCATCACCTTGGTCCGTGCCCTTGCCATTGCCGGGATCATCGTTGAAAACTACAATAGCAAATTTGGAAATAACGAGGGTGGACCCCTTTCGGTCCTGCTTGCCTCGGACGTCTCAACGGTGGCCGGGACCTTCGTGCACATGTTCTTCGTCCTGAGCGGGTATGGACTCACCCTTTCCTGCCTGAAAAAGCACCCCGCCTCCTGGGCCGCATGGGCCGGAGAGCGATTCAGAAAAATCGTTGTGCCCTACTGGATCGCCGTGATCGTCACCTTTGCCGCTGCAAACCTTTCGTACCACTGGGCGCCGGCAGGCTGGAATGCATCCTATTCCTGGGTGACGCTGCTTGCCTATCTCAGCTTCCTGCGCAACTTCTACGAGCCCTGCTGGACCCTGAATACAGCATTCTGGTTCATGCCTGTGATCATCGGCCTCTATGTCCTGTTCCCGTTACTGCTGGCTGTGTTAAGACGGGCCGGCATAATGGGCCTGATGGTTTTTTCCATTCTTGTTTCGAATGTCTCGATAGCGGCGTGCGTCTATTTCGGATTCCCCATTTTTCACCAGGGGACACTTCCCTTTTCCTTTGTGGACGAGTTTGCCCTGGGCATGGTGCTGGGCAGTATCACATATGATCGACCCGAACTGCTCCGCCGGCTGATGGGGTTTAAATATTTTATGCTCGGCATTGTTATCTATGGGGTGTCGGCCGCCATTGTCTACTACCAGCTCCTGGGTTACGGGTCCGCCACCTACAACGACATCTTCGAGGGAGTGGGCCTTTATCTCATGCTGCTGTGCCTCTGCCGGATGATGAACGAAACCCTTCCCACCGGCGTGTTGAATATACTCGACAGCATGAGCCGCAACTCATACATGATGTACCTGCTCCACATGCCCATCATGGCTTGGTTTCTCAAACCGCTTATCGGCGCCCGGTACATATTCGGCATGGGCGCGATTCCCCTGCTGCTGTCCTCTTTCGTCTTCGTCCTGCTCATGTACATCCTGGCGACGGCCATTTCCTCACTGATTAAAAAAATTACACCGGTGCCGGCGCGCACGCTCCCTGATCAATCGGACTAGAGCATCTAACTTTTTTCTTAGACTATTTTTTTACTGTCATCTCGACCGCAGGAAGAGATCTTTAAAGATTGATGCGCCGGGGCGCAACCTTCGGACTCATCCCGCCTGCTGCGGGATTCGAAATGACACCCGGCTACATGATTTAGTTAAATGCACCGGCAACAGGGCAATGTGCCCATTTTTCCCTCGGTACTGCAGGATCAGGGAAGAAATCATCAATGAAAAACGAGAACAGGTACAAGCCGATTAACCCTGCACCTATCGCAGCCATCAGCATCAAGCACATCCAATTACGCTCTTGTTCCCCCTAAACCAGTTGCTGCTGTTTTTTATTGCGTCCTTTCACAAAAAAAGCCTGGCCGCAATATCCAGCAGCCAGGCTTTTTGTATCTTAAAAAGCATGCAACTCAGTTTTGCTTGCTTTCCAACAGAGGTGCAATTGTTTCCAGTACCCTTCTGGTCAGCCCCCGCAGTGCCGGGCTGTGGTTCATAGCGGCATTGATGCTGCCGGCATTGGTGTAATAGATTGCTATTACCTTGCGGCCAATGGCGCTTTTGGCCAAATTGCTGTCGCGGAAGGCGCGCAAATTTTCAAGTTTCTGATTATCCTCTCCTAAAACCGTTTTAGCGGGACATCCGCTCGCGGGGCAATCGGAAGCCGAAACGGCGCACATGAAGTTACCGCAATAGTACGGCATGCTCGCCGGACAGCACTGCTGGTCTGCAACGCATACAGTATTTTCTGCACAGCAGCGGCCATTACCGCAATCCACAGGATTTTCCGCAGGGCAACCGTCGATTGTAACTGAAGCCTGAACCTTAGTTACATTTTCCGTACTGGAGATAAGCTGTTGCGCTTCAGCCGGGGCAGGAATGAACTGCATACACACTACATTCAGAAAGATTGCCACTAAAAAAAACGCGTCATTTTTTTTCATTTTTTCCCTCTTTCTTCTTAAATTAAATTGTCAAGCAGACGTGGTTTACTTTAACAGTATTTGGGCACCCATAAATTAATAAGTGACTCTATTCAGTAGCCTGGAGCATTTTTCAAAATAGCATAGCCATATTCGCACAGGTGGGCTTTTGGTGAGTGCAGCCCGTGCGGTTCGAGCGATTGCCCTGCCATCATTGCCGGTTGCTCTTGCGAGAATTTAGCACGGGCAAACGAATCAAAAACGCACCTGTGCAGACGGTTACAACAAAAAGAAAAATGCTCTAGGAATCCTTTTATTCGAATTCTTTGAGGATGAAATGCAGTATATGCTCTATAGCTTATTTTCTACCGATTTAACTTTTTTTTCAATACCGGTAGCACTATCGCGTCGATCATCGATTTTTATGACAGTGTAAACACGAGTGGCGCCTTTCGCGAAAGGCGTTTCATGCATCTTTGTTAAAATATGCATTATATCGGCCAGGTCGCCCTCAATGATGGTGCCCATAGCCGTTAGTTCAAACTTTAATTTTGAATCTTTTAACAGGCGTACTGCGTCAGCAACAAAAGTGCTTATGCTTGTAGTGGATGTCCCAATGGGCACGATACTTATTTCTGCAATCGCCATTTGACTCTCCTAAAACGTGTTAATTTTGAAAGGTCCATTGCTATGGGTCTTATATGTTTTATCATAAGCGTCCCAACGTTAAGCGAATAAAGACAGCTGTTTGCTGCACTGTTGGGTTTGAATCGGTACATGTTTTTGA
>CAIWCT010000382.1 GCA_903911225.1 uncultured delta proteobacterium
CATACAGGCTTTTCTATAACGCGCGTACAAGGAGACTCGAAATGTGGGACTATAATGAAAAAGTAAAAGAGTATTTTCTTAACCCGCGTAATGTGGGCGAAATAAAAAATGCCGATGCCGTTGGAGAGGCGGGCTCGCTTGCCTGCGGTGACCAGCTGAAACTTATGCTGAAGGTTGACGATAAGGGTCTTATCACCGATGCCAAGTTCCAGACCTTCGGCTGCGGCAGCGCCATAGCCTCTGCCTCGGCTCTTACGGAAATGATTATCGGTAAAACCATGGACGATGTGGCAAAAATAACCAATAAGGACATTGTGGACTACCTGGGCGGACTGCCGGTTGAAAAGATGCACTGCTCGGTAATGGGGCATGAGGCTTTGGAAGCGGCCGTAAGCAATTACTATGGCGAAAGCCCCGAAACACTTGAGGCCAAGAAGAAGCATGTCGTGTGTGAGTGCTTCGGCGTGACCGACCAGGAGATCATCAGCGTCGTGCGCGATAACAAGCTTCTGACCGTGGAAGATGTGACCCACTATACAAAGGCGGGCGGAGGCTGCATGTCATGCCATGATAAAATCCGGGCGATTATTGAAAAAGTGAGCGGCGAGGCTGAAAAGACCGTCGTGCCGAAGCCTGAAGCAAAAAAGCTCACGAACCTCCAGAAGGTAAAGCTTATCGAGGAAACATTTGAAAAGGAAATCCGGCCCATGCTGCGCGCCGACGGCGGCGACATCGAGCTGATCGACATCGAAGGCAGCCGCGTAACCGTGTCGCTGCGGGGCATGTGCTCGTCATGCACGAGCGCAAGCTTTACACTTAAAAAATATATCGAGCCCAAGCTTCGCGAATTTGTGAGCGATGATATTACTGTGGAGGAGGTGAAGCCGTGAGCCAGAACGTGGTCTATACCGACAACAATGCCACTACGATGGTCGCCCCGGAAGTCGTGGAGGCCATGATGCCGTTTTTCTCACAGCTCTACGGAAATGCTTCAAGCATGCATTTTTTCGGGGGGCAGATAAAAAAGTATGTTGACGATGCCCGGGGGAAAGTGGCCGCGCTCATTAACGCCGACCCTGCTGAAATTATTTTTACCTCCTGCGGCACCGAAAGCGATAATGCCGCCATTCGCGGCATCCTGGCGGCACAGCCTGAAAAAAGGCATATCATCACCTCGCGCGTCGAGCATCCCGCAGTGAAAAACGTCTTTCAGCATCTGGGGAAAAACGGCTATCGCGTCAGCGAAATATCGGTTGACCGGCTCGGGCGCATCGACCTGGACGAGCTGCGCGAAAAGCTTGATCATGAAACGGCCCTGGTAAGCATCATGTGGGCCAATAACGAAACCGGTGTCATATTCCCCATACAGGAAATAGCCGAGCTGGTCAAAAGCAGGGGTGCTGTCTTCCATACCGATGCGGTACAGGCCGCGGGCAAGGTCTCTATCGATCTGCACAAGACGCCCGTTGATCTGCTGTCCATCTCCGGCCACAAGCTGCATGCTCCCAAGGGCATCGGCGTTTTGTACCTGAGAAAGGGCGTGCACTGCGTTCCCTTCATGATGGGCGGCCATCAGGAAAGCGGCCGCCGTGCAGGCACTGAAAACGTGCCCTATATTGTCGGCCTTGGCAGGGCCTGCGAGCTTGCTCATGAGTTTATGTCAGTTGAGCAGCGGGAGGTGGCGCGGCTGCGCGACCTGCTGGAAAGCGAGCTCACGGAAAAAGCCATCGATGCATCGGTCAACGGCGATACCGAGCACAGGCTGCCCAATACGGCCAATATCAGCTTCAAATATATCGAAGGCGAATCGATACTGATGCTTCTCAGCGAGGTCGGCATAGCGGCATCTTCCGGTTCTGCCTGCACCTCCGGCTCTCTTGAGCCGTCGCATGTGCTGCGGGCCATGGGCATACCATTCACCCGCGTACATGGATCGGTCCGCTTCAGCCTGAGCCGCTATAACACCCAGGATGATATGCACTTCATCGTTCAGCACATGCTGCGGATCGAGAAGCGGCTGCGGGATATTTCGCCTTTCGGCAGGGATGAAATCAATGCACACTAAGCTGCCCGACATCATTGAGGGGATTCTTGACAGCTACAGAACCCACAGCGGCATCAATCACATGGAAGGGTCGCTTCTGCCCTCGCGCGGAGCTGTGGAGGAGATTGCCATCACCATGCTCAATGTGCTGTTCCCCGGCTACTATGAAAAGCAGGAGCTGCGCTTAAGCGATGTGAGCCTTTTTGTCTGGGAGCGCGTCGTTACCATCTACCACGGCCTTTCAAACGAGATCGCCAAAAGCCTTCGCGCGGCAAACGGACAGCCGGAACGGACAGATGCGGAAATATCACTGCAGGCCGTGGACAAGACCGTGCAGCTGCTGTCGCGCCTGCCCCATGTGCGGGAAAAACTGGCCGGTGATCTGCGCGCGGCCTATGAAGGCGACCCGGCTGCAAAAACCTTTGGCGAAATAATTTTAAGCTATCCCGGCCTGTTCGCCATTGCCATCTACCGCGTGGCCCATGAGCTCTATCATCTGGATGTGGCCCTCATCCCGCGCATTATGAGCGAATACGCCCACCGCTCCACCGGCATCGACATCCACCCCGGCGCCCATATCGGCGACAATTTTTTTATCGACCACGGCACGGGCGTGGTTATCGGCGAAACAACTGAAATCGGCGACAATGTGCGTATTTATCAGGGCGTAACCCTCGGCGCCCTGACCTTCAGAAAAGACACTGAAGGCCGCATCCTGAAGGGCGGCAAGCGCCACCCGACCATTGAGGATAATGTCGTCATTTACGCCGGCGCAACCATTCTCGGCGGCGACACGGTTGTCGGCAGAAACTCCATTGTCGGCGGCAATGTCTGGCTGCTCGAGTCCGTGCCCCCCAACACCACCGTGACCCACCAGCCTCCGAAGCTTTTCTTTAAAGAGAAAGAGCCCTCGCCGCGCGATGACTTTTACATGTATTATATTTAAGGGCGGTTTGGCTGGTTGAAATTAGTTAAATTGGTTGGATTAGAGCATTTTTCAAAAAGCTGTAGCCACATTGTCATCTCGACCGCAGGGAGAGATCTTAGGCTGAGGG
>CAIWCT010000383.1 GCA_903911225.1 uncultured delta proteobacterium
CAGACTAATCTGAGGCCCGCTGCCGTTTATATGGTCTAGATGGTCTAAGCCCTTTTATTTCTGCTCACATGCGAATTCAACGCGCCTGTTCTTTGCCCGTCCTGCCGCCGAGGTATTGGAGTCAACCGGCGGAGACTCACCATAGCCCCTAATGGCAAGGCGGCTGCTCTTGACCCCTCTGTTGATCAGATATCCCTGCACGGCTTTGGCGCGCTTGCTCCCGAGGGATACATTGTAGCGCTCGGAACCGGAGCTGTCGGTATAGCCCTTGAGCTCCACCGAAATATTCAGGTTCTCGGGAGCATTGAGCACTTTGGCCAGATCATCAAGCTGCACAGCGGCCTTCTTTTTAATTATGGCCTGATTATAATCGAACAGAATCCCGGGGATGCAGCCGCTCTCGTTGATCGCAGCACCCTTTGGCGTATTTGGGCATTTGTCGTTTTCCTCACAAACGCCGTCGCCATCAGTATCAGTAATGCATTTGTCAAACAAAACCCTTTCCACAAAATCAGTCATAGGCTCGCACCCGGCCAGGTTGCCGGCATTGGCCACAAAGCCGCATCCCCCGGCCTTAACAACCTTCTCCAGGAGCTTTTTATTATCAAAATCATCGCCGATCTGTATGGCATAGATGCAGATATTGGCGCCCATTGCCTTCTTCAGTTTCTCGGCCGCAGCCACTGCATCGCCATCGGTTGGCTTACCGTCGGTCACAAGAATAAGAGCTGTACGGCCCTGCACACCTTTAAGATCCTCGGCAGTTGCATCAATGGCTTTGACAAGGGGCGTATTGCCTGAGGCCAGGTCGATCTTGCACAGAGCACCCCGCAGGCCATCCTGAGAGTAGGCGGTCATGCCGTAGATCAGGTCTGTTTGAAAAATGGAAAACAGGTAGTAGCCGTGGCCAAAGGTGCGCAGTCCTCCCGTCAGCTTCACGTCCGCAGGGATGCACTGATTCATGCGCGTTACTGCGTCTTTGGCAATGCAAATCTTCTGCTTCTCGCCAACCTTGCCATCCATGGTTTCTGAAGAATCAAACAGGACAAGAAAATTTTCAGCTTTTTGCTTGTATTTCTGGACATTGACCATGGATTTGCAACCAGGGCCTGCAGCCTTCTGCGCAGCGCATCCAGCGCAAAACACCAGTGCAACAAGTACTGCCAGTGCTTTCATATGCATTTTCATGTCTTTACCCCCTTTTTTTGTGTTAATATTTGTTGTTGGCGGCTTTGTGACTTTTCCAGTAAACAATCTGTTATATAGTTAGATAAACGAATTATGTCAATGGGCTTCTTGCATGTTTTTTATTTTACCTTTTTTTCAAAACACACAAACAGATGTCATTTCTCTGACTTTGCCCGCTAAATCACTGAAGGACGGGGTGAAGCCTGTCTCTACAGCGTCAGTGCTTTCAGTGGATCTGCAATGACCCTGTATGGTGCTGCATAAAAATACTTCCGCCTGCTTGCCTTTTGACCCAAGCGTGCTATTTTTAAATAGAATGATTCACTGCGTGAGGACTATCATGAAAAAAACACATGCGGCTGCTTTTGTGTATCTGCTTGCCTGTATCTGGGTAACCTGCTGCGGAACCGAACCGGTGAACGAGCAGCAGGCGCAGCAAAGTGTACGGAAACCGGCAGAGCCAACAGCACAGAGGGTGTACGCCATGAGCAAAACAGATGAAGAATGGAAAAAAGTACTTAATAAACAACAGTTTGAAGTAACCCGAAAAAAAGGCACCGAGCCTGCGTTCACGGGGACATATTGGAAAAACCATGAAACAGGAACATACCTGTGCGTCTGCTGCGGGGCTGAACTGTTCGGATCGGATGCCAAGTTCGATTCGGGAACGGGCTGGCCCAGTTTCTTCAAGCCCGCCATGCCAGCCAATGTGGCAACCGAGACCGACCGCAGCTACGGCATGGCGCGTACCGAGGTGATATGCAGCAGGTGCGGAGCCCATCTGGGTCATGTGTTTGATGACGGCCCTGCGCCTACAGGCCAGCGCTACTGCATCAACTCAGCGGCGCTCAATTTCAAAAAAAAGCCGTAGAAAGAACATGTTGCGGGGGATACATACTGCTATTTACTGTTAAACATAAAACCATAAAAAAAACGGCGGATACCCTCCACGGGAATCCGCCGTTCTGTTGTTTACTCTAAAATATTACTTTGCCGTTCTCATCGGATCGAGCTGTTTCATGGCCATGCCGACAAAAGGCTTTGGCGTAACGGCCTGAACGCACTCGATAAGGATAGCTTCCGTCACCGTGCCGCCGTCGCCGGCTTTGGCCACGATGGCCTCCATGAGCTTCTTCTCAGTCATGGCCCGGAAGGGTTTGGGTGATGATTCGATCATTTTGTCGAACATTGCCTTGCTGTTTTCCTGCCACGTTAATTCTGCCATGGTATCCCTTTCTGTGAAAAGTTTTGTGTGCGTATCAGCCAGTGTTGCTGTAAAAATTCTCTTCTGCTCTACATTGCCATAAGCATCAAATCTGTCAAGTCATAAAGTTTTATCTTTTCATGGTTGCGCTTGATCGGATCGCTCAGGCTCTGCTCGCAGTACGGGCAGCAGGTGGCAATAGCCTCTGCGCCTGTGGCCTTTGCCTCTTCGATGCGTTCCTCTGCAATCCGGAACGAGTGCTCGGGAAATGCCGTGCGAACGCCTGCTCCCGCGCCGCAACACCAGCCCTGGTCCTTGATGCGCTCCATTTCGATAAGCCGCAGGCCGGGTATGGCTTTCAAAATATTGCGGGGTTCCTCGTATATGCCACAATGCCGCCCGATGTGACAAGGGTCGTGCCAGGTAACGGTCATGGGCACCTTCTTGGTGAATTTGATGGTTCCGTCGGCAACAAGCTTCTCGAGAACCTGCGTTACATGCACCACTTCATAGTCGATAGCAGGCATGTCGGGAACTTCAGGAAAATCGTATTTCAGGGTATGATGGCAGCCTGCGCAGTGGGTGATAATCTTTTTAACGCCTGCCTGCTTGAAGGTCTCGATATTGCGCTTCACGAGATCGAAAAACGTGGCGCGGTCGCCGATGCGGATAGCCGGGCTGCCGCAGCAGATCTCCTTATCGCCGAGTATGCCGATCGATACGCCCGCTTTCTTGAATATCTTCACCGTATTGATAATCTCGTGCTGCAGCAGGGGATCGAAAGCCGGTGTGCAGCCGGCGAAAAACAGATACTCGCATTTTTCCTTGTTGAAATCAGGCAGATCAAGGTCCTTGGTCCAGTCGCGCCGCTTGTTGCGGGGCTGCAGCCAGGGGTTGTCATAATTCTTGATGCTCTTGAGCAGTTCCTTATGGGCTGGCATCGGGGCAAGGCCCTTCTCGACCAGATAGGCCTTCAGCGCTTCGGCTGCCTTAAGGGGCTCCTTTTCGTTCAGGCGCAGGCAGTTCATCTCGCAGGCGCCGCAGGATGTGCAGGTATAGCAGATCTTCAGCAGCTCCTCAGAATCCGTTGCATCAAAATCGCCTTCGAGCAGGGCGCGAATAATATGAAACTTGCCCATGGCGCTGTAGCCGAAGTTGCGCGTATAGCGGAACTCCGGGCAGATTTCGCTGTACTTTGAGCTTTTCACATTCCAGCCCCACTGGTTCATGCACCAGTTGCAGCGCGCATCGCCCCAGGCCATTTCCCGGTAGTCTTCAAGGTTGCGCTCATAGACTTTTTTGTCGATTTTCGGATACATGGCTTACTCCAGAAAAAATTATTACGCGCTTTTCTTTACAAGCTCGGCGCAGATAGTATTAAGTGTATCAGCGCTGAAGTCGTCCCACTCGGCTGAAATCTGAACAAGCTCCGCCATATTCTCCACGGTGATCTCAGGGCTTAAAACAGCCATGACCGGATCAATGCCCAGCACATAGGCCAGGGCCTGACGCTTGATCCAGCCGTCGGCATCAAGCTGGCCGCCAAATATCGCTCTGGTGGGCACAGCCATGGAGAAAGCTGTTGTCTGCGCAGCTATTGCGCTGTCAAGAGCCCCTGCAACAGACCAGGCTGCAAGGCCGTCGGCTGCGCCGCCTGCGGCAAGCCCGTCCAGCCCGTCAATCCCCGCGCCCTGCTTCTTGAGAAGCGCGCCCGCAGCTGCTGGTTCAAGGCCGAGGCGATAGCACTTCTCCATTGCCCTGGGAGCATCAACACCGGCAGCCGCCAGGCTTGCAAAGCCCATCAGATCGGACACCAGGCAACCGGGCTCCTTGGAGCCGCCCATCATGTCCACGAAAGTGGGGGCTTCATTGTACTTCAAGAATGTGTAGTAGGGATAGGCGCAGTTATAGCCTGCGTCATTGCGGTGCGTAATGCTTTTGAGTTTGTCAAGTGCTGCGGCGTCTATGCCCAGAGCCGTGCCGATATCATAGAGCCCTGCTTTGCCTTTGATGGTTCCGGCAATGATCCCGTTTTTCAGCTCGACGCATTTCTGAAAAAAGCCGTCGGCCACTTCCAGTGAACCAAGGCCTCGCATGGCAACAGCCTTAAGGTTCTTGGCGCCAAACACGGCCCCAAGGCCAGCCTTGTCTTTGCCGCCCCAGTAGTTCTCGGAGACTACAGCAAGGGGGTTTTTATTTTCGCCGGCTTTGCCGATGAGCAGCATCTGCGCCATGTCATCGCCATACACCTCGCGCAGCTTGTCGGTTGATTCCCAGACATCCTTGCCCCAGATATCTGCCGAATCATTGATATCTGACAGGCCGTCATGCAGCCACAGGCGAACAGGAGCTGCGGCCTTGCCAAGCACCACAACAAAATCAAAACCCGTAAGCTTCAGCTCAACGCCCGTCTGCCATCCGAAGGGCACGTGGGCGATTTTGCCCGTAATGGGACTTTTCGCCGTTATGACCCCGCCGCAAGCTGCAGGGGCAAATGTCGCCGTAAAAAAACCGGATCCAAGAATCAGGGGCTCGCGATCCTTGTACTGCTCGTAGAGCTCCATATTAATGGCTGCCCCGCCAAGGGCCTTCTCAATAAGCTCTTCGGTCAGGTCCTGCGTCGAACAGGATTTCGCGTCAAGATCGACAATCAGAATTGTGCCGTTATAGTTATTCATGGTTTCCATAGTCATTAGCCCTCCATGCTCAAAACGCCGTAAGGGCATGCCTGCATGCACACCGGCCCGTTATCCTCTTCTTTGCAAAGATCGCAGGCGATGCGCAAAAGAATCGGCTTTGCGCTTGCCCCGGCGCCTTCAATCTGCTCGCCGGGCATCAGAACCTTTTCGCCCTCAGGACGGCCGAGCATCAGCGTTTTGTCGCGCTTGACCATCATGCCATAGTAATTTTTCTTTTCCTCATAATAATACATGAGGCTTGAGCCTATGGGCGAAATGCTGCCATCATGGTGATAGTTGCAGGCAAATTCGCATATCCTGCAGCCCGTACATTTCATGGGATCAACCTTCAATGCCATCGTGAAACTCCTTTATTTAAAATATCAATTTACTAATCAAAAAAGCCGGCGTGCCTGCAAACCTGCCGGCAGAGCATTACGCATCAGGGTCGATCTGGTGCGGCGGATTGGACACCCTGTTCGGGTCAATGGCGCGCTTGATGCCCTTGAGCAACTTGTCGTACTTGAACACGGGAGCGGCCATCTGGTGATAGGCTCCGCCAAGGAACGGGCCGACGCCGTTTTCAAGGCCGTTGGTCACGTCCTCCTTGACCATTCCCATCAGCTTGCCCATGAGATCTCCTATGGCTTCGGTGTTCTTTTCAACCGGGAAGTCGGTTTCACCAAAGCCGAAATGGCCGAAGTCATAGCCGCCGATCCAGTCAGGTCCATCGCTGTCAAGAATGGGTGGTGAAAATTTATCAACCCACTTGTAGCCGGTCTTAACCTGGCCGATCGAGTACTTCAAGGTATCGGTCTGCAGGCGCAGGGCCAGGAACGTGCCCGAAGCCCTCATCATGCGCGAGCCGTGCGTGTCACGGATCCAGTCATTTGCATTGTGGGGCACCCACATGTCATAAACTTCCTTCTTCACGGGCTTGCCGCCGGTTTCTTTAATGATGTCTTCAAGCACGCGTGTTTCATATTCAAGCTGCTTGCCGGAGGTGAAGCCCCAGAGGCAGACGCCAACGGCATTCTTCGCATTGTCCTGGAAGGTGCGCTTTTGCCACTCGGTCCAGTACTCCTCGCAGGATTTTGACCACCACATGATATAATATACGGTCGGCCACTTCTGCACGACGCCGGCGATCTCTGCCTTACCGACTTCGTACATAAAATTGACAGCATCCTCAAGGGACTCGTATTTCACCATATGCCATTTGAAGCGGTCTTCAGGCAGCACCGAGGTCTGATTGGGAATAACACCCTCAACCGGCCAGACTTTTGGACCGGGATAAGGATGCAGCTTCACCGCCATTTTAGTGACCATACCAACGCCGCCCATGGCGCCTGCATAGCCGCGCAGCATGCCGCGCAGGTCAGGTCCGGGCCCCTCGCCCCAGAAGCCGTTATCAGCGTCCTGGGAGAATGAGCCGGTGCGCAGAATTTCGCCATTTGGCAGCACCCACTCAAGTCCTAGAATATTTCTGTAGGCAACGCCCAGTCGATACCCGACGCCCCACATGCCCTGAAACACATGGCCGCCGATAGCGGAGGCCGTGGCGCTTGCTTCGGGAGAGCCGATATAAAGGCCGCGCTTGTATGCTTCGGCCTGTACCTGCGCGAGCGTGCAGAGGGGCTCGATGACTGCATACATGTTCTTTTCGTCAATCTCATGAATAGCGCCCATGCGCTTGCAGTCGATGATGACCGTATGAGGCCTGTTGGGCGATCCGGTCAGAGACCACTGGTTTGAGCCCACGGGGATGAAGGGTATTTTATAGCGGTTGCAGATCTTAATGACTGCCTGTGTCTCCATGGTGCCGTTGGGCAGCACCACGAATTCCGGCGGCATGGTCATACCGAGCATCTTCGGAGGCAGAAAGTCGCCGAAATAGGCGTTAACCGTTGCAGGATTGTCTTTAACATTTTCAACGCCGATAGCAGCCTGAAAAGCATTCAGAATCTGCTGATGACGCTCATCGTTTTTCGCTTTCTCTGTCATGGCCTGTTCTCCTCTCACAGTGCTTCCATCATAAGGTCAAAGAGATTCTTGATTTCCATTTTCTCTTCCATGCCGATACCGCCGGCGCGCAGATTGCTTTCGCACCACGGGCAGCTCGTAACGATCATGGAAGCGCCCGTATCCTTGGCTTCGGTCAGCCTTTCGCGGGCCGTCCACTGGGCGAAATCCTTAAACGCCGTGAACGCGCCGCCGCCGCCGCCGCAGCACCAGGCATATTCCTTGATGCGCTCCATCTCAACAAGCTCGACTCCGGGTATGGCCTTCAGAATATTGCGCGGCTCCTCATACGCGCCCAGAATATCCTTGCCGGGCACATAGGGACGGCTCATGCGGCCCATGTGGCAGGGGTCGTGCCAGGTCACGGTTACGGGAACCTCTTTCTTAAACTTTATCTTCTTATCCTTGATAAGCTTCTCGATATACTCGGCCACATGCAGAACCTCGAAGTTCTTTTTCACGGGCAGTTCATCATACTCGACGCGGATGGTGCCGTAGCAGCCGGCGCAGGGCGTCACAACGGTCTTAACGCCAAGCTCGTTGAAGCGCTTGATGTTTGCCGTGGCCAGGCGCTCGAACTCTTCAGGCAGGCCGATCTTGTCAGGCGGGCTGCCGCAGCACAGCTCGGAATCTCCGAGTATGCCGAAGTCGACCTTATTTGCCTTCAAAATCTTAGCAATATTTATGATAGTACCTTTCAGCTCCTGTGAAAGCCCATAGGTGCAGCCGACAAACAGCAGCACTTCAGCTTTCTCCTTGTTCAGGTCCTTGATGCCCAAATCTTTGAGCTCTTTTGCCCAGGCATTGCGCTTGGAGCGGGGCTGCACCCAGACATTGTCATACTGCTTGAGGCTGTCCACCAGAGGCTTCTGCTCGGGCAGGATACCCTGATCCTTGATGTATTCCGTGCGCATCCAGCGATAAAGCTTCACAAGCTCGGCATCACGTATATTCTTGTCCATGGCGTCGCAGCCGCCGCACATGGTGCACCGGAACAGAATATCCTTTATCTCCGGATCATCGCCCCATTTCATCTTGCCATCGATAATGGACAGAGCCAGGTCGCACTTGCCCTGACCCGAGTGGGAGTCAAACATGTAGCGCGTGTGTTGTGGGCAGATGCGGGCGTAGCGGGCGCTTTTAACCTGCCACGAATTGACCCATTTGCACACCGAGCAGCGTGAGCAGTTGAAAGCTATCCAGCGGGCCTTTTCCTGATCGAACGGCCCTTCGAGGGGATATTTTAAATAGCGCGGATCTTTGGGAAGCAACATTTCCTTAGCCATGGAATCCTCCATCTATCTGAAAATTTAAATTAAAAACAGAGTTTGCCCGGATTCATAATGCCGTTCGGGTCATAAATCTTCTTCAGCTCCTTAAGCATGGCTGTATAGGAAGAAGACCGGCGGTACACCATATCGGCCCAAGGGCCATAGGGGCGGGTAAAAAACGCGCCCTCATCGATAAGCTGCTTGCTGAGCTCAACTACGAGCGATCCGATATTTTCACGCTCTGACTCATCCTCAAGCTCGCAGGGAAAGCTGAACTGCAGATGGCATGCGCGACCGCGCTCAAGGGGCTGCATGTAGACGCCCACTTCGTTGATGTTCAGCCCGTAGGTGGCGGCGTAGCCCATGGCCATATCTTCATAGCGGGCAGCCTTGTCCATAGTCGTGATAAAGAAAATTTCCTGCGATGAACTTGCAAAGCGGGTCTTCCAGTGGTCGCCTTCGGAAAGGTTGCGCAACTTGTTGAGCATAGTGGATTCTAGGCCGGCGATGCCGCCCACAGTTTTGCCGGGCTGAAGCTGAAAATCGGCAGCTATCTCCATGAGAGCCTCTTCCTCGTAGGCGATGCGCTCAAGCGGACGGCGCGGCGCTCCTGCAAGCACGAGCACCAGTGTATAATTAGGCAGGTCTGCCATCAGCTTGCCAAAATCCTTCGGGTCATCGGCCAGGAGCTGCGCCATCATGAAACGGCTGAGCACGAAGCACTCATTACCCAGGTGGCGGCGCTGCATCTTGTAGATGGGATCGGCGCAGTCTTCCAGGCAGTCAAATCCCATAAAAAAGGCCTTCTGGTTCTTGGGTCGGTATTCAGTCTTCACATTAAGCCATGTGATAATGCCCATGGTTCCCTGCGCCCCGAGAAACAAGCGCCAGAAGTCGATGCCCGGGCCTTCCGGGTAGGCGCCTTCGCAGTGTGCGTCAGAAGCCGACCCGGTGACGAAAAGATCACCCGTAGGGAGAACGACTTCCATGGTAAGGGCAGGCTCGGCGTATTCATACTTGGGGATCAGCATGGGCTCACGCTCAACAGAGCTGGTGAGAGCAGAGGCTTGGGGGTGGGGAAACAGGGGATTCAGAGCCATCTGATCATGCTCTTTAAGTGCCTCATTTAACTGCTGCCAGGTCACGCCCGGCTCGATCTTGGCCTTGCGGTTCAGTGGATCGATTTCAAGGATCTTATTCATGCGCGAAAGATCCACAATGACGCCGCCCTGAGCGGGAAGCGTACCGCCGGTAAAATGAACGCCCGAGCTGGCAGGAACCAGCGGCGTCAGCGTTGTATTGGCCCATTGAACAAGCTTCTGCACTTCAGCAGTATTTTTGGGCTTCACCACGGCAAAAGGCTTTTTCTGGGGATTCAGGGTCTGATCCGTGGAATACAGGGCCAGCGTCTGCTCGTCATCGAGCACATTTTTCGCGCCCACGATATCCCGTAGTTCTTTCATCATAACAACCTCCTACGTTGGGTTCAAATTTGATGATAACACAGTCCAAAATAAGGAATAAAACGATGGCAAAAATATTTAGCGTAATAACCTTCTATAGCATAAGTAAAGAAGGCAGTACAATATCTTTTTTGCCCCCTGCGACACAAGAGCGGGGGCATTTTGTTTTTCATTTATATATATAAAAAACTATCCCCGGCAAGGGGTTAAGGTGGTAAAGCAAAGAGAAAAATAATCATTGTTGCCCAAGCACGACAAATTGTCATACTTTTTTTGTTTGACACACCCTCCCGCTGCCCCTATAATGCCAGACTTATCAGAAACTTAGAGTGATGCTCAGTGCAGACAATTACCCCAAAAAGGAGACTTTAAGCATGGCAAGGATATTCAACTTTGCAGCAGGGCCATCCACACTGCCTGTCGAGACCCTTCAGGAAGCAGCGGCAAAAATGGTTGACTTCGAGAACACCGGCATGTCACTCATCGAGATGAGTCACCGCGGCAAGGTCTATGAAGCCGTCCACAATGAGACCATAGCCCTGATCCGCGAAATTCTGCAAGTGCCCGAAAACTATCATATCCTATTTCTACAGGGGGGTGCGACACTGCAGTTCGGCATGATCCCCATGGCCTTTTTGCAGCAGGGCATGACCGCCGACTATATCCTGACCGGCGCCTGGGCTAAAAAAGCCTGTGACGATGCAAAGATTATCGGCACAGTAAACATCCCGTGGGATGGCAAGGCCGAAAAATATACGCGCATGCCGGCTCAAAGCGAGCTCAAGCTCACACCCGGCGCAGCCTACGTGCATCTTTGCTCCAATGAGACCATCGGCGGCATCCAGTGGCAGAACTTTCCCGACACGGGCGATGTGCCACTCATCTGCGACATGTCTTCCGATATTATGTCACGGCCCCTGCCGTGGGATAAAATAGACATGGTCTACGCCGGGGCTCAGAAAAACCTCGCCCCTGCCGGCATGGCGCTGGTTATAATAAAAGACTCACTTGCTCAAAAGGCGCGCAAGGATCTGCCGGCCTACCTGCGCTATGATCAGCATATAGAGAATAACTCCCTTTACAATACCCCTCCTTCATTCATCGTCTGGATGACGGGGCTGACCATGAAATGGATCAAGTCGATCGGCGGGCTTGCCGAGATCGAGCGACGGCGATCTGAGAAGGCCGGCCTGCTTTACAACACAATCGATCAAAGCGGCGGCTACTACAAGAATCCGGTTGATACGGCAAGCCGCTCGCCCATGAACATCGTCTGGCGTCTGCCGAGCGAAGAGCTGGAAGAAAAATTCATCAAGGAAGCAAAAAAAGAAGGTTTCGACGGCCTCAAAGGCCACCGCTCCGTAGGCGGCTGCCGGGCTTCGGTCTACAATGCCATGCCGGTTGAGGGCATCAGGAAACTTGTTGATTTTATGAAAAACTTTAAGGCCAACAACGGCTGACACCCTCTTATTCTTAATTGTACATGCGCGAAGGCGGAGCCGCAGTCACACGGTTCCGCCTTCTTTATTTGTGATATGCACCCCCTCTAATGCCACCTTGAATTCGCCATTGGCGGATAAATTCCGTGATGGGGTTTTTCAACCAGTCTTAAAACGGAAATTTTGAAAAAGCTGCCGGTTTTTTCTGAGATTTTCAGCAGCACTTCGTCTCTTATTTCATAAGAATATAGTAAAGAAATCCGCGGTTCGCGCCGACTAATAAAACACTTATGCCGGCCAGGCTGCGTGTGGATAAATGATTGACATAGCGTTTGTTATTTTGTATGTATGCTCTATAATATATAGGGAGGGACCTGTGTGCCCTGCCGGTCGTACCGACATGCAGGTGCCAACGGAATAGGTGGAAAGGGTTTCACTAACTATCCGTGCACCGGTTATGAATACAACAAAACAACAAATGATTTAAGGGAGGATGTTCATGAAAAAGGCAAAAATTGCTCTTGCTGTGGCGTTCGTCTGTCTTTCTCTGGCCATGGTATGCGGACAGGCACAGGCGCGCAGCGGCTCGCTGCACGAAGTTCTTACAATGGAGCCTGGTGAAAACACGGTCCGCGAATTCGTGATCTATGATCAGCTTGACACCAGCAAGCTCAGCCCCATTGAATCATATCTGGTCATCGGCAAGGGCGACAACGACACCAAGATGGGCGACCTGACCATCACGCTGAAGCCCACAGCGACCAAGGCTTTCGGCGCTGAGCTTGATTATTGCCTGATCGGCTTTATCTATCCCCTGGGCAGCATGCCCGTATTCATCAATGTAACAACAGCAGCTCCACTTTCAATCACGAAAATCGTCAAAATGAAAGCTATTTACGGATTCGCGCTGGTCGGGGCATATATAAAAAATATCGAGGGCGATGTAACTCTGCCGGTTCCTTTTTCCATAACCTTTAATTGGGCGGCAAAATAACCAGAACATTATTTTTATAAGGAGAGGGCAATGAAAAGCATACAAAAGATTACCGGCATTTTCATGGCGGTCGCAGCCATTATGGCGCTGTCAGGCACTGCGGGTTTTGCAAAAATTGCCCCTCAAAGCTCTTTCAGCAATGCCGATCTCATCCTGCTCACGGACAACCATGCAAGAACCATCGCGTTCTCTCTTGATTCACCGGCAGGCGGCGCCGGGGGGCTGCATGCAATCTATCTCCTGAATGTTGGAAATGCTACAGGCAGCCAAATCATTTTGAATTTTGTCAATAATACGGCCTTGCAAAAAGGGCAGGAAGTTATATATTTTGTGACTGGCCTGATCTTTCCGACGCTTTTGAAGCCCTCCATTACACCTGTTCTGCAATATATCTACAGTACGGGCGGAACTTTATCCCTTGCCGTCCCTGTGCCCATGGTCAGTGGCGGTATTTTGTTCGTGGGCATTCTGTATTCCACAAGCGGGGTTGATTATCCGATGACTATGGTTGTAACAGCAGCCTTACAACCGCTATCGTGACCATTGCAATACAGCTGAAGCAACTCAAAGCCTTGAGGAATGCTGATTCCTTAAGGCTTTTTTAATCTCAGGCCGGGGCTGCAAGCAGCGACTCGTGCAACCATTCAGGCGCATGCTGGTTTAATACATCTGAGGTATATTATGTCGTTATTCAAAAAGATTCTGCTGACAGCAACATTTCTGTGCATCTGCGCCTGCATTTCTGACGTGCGTGCAGAGGAAACCATACGGGAAATAATCATTAAATTCAAACCCGGCATTGCTGAACAGGCAAAAACAGCCCTTGGCAAAGCCTGTGGCGGCCATGAGTTGCGCACCTTTTACCGGGATCATTTCAGGGTTCTCACACTGCCGGCCGGAGCCGATCATAGGCCCATCATCGACATGCTTGCCCGCAGCCCGTCGGTCATCTATGCCGAGCCCAACCATACCATGCGGGCCTTCACCATTCCCAACGACCCCGACTACCACTATCAATGGAACTTTCAGCTCATCAACATGGAAAAAGCCTGGGATACAAGCACCGGCGAAGAAGCCACTGTTGCGGTCCTTGACACGGGCGTGAGCCCTTACGGGCAGGACGGATTTGGTGGCCGCCTGCTTAAGGGCTACAATGCCTTCCTCAACATAAAAAGCCGCTGGCAGGACTTTCATTCCCATGGCACGCATGTTGCGGGCACCATCGGCCAGCAGACCGGGAACGGCACTGGCGTTGCCGGCATAGCCTATAATGCAAAAATTCTGCCCGTGAAGGTGCTCAACCGGTTTGGCTCCGGGTCTAATGCCACGGTGGCCGCAGGCATACGGTGGGCAACAGACAATGGAGCCGATATCATAAACATGAGCCTTGGAAGCTCATGGGGAAGCCGCGCGCTGCAGGAAGCCGTTAACTATGCCTATGAGCACAACGTGCTCATTATTGCCGCATCCGGCAATGACGCAAGCACAGACGCCATTGCGCCGGTCAGCTATCCAGCGGCCTACGACCATGTTGTCGCCGTCGGGGCCGTTGATGCCAACAGCCAGCGGGCTTTCTATTCAAACGGAGGTCCGGAACTTGCCCTGGTTGCACCGGGCGGCAGCGGCGATGACTTCAACGGAGATGGCTATGCTGATGCCATACTGCAGGAAACCTTTAAACTCTATTTCGGTTTTGTCCGCTTTGACATCGACTGGAAATATTATTCTATGATGGGTACATCAATGGCAAGCCCGCATGTTGCCGGGGTTGCGGCGCTTATAAAGTCGCTTCATCCGGACTGGGGCCCGGATGAAATCAGACAGGCGCTTACCGATACGGCTGTTGATCTCGGGGACCCGGGTAGGGACGATGCCTACGGCCACGGTCTTGTAGACGCAGCTGCAGCTGTAGCATATTAATATCCGCAGAAGCCGGTCGTCATGCCCTTAAGCACGAAATCCCGATTTCGTGCTTTTTTTATGCCCGTTTGCCGGGCCTGCAAACGGCTTACTCAACCGGGACGCTGTCTGCCGGTTTTTTTATTTGCACATTCCGCCGCTTTTATACTATAACTTCAACTATACTTCTAAGGCCTGCCATGAACGCCAGCGACATCAATGACATAGTGAGCTATCTTGAAAAAACCCCCGCCGTGCTGGGTCTTTTGCGGGACCCGGCTAAACGTGGCATACTGCCTTTTCTTTGCAGCGATTACGAACGCATTGCCTATCTGCTGGACAACCCCTGGATCGACCTCGAGCAAATTATCGGCATCGCCGACGGCGTCATGAACATTTCACCCGATATCGGCGCCAGCGAGCTGCTCAATATCCTGTGCATGAACACCGCACAGCTCATGAAAGCTGACGGAGCGACCTGCCGCACATGGGACCCGATACGCAAAATCATGATAGCTGGAGGATCCTACAACTGGTCAGCCGAGCGCATGGAGGAAATAGATCAGGAAAATTCTATTGCCGGCTGGGTCATACGAACAAAAACCCACTATTGCGTGCCCGACATCAGCTCCGAGCCTTTGTACATGGAGAAAGAGAAAATACTGGCACTGGGCATCAATTCCATGCTGGCCCTGCCCATTCAGCTGTACGACTACGAGGCCGGAGAAAAGAGGGAAGTGCTGGTTGGGACACTGCAGCTGTACTTCAAAGAGAAAAACAAAATTTTCTTCCCGCAGCAGATAAAGCTCATCACAAGCGTTGTCAGCCGCTTCAGCTATGTGTTCGCTCAGAAGCGCAAGCAGGCTTTGCAGACCCGTGCGCAGGTCATACAGGAAAGCCGCAAGGCGCTCATATCAATCATCAAGCGCACCCAGTCGCTAGACCAGGTGCTGAGCTCCCTTGTGGCAAAAATCGCCGAAACAATCAGCGTGAAGCGCTGCGCGCTGTTTTCCATAGAGCATGATGCAGCGGGCTGCAATGTTGCGGTGCTTATTGCCGGCTACCCGCTTGAGCCCTTTGCGCACCGCTACGGCGTCACACTTCCGTTTGCCGAGCACCCCGCATTCCAGGAGGTCTGGATGACCGGTCAGGCCCTGCGCATCGACGACGCGCAGAGCGATCCCCGCATGAGCGCCACGAGCGACCTGTACCGCAACCGCAATATCCGCAATGTCTACTTTGTGCCCATCAAGGATGAGAATGAAGCGGTAACCAATGTGCTGGTGCTGGACGGCGAGGAGTCAAACCCCATCGACAAGGATGATCTCTCCTTCTTCAATTCCCTCATTCAGGACATCGAGCTGTGCATCCAGGCCTCTCTCCGGTCACAGGAGCGCCACGATTTCTACAACCTCATGCTGTCCTTCGGAGCCATTGCAAAGGTGTATGCAAAAAAGATAGCCTCGCCCGAGACAGACGCCGATGAGATCAAAAGCCTCTACCGCAAGCTGTACACAAGCATGCTTGCCGTCAACGACATCATTACCGACCGCATTCCCTTTGCCCAGAAGGAAGTGTTCAACTTAAACGAGGTCATCGCCGAGCGGCTTGATGCCTACTACTTTCCGCCGCAGGTCGCAATCGAGCAAAACTTCGATGGGTGGGAACTGCGGATTTGTGCAGACAGAAAAAAGATAGGCCGCATCATCGGCAATCTCATCGACAATGCCCATCGCAAGCTCGAAGAGCTTCAAAAGGGCACTCTCAAAATACAGCTTCGCACCGAAGGCTCCTATGCCGTCATCGAAATCGGCAATACAGGTGGCATACCGCAGGAGGTAACGAAAAATTTTATGCAGGACAGCAGGCCGCTCCAGAGCGGCACGGGCGAAGGCCGCGGCCAGGGACTGGCCATCGTAAAGCTTTTTACTGTGATGCACAATGGCATCGCTGAACTTGAAAGCCCCGCCGGGGCATACTGGACCACTTTCAGAATAAAACTCCCCCTCCAATGAGAAAGGACTGATAATGAGCACAAGAACCTGTCAACTCAAGTCCGCAGGCCAAAGCCTGTGGCTCGACAACATCCAGCGCCGTGAACTGCATGACGGTACGCTCAAGCAGATGATCGAAACCGACGGCATCTGCGGCATCACCTCAAACCCTTCAATCTTTATGAACGCCGTGTCGAAAAGCGCGGACTATGATGCCCAGATACGCCTGCTTGCCGGCCAGGGCGCAGCGCCCGAGGCCATCTATCATGCAGTCACCGTGCAGGACATCCGCGATGCGGGCACACTGCTCCTGCCCGTATATGAACAGACAGCCCATGAAGACGGCTTTGTCTCCATAGAGCTCAACCCCCAGCTCGCCTTCAAGGTTGCCGAGAGCATCAGTCAGGCCCGGGCGCTCATTGCCGAGATAGGGCTTCCCAATATCATGATAAAAGTTCCAGGAACAAAAGAGGGCCTTCAGGTGGTGCGGCAGCTGCTGACAGATGGCATCAATGTAAATATAACCCTTCTTTTCAATCCAGAGCGCTATCGCCAGGTGGCGCTGACCTATCTCGAGGCCCTTGAGGCACGCATGGAGCAGGGCAAGCCTTTAGCAGACATTCACTCCGTGGCAAGCTTTTTCATCAGCCGCATCGACACGAAAGTTGACGGGCAGATTGACAAGCTCGAAGCAGGATCTCCCTTGCGCGGCAAGGCGGCCATACAGGTTGCAAAGGTGACCTATATGATTTTCAAGCAGCTTTTCTTTAGCGAGCGGTTCAAGAAAATTGCCTCTGCCGGCGGCCGCATACAGCGCGTGCTCTGGGCAAGCACGGGCACCAAGGACCCAAAATTCAGCGACGTCCTGTATGTCGACACGCTCATCGGCCCCCACACCATCAATACCCTGCCCCCGAAAACCATTGATGCCTTCCGCGATCATGGCACTGTGGCGCAGACTATAGAAACAGACATCGACAAAGCCCCCGGCACACTTGCACAGATCGAGTCAACGGGCGTGAGCCTTGAAAAAATATATGCCGACCTTGAAGCCGAAGGAGTCAAGGCATTTGAAACAGCCTATCTTGATCTTCTGAAAGCCATTGCCGACAAAGCAGGCGCTCTTTCAGGCGTATCCTGCAGCGCCTCGGGCTGCATGTGTTCAAAAGACCAGTAACAATTTTGCATTAATGGTTTACCCGGGGAGATGCAAAGCCGGCCACAAGCAATGTTGCAACGTACCGGTTTTCTTTAATAAAAACCGGTTCCAGCGCATTTGACACCTCTGGTCGAAATCGGGCTTAAAACGATGGCTCAATAGAGCTATTCACAAAATGTTCCCCCCGGCAATTTTTGAAACAAGCTTTGGGGAAAACCCCACCTGATGTTGTTAAAATATTGAAATTGCTTATTTTTTTTTAATAAAATAACTTTAGGCGAAAGTGAAAAACATATTGGCAGCCCCCGGGAAAACGCTATTTTCGCTTTTTTTCTGCCAATTTCATCTTGACAAAAAAACAGCAAACGTTATAATGTAAACTGACTAGTCGGTCAACATTGAGGATGCTCATGGGTGTGGCAAAAAGAGACAGAAAAGAAGATATATTTGAAGCTGCTGTGCAGTGCTTCAATAAAACCGGCTATTATGAGACCTCGATTGACACTATAGCCGCTGAAGCCAAAATCAGCAAAGGCGGCATCTATTATCATTTCAAGTCGAAAAAGGCACTTTTCCTTGAACTCTTTAACTACCGCGTCAATAAATATTTCAACTTTCTTAAAATCTACACCGCCGAGATCGATAATCCTGAAGAGCGTTTGCGCTCATTTATCAATAAGGCCAGCGGTATCCAAAAAGAAAATGCCGATTTTTTTAAGTTCTGCATTGAGTTTTTATCCATGGGCGTCCGCGATCCGGAAATACGCGATATGATGAGCGCTTTTTACCGCGAATCGATTGGTACGTTCAAAAGCTATGTCGAAGAAGCCATCGCCAGAGGAATTTTTAAGGCTCATAATGCTGAATCAACTGCACTTGCCATTTATTTCCTCTTTATGGGCGTTTTCTTCACCTATTTTTCGGTAAATGTTGAATATGACCTGATAGAGCAGCATTCGTTTCAGCTGAATAATATTTTTAAAACGCTCAAACAATAAAAATCAACCCTTTTTGCTATATTTTTTTTTTAATTTCAAACAACATTACTGACCAGTCGGTTAATTAAAAAGGAGGTTTTTATGATCACTACCGAAATATTTTACTATGGCATCAACAAGTATTTTAACGAAATACAGGCCGGAATCGACGAAGGAAAAAACGCGGAAGATCGGCTGAAGATTTTTGTTGATCGTGCAATTTCGATTATCGGCGAGCATGCCGACTTTTTCAAAATCTATATTGAATTTCTTGCCAAAGAAGCCGAGCGTGTTGAATCAAAAAAAATGATCACCTCTTTTTACGACAAATACACCGGCACGCTGGCGGGCATAATCCGTCAGGGCATTAAAGAGGGCTTATTCCGCCAGGTTGAGGCCGAAAAGCTGGCTCGTGCTATTTATTTTCTTTCAATCGGGGTTATTTTTACGCGGTTTGTTATGAAAGTCGAATTTGATCTTGCGGATCAAAACCACTTTCAAATCAATAGCATTGTGGATTCCATAAAGAAACACGTTTAACGGAAAATTCTATCAGGAGGAAAGCATAATGGGGCTTCCACAAGGAGCTTATCAGGCGCTTGCCGACGCGCTTGGCGCTGAGAACATCTGCGACGATCCGGCAGTCACCTCGGGCTACAGCTACATGTGGCTCATTTACAGCACCCATGCGCAGTCAGGCAGATACCGGCCCGCAGCGGTGGTGCTACCACGCAGTACGCAGGACGTACAAACCATCATAAAAATCGCCAACCGGTATAAGTTCAATTACATTCCGGTTGGCACCAATCTGCTGCCGCCGACCATCCCGGCACGGGCTGACACCATCATCATCGACCCCAAACGGATGGACAGCATTGTCGAGATCGACACGCAGAACATGTATGCCGTCGTAGAGCCATATGTTACCTATGCCCAGCTCCAGGCCGAGGCAATGAAGCACGGCCTTACGATCACGATTGCCGAGGCGGGAGCCCAGGTATCGGTGGTGGCCAACAACATGTTTCAAGGCATGGGCGGCACGGGCCACAAATTCGGCTATAACCGGGGCGTGCTGGGATGCGACTGGGTGCTCCCGAACGGCGATCTGCTGCATATCGGTTCCCGCGGCAATGCCGGAGCCGACTGGTTTTGGGGCGACTGCGCAGGCATGAATCTGAAGGGTCTGCTGCGGGCCGATTCCGGCCACTGCGGCGGCATGGGCATGGTTACCCGCATGTCGGTAAAACTGTTCCCCTATCCAGGACCTCAGACCTTCCCCGTGAAGGGTGCAAACCCGAACTTTGAGGTCAACTTTCCCAAAGACCGCTTCATGCTCAACCTTATCAAATTTCCGGACCGCAAGAAGCTGATAGAAGCGATTTATGAAGTCGGCCACGCTGAAATAGCCGCCGCCGTTCATGAAGAGCCCGCCACCATGGTGCTGTCGGGCGCCTCGCCTTCGGTTGAATATTTCTGGGAAAAATACCCCGACTTCATGAAGCAGTGGCGCAATGTGCTGTCGGTAACGCTTATCGGATTTTCCTCTGCCAGGCAGGTAGCCTATGAGAAGAAGGTGCTTGACGCAATAGTTGCGGAGCTTGGCGGTACCTATATTGAAGAGGGCTCGGAGCTGTGGAGCATCGGCCAGGACAATATCGGCGAGCAGATCCGAACGGGGCTTTCAAACCGCCTGTTCCGCATAGCGGGCGACTTTTTCGTCATCGGCGGCTTCGGCTTCGACTCTATCGACCAGAGCTACAAAATGAGCGAGGACTATATGTGGCCCCTCATCGAACAGGGCCAGAAAAAAGGTCATTTCGTTCCTGACGACACGCACAATGACTGGCTGAACTCCTATCAGCTGGGGCACTATTCCGAGACAGAGCCCCTTATTTATTTTGAGCACGACCTTGAGGCTGGCGCAAGTTTCATTAACAGCTATGCCCAGACCGTTGTCGAGGCAGTCAAGCGCAGAATGTGCACCACATGGCCCCTGGGGCCCATGAACTATATCTCCGGGCCGACCATGTGCAACTATCATGAGCTTGTTTTAAAAATTAAAAAAGCTGTGGATCCGCGGCTGACCTCGAACCCTGATTATCCTGTGCCGCAGGAGCCGCCAAAAGGTTAATGCGCGATTTCAGATTGCGGATTAAGCAATACATTATCGATTGGGAGGAAATATGGCAGATACCGTGCTTGCAAAAGTTGATTATTTAAAACCACTGGAAGATAAGCCCTACGATCAGGTGGTAAGCGAGCGGCAGCAATACTTCGCGCTGCTGAAAGCCCGCCTGGAAGAAATACTTGGCCCGGAGCATGTGTGCACTGATCCTGCGGCCCTCGACGCGCTCAGCAGGGATAAAAGCCTTGAAGAAGCAGGCAGGCCCAGCTTTATCCTGAGGCCCGAAAATCTCGAAAAACTCTGTGCACTGGTAAAATACGCCAATGAAGTGTCACTGCCCCTGACCCCGATGAGCTCCGGCACCCATACCTGCGGAAACGCTCTGGTAAGCATGGGCGGCGCGGCAGTCGACATGTCGGGCTGGCAGCAAATTCAAAAAATCGACCACAGAAACCGCAGCGTGCGGTTGCAGCCCGGTGTTACTTACGGCCAGCTGCAGGAAGCCCTTGCCAAGGAAAATCTGCGGGCTTTGTTTCCGCTGCTGCCCCGCAAGGATCAGTCCGTGCTTACATCAAATCTTGAGGCACAGCCAAAGCTCATCCCTGAGTTCAACTACAGCGAGCCTTTCTATACGATGGAAATCGTCATGCCGTTGGGCGATATTTTCCGCACCGGCACGGCGGCACTCGGACCACCCGAGCTGAACCAATCAGACATGGTCGGCCCCTGGGGCCCCGGCTTTGACTGGAACCGGCTCTATACGCGCTCGCAGGGCACTCTTGGCATCATCACCTGGATGAATATGATGGCAGAGCCCCTGCCCTGCCGCCAGAAACTCTTTTTCACAGCATCTGAAAACCTTGAAACGCTGGTGGATTTTACCTACCGCATACAGCGCAAGTGGCTCGGCTATGAATGTTTTATCCTGAACCGCACGGCGCTGGCGCTCATGCTCGCACAGCGCATGCCCGAGGATTACGAGCGTCTAAAAAAACGACTGCCCGCCTACGTCCAGATTTTCTGTATCGGGGGGCTTCGCCGTCTGCCTGACGAGCGCATTGCCTGGCAGGAAGCGGATTTCCTTGAAACCGCTCGCGAGTGCGGCCTTGCTCCGCAGCCTACCCTCAGTCAAGCGCCCCGGGCAGCCGCGTTTTTTGAACAGAATCTGCTGCGATGCTGGGACGGCGAGGTATACTGGAAGGATCGCCTGAAAGGAGCCAGCTCGGATATTTTCTTTATTACCACCATGAACCGCGCTTCCCAGTTTGTCGATGCCATGCAGAAGGAAACGATAAAGGGCTCGGCGCCAACCAACGACATGGGCATCTATTTGCAGCCCATCGAAAACGGCCGGGTCTGCCATCTTGAATTCATGCTGCCCTATGATCCGGCAGCCCGGGACGACTGCACCGGCATGAGGAAGTTGCACTGCAGCGCAAGCCGCCGGATGAAAGATCTTGGGGCGCTGTTTACCCGTGCCTATGGCCCCTGGGCCGAAATGACTGCAAGCAGCAGCGCCGTGCAATTTCAAACGGCAAAAATGGTCAAGGACGTGCTTGATCCTAAAAACATCATGAATCCGGGAAAGCTCGGACTGTAAAATTTTGGATTTTAGATTGCGGAATAAAAATCTAAAAATCCGAAAACCAATGCAGATGAATAAAAACATAAGCGGCTGTTTTGGATTTCTCTCTTGCACTAAATCCAAAATCCGCAATCCAAAATCTAAAATGGAGAGAACCAATGAGTCTTGAAAAATACCGCTGGGACCTGGTGAACTGTGAGCGCTGCTCCATGTGCAAATGGGTGCACCCGTGGAGCATTAAAAGCAAAGAGCGGGCCCGCATCTGCCCGTCGATGCAGAAATACAAATACGATGCTTACTCAGCGCAGGGCCGCTTTGATCTTGCCCGCGCGCTGCTTGAAGGCGAAGTGGAGATGACGGACAAAGCCGCCGAGGTCATCTATGCCTGCACTCTGTGCGGCGGCTGTGATGTGACCTGCAAGTTCACCCGGGATATGGAGCCCATTGAAATCCTGCAGGAGCTACGGGCGCTTGCCGTTGCCAAGGGCAAAGGCCCCCTGCCCGGCCATATGCCGGCAGTTGACAGCATTCGCCAGAACAACAACCCCTGGCTGCAGCCCCGCTCGCGGCGCGGCCACTGGGCGCGTAAAATGAAGGTGAAAGACCTCAGCAAGGAAAAGGCCGAGGTTCTGTATTTTGCCGGCTGCACGTATTCCTATAATGCCAATATGCAGGAGGTTGCCCGCTCGACACTCGGGATTCTTCTTAATGCGGGCATTGATGTGGGCATACTTGGAGCCAATGAGGCCTGCTGCGCAAGCCCGGTTCTCAAGGTGGGCATGGTCGACATGTTTCGCGAGCACGCGGCAAAAAACATTGAGTTGTTCAACAGCCTTGGTGTAAAGACCGTGGTCACCTCATGCGCGGGCTGCTATGGAGTGCTCCGGAGCCAGTACCCCGGCGTCGGAAAAATGAATTTTGAGGTAAAGCACAGCTCCGAGTATCTGGCCGAGCTGATTCAGGAAGGAAAACTGAAGTTTACAAAAGAGATACCCATGAAAGTCACCTGGCATGACCCCTGCCATTTGGGCCGCGGCAGTGAACCTCAGGACCTGTGGGAGGGCGTGCGCGTGAAGTGGGGGCTTTCCGAGCCGCCGCGGGAACGTAATTACGGCGCACAAGGCGTGTTCGATGCGCCGCGCAATGTACTGAAAGCCATACCGGGTATTGAGCTTATGGAAATGGAGCGTATTAGAGAATTTTCATGGTGCTGCGGCGCCGGCGGCGGCGTTCGCTCGGCATTCCCGGAATTCGCATTGGAAACCGCACGCGAGCGCATTGAAGAGGCGGAGTCGACCGGAGCAGAAGCTTTGGTGACCTCCTGCCCCTGGTGCGAATCTAACCTCGGCGATTCCATCAATGCTATCGGCAGCCCGCTGCAGATGCTGAGCCTTGTCGATCTGGTGAACAGGGCTTTGTAAGAAGCCTGTTCAATGCTGTGAAATACTTTAAATTGTTACGCAGGGAACGGCCTTCACAAGGACGGATTCCCGCTAAATAAAATTAATTATTACAAGGAGAAAAAATGAAACGGATTATGTGCATTATGGTACTGGCCTGCTTTGTAGCTTATGGAACTGCAGCGGCAGCTGAAAAAAAATCGACTGCAAAGCCTAAACAGATCGAAGCCGCTGTAAGCGGCCTGAGCGCCAATCATCCTGAAATACCGCAGGGGGTTTCCTGTAATGACTGCCATGAGGTAAAGCTTGATGCGAAAACAACAGCAACGCAGGCCTGGCTCCAGGGCCCCTATCTTAAATACGCCGCTGGCCAGGGCGTCATGCCGCAGGATCAGATCAGAGCTGAGATTGTAAAAATCATGCTCGGAAAAAAACAAAAAAGAACCTGTGTGCTTGGCACAAGCCTCAACAATGTGCCGCTTACCACCACTGCGGACTTCGTCCTTGATCCTGATACCATGACACTCTACGGGCTGCACGAAAAAGGCACCACGAAGCTTCTGCATATAAAACAGAATCCAAAGGTGAGCCTCAACTGGCATGAAGAATTCAAGACATGGGGCACGGTGCTGTGTGCGCAGTTTATCGGCACTGCTGAACTCATTGAGGGCTCAAACCCTGAAGCAGAGAAAATCCTTGTGGACATTTATCCGTACGAGGAGCTTGCAAAAAACATGAAGATCGAACCGCAGCAGGCCCGGGAAATGATCAAAAAAGGCATGCTGATAAGCAAGATAACCTGCAACCAGATTACCGTCAACAACTCCGCTTTTGAAAAGGACGGCATGCGCAAGTATCAGCGATGGGAACGGCCCGCAAAATAGTTGCATGCACCCGCGTTAGCGAAGATTGATCTCTGTCTGACAACAGACTGCTTCTCTTTAACAAATGTCTGCCCCCCCCCTGTGACGTCGCGGGACATGGGCCATTTCCGGGGTAGCACAACAGGGCTGTGCTGAAAAACCTACGTGGGTGCAGCGACAGCCGAATACAGGCTCTATATGTCGATACTGTTTTGCACATGAACCGGCAGTTGATAAATTAAAAAAAAATGTATACCTGTAAATTCAGAAAGGAGACATCATGTCCGAAGAACAGGGAACAATTGAAAAAATGCTGCAAACCAAACCTTTCAAGGTTTTCGACAGCCACGGGCATCCGGGGCTTGAGAAAATAGGCATTGCCGACCGCCCGGGCTGCATCGATTTCTGGTGCGGCAATACG
>CAIWCT010000384.1 GCA_903911225.1 uncultured delta proteobacterium
CTTCCTGAAATCCACAAAATGTCAACCTTGGCGAAAATGCTGGATTTCAATCCGAAAGAAACATAATCCACGCATGACGACAAACAATGGCAGCACACATTTTGTGGCAACATTTCCTTGACATAAAAGTTTGTCTTCCCTACACTCACTTCCAATGAAGGCAAGTTCTTATCAAAAAAAATATCAAAAAACGTATCAATTACCTCTTGTCAATTCAATTTATATGTGCATAGAAAATATACACTTTTATTTGAGGAGCCCTAATCATTTTTGATCCCATTACCCTCGCGTTTTACAGTATTGCAGCCGGCCTGAGCCTTTGCCTTTGCCTGGTGTTGCTGATTTTTGCCCGGTTTCAGCCCGGTACGCTGGTCATTCGCAGGTGGGCCCTCGCCGTCATGGTGCTTGCCATCGCCTTCTTTGCCTCCGGAATCAGGCAGTTGCTGCCGACCTGGGCAATCGTCATAGGTACCAACATCGCCCTGCTCTCAGTCGGGCCAATCTTTTATTCAGGTTTCTTCGCCTATTACCGGGGAAGCCAGGCGACCACCGATTGGTGGGGGTGGGCGATAGTAGCGCTGACGATACCCGCCTTCTGGTACTGGGGCTTGGTGGAGTCAAACGGCCATTATCGAGGGATGGTCTTCTCCCTGGCGTTTGCAGCCATTGGCGGTCGCACAGCCCTGCTGCTTGGGCGCACTGCCTGGCAACGTACGAGAAGCGCCCCGACCTGGGCGATGGCGGTACTGTCTGCTACGCTGACCTTATGGATGGCGGCGCGTTTCGTCATTCTTTTTGTAAATCCGTCTTCGCCCGATCTGCGCAGCGCGAATCCGACCCGATGGACTACGGTGTTTGGGTTCATCGTCATCACGTCGTTGATGTCAATGTGCGTGATGTGGATGGAGATCAACCGGCTCGAGAAAAAGCAGGCGGGAGGCGCTCCCCCTGCGGGCAAATTGTCCGGCTTCGCCGGTTTGTTTCGCAACAAGCTGCTCCTGCTCTGGAGTTCTGTAACCATTCTGGTTTTCTGCGTTGCCAGCATGCTGGGCGTCGGTTACGTGAACTTCATGGATGCGGAAAAAACGCGGCTGATACGCACCGTCGAAATTCTCAACGATACGTTCGTAGATCATACGCTCCAGGTCACAAGCCAGGTCGATACGATCCTGCGTTCGGTGCGTGGCTTTTACCTGCGCACACACTCGATCGCCGAGACCGGGACATTTACCCGTGCGCTCGACTTTGACCGGGCGGTCATTGAAAACATCTTTCTCATCACCTCCGAAGGCAGGATCATCATATCCAATGATACGGCAACCCTGGGGACCAGCGTAACCGACCGGGAATATTTCAAGTTCCATCGTACCACGAAGAAGGATGAGATTTTTATTTCTCCGGTGGAACTGGGCCGCGTCTCCGGCAAGTATCACTTCCGCATTACGCGCCGGATGAACAACCACGACGGGAGCTTCGGCGGCGTGGTGCTGGCAACGGTCAACCCGGAATCATTCGCCCGCTATTACCACGGCGTGACGGTCGGATCGAAGAATTTAGCTTCTCTGCTGGGGATAGCGGATCGGAAGTTGAGGGTGCGTATACCGGAACCGCCGGTCGCACAATGGTCGGAACCGGTAGATTCACCGCTCTGGGAGGCTTTGGGAAAAAGACCGGCCGGCCACTACGAAAACATCAGCCAGGTGGACAACATCCGTCGGCAATTTGTATTTAAGAAAGTCGGCGCACTGCCCCTTGTCATGGTCGTAGGCTTCGCGAATGACGATCTGACGTATGGTGTCCGCGAGCGCATGAGCTGGCTTGTGATCACCTCACTGGGCATCTTAGCCTTTACGCTCCTGCTGGCGCTGCTTTTTACCATCGAGGCCAAGCGGCGCGATGAGCAGCAGCAGGCACAACATGAGCTGCAAGAGACCAACCGGCGTCTAGAGGCGGCCACCGAAAAGGCCAACGGATTGGCTGACGAGGCCGTAGCAGCCAACAAGGCCAAGAGTAACTTCCTCTCCAGCATGAGCCACGAGATCCGGACCCCGATGAATGCAATCGTCGGCATGGCAGACATCATGATGGAATCCGAATTGACGGCAGATCAGCAGAAATATGCCGAAACATTGAGAAACGCCGGAGAGAATCTCCTGGAACTCATTAATGGCATTCTTGATCTCTCCAAGGTGGAAGCGGGCCTTGTCGTCCTGGAAAAGACAGAGTTTGACCTCGCTTCTATTATGAACAAGGTCTGCGATTTGATGTCTTTGAAGTTGAAGGGTAAGGGCATTCGCATCGCCTGCGCGCCACTCAACAATATTCCGGCTACCCTTATCGGAGATCCGCAGCGCCTTATGCAGATTTTCATTAATCTTGTGGGCAATGCCATGAAGTTCACAGAGCAGGGAGAAATTCTTTTAGGCGTTGAA
>CAIWCT010000385.1 GCA_903911225.1 uncultured delta proteobacterium
GAGCCTGCATAAAAGCTGCACCCTCGATACGGCCATACGCCTGCTGCAGACGCGCAAGCTCCGGAGCATTCCCGTGGTGGACGCGCGAAACCGCGTGGTGGGCATCATCGGCCGCCGGGATATTCTGGCCCATTATTTCAAAACCTATCCGCAGGCGTAATGGATGAGCATGCACACAGGCGGCGCGGGGACATGGGGCATGTGCAGAGGCATCAATCCGCAGGCTGCTGTCCGGCAAGAATTTTTTCGCACAGGCCGCAGGGCTGCCGCTCGGGGCACACGCCGTAGAGCACGCCCTGGGGAAGCGCCCGGCACGCCATGGGGCTTTCGGCCCGGTGCAGCTCGCCGGCCATGCCGCGAGCCGCTGCCCTGATTTCCCATTGTGCTTCCGTGCACAGCCGCTTGCCCAGAGAATGCAGCACATTCCAGCCGTCAAGATGCACAAGATCATAAACCATCAATGAATGCGGGGCAAGCAGTACGGCATCTGCTGCCGGAATGCCTGCTTTTTTCGGAAGGTCGCGGGCAAGGCCGGCCAGGAGCTCATGCACCGAGGTCATGGCCCCGGCAAGTCCGGCCGCGCGAACCGAAGGAGGCACAACCGTGCTGCCGCGCTGGAGAGCTGTATAGATCGACTCCAGGCTGTGATGCCAGGTGCGCTGCCGTATGGCCTGATGCAGGGCATTAATGCTCAGTGGCAGAAGAAAGGTGAAGTGAAGGTGCTTAAGATTGGCAAGCTGCGTCTCATCTCCCCTGACTGCCGCTTCAATTTCTTCGGGCAGCAGCTCAGCGCCGCCATGATCGGCCAGCACAGGCCCGCCGCGGGCGCCATAGCGTTCAACCATGCGGGCGATCAGGGCATTGCCCGGCCCGTACAGCTGCGCCGCAGGGCGCCATGCCCGCACATCATAGGAACGCTCGCGCTCCTGCATGATATGCGGTGCGCAGGAGCCGGCAAGCTCCATCATGGCCTGCACAACCGTTGCTGCCACAGACGGCACACCGGGCCTGCGGCATATGGCATTCAGGTGCATGAGCTCGCGCGGACCCCCGAGCGTCTGGATATGCGTGCGCACGGCGAGAGGCAGGGGGTAGCGCGCATCTTCGGGCGCTACGCCAGCGGCGCATGCCTGCTCGTAAAAAGCAAATGCCGCGGCAACGGCGTCCTCAACCTGCGCCCTGCAGGGGCTGGCAAGCACTGACGGCGGCAGATAAGCACCCTGGTCAGCCGAAGCCCGGCGCATGGACTGCTGCAGGTGTGAAAGATATTCGGGCAGGCATAGCTGCAGGGTTGCAGCGCGGGGAATATTTTCAAGGGAAAAAACGAAGGCCGCCTGGTCGAGCACCGAGCCATGCCCCCGACCGCTTGTTTCGCAGGCAAGGCGCTCCAGCCTTTGGGATTTTTTTTCGGGCGGCAGAGCCCGCAGCTCCTGCGCAAGACCATAGCTTGACCGCTCTTCAAAGCACCCCAGAGCCCCTGCCACGCAGAGCTCATCGGCGCTCGGGCCGCCGTCTGCCGAGCCGGTCTGCCCCATAAGGCGCACGGTTATGCCGGCATCGGTGAGGGCTTCAATACCACACGCCTGCTGCATCAGCGCTTTGCCTCGCGGTCGCGCTCGGCAAGCCGTGTTGCCCGCCGGGCAAGGGCCTGCTGATTGCGGCGCTTTTCTTCATCGGTTTCAAGAATGAGAGGTGGAATATCGGTAGGCCTGCCGCTTTTATCAAGGGCTACAAAGGTGAGATAGGCGGATGCCGTGTGCCGCACCTCGCCCGAGAGCAGGTTTTCGGCTTCGATGCGCACCCCGATTTCCATGGATGTACGGCCTGCCATATTGATGCTTGCCCGCAGGGTGAGCAGATCGCCCACAAACACGGGATAATGAAATATCAGCCGGTCGATAGAGGCTGTCACCGAGTTGCGCCTCGTATGGCGGAAGGCCACAACGCCGGCCGTGGTATCCACATTTTTCATAATAACACCGCCATGCACATTGCCCGACGGATTGGCGTCTTCGGGCATCATGACAATGGAGGTCACAACCGCGCTTTCCTTAACTGTTTTTCCCTGCATGTTTGCATCCTCTCAATAATCGTAATTGCTCAAGGGTCAAAGTGCAGAGTTAGGAGTTTAACTTCTGTCTTTGCCCTTGCTACAGCCTACAGCCTAAATGCCTACAGGCTGCTTTCTTGCCTTTCTTAATTCTGCCTTCTGACCCCTCGTTACCTGAGTAGTTAGCAACAATCATAGATACCCAAGCCCTTTGAGCTTTTCCACGACATTCTGCTGGTCATCGTCGGAGTACGTATTGTCCTGCCTGCTGGTCTCACAGGTTTCCAGATATTCAACCGGCCGGGATAAGGCAAACCCTTCGGTGAACAGCTCTGTGAGAACCCTGCCGTCAAGCCCGCCGGGCACCTTATGGCCCATAATATGCAAAGTTGTCGGGCCGATATCCATAAACCGTGCGCCGGTAATCTTTTTGCCTGTGGCGAATGCCGGGCCGCTTGCCATCAGTACGCCCAGGCGCGTATGATTGCCCGGCTGAATAAAGTTACGCAGCACGGGCTTATTGGAGCAGAAGCCCATCATGGTGCCGGCGCGGTAGCCGTTGTCATTGGGAAGATAGGTAAAGTCTGGACACAGATATGCGAATTCGCCCGAAAAAGCCTGCTTCCCGGGTATAAGCTCGCCGCCCACCAGCTCCCCGGTTTCGGGATTGCAGAGCCCCGCGAGCACTTTTTCTATCTCACGGCGCACGGCCTCAATCTCCGCCTCATCCTCAAGCCAGCCCTGGGGCAGCACGCCCTTGCGGTTGACGAAAATTGCGCCATTGAAATATTTGCCGACGGCCTTCGTCTGCTGCCAGTCGATATCCTGCTCGTTTAGCAGCACCTTAACGGTGTTTTTTGTGATGAACTTCAGGAACTCATCATAGGCCGTGTCTTTATAAAACTTCCAGAAATACTTGAGCGCCGGTTTTACGAACAGGTGAAAGGCAAGCTCGAAGGTGATACCGCATTTCCAGAGCAAGTACCGCAGCTGCGGCAGCAGGTCTTTTTTGATGGTGATGAGCCCGGCATTCAAAAAAACGGCATTGATGTCCACAAGCCAGTTCGAGGGCCCGAACCCGTGGTCAGAGACAATGATCACATTGCTGTCAGAGCCCACATGATCGATGAGGCGGGCGATTTGGCTATCGACATGCTCGTAGAACCGGACAATTTTTCCGTAAAACTTTTCGTTTTTTTCCCGCGTAAACTGAAGGTGCGTCTTGTCGAAATAATGCCACAGCTCATGCTGCAGCCGGTCCGTCTCAAAAACATGAAGCACCAGAAGATCTGAGCCGTACTTGTCATACAGGTAGTGGGCGACATCAAACTTGTACGCCATCACCTCGTTGAGCTCATCGAGAAAAGCCTCGGTATTGGCATCCGAGAGGTTGGGCGAAAATGCCGGCATATGCATATTGATCGGATAGGGGCCGAACTTTTTCTCGATTTCCTCCACCAGCTCAACGGGATGCATGAAATCGCGCTTGCCCGACGGGGTGAGAAAATCGGTGATGAGGGCTCCCTTGATGGGCGTGGGCGGATAGGTGACCGGCACATTCATAATCAGGCAGCTACTGCCCGCATCGCTTGCGTATTCCCAGAACGACCGGCCCTTGATGAGGCTGTGGTTGATGGGAGACTCCCTGCCCGTGCGGGCGTCCATGACAAGAAAATCATACAGGCCGTGGCGGCCGGGATTGAGGCCCGTCTGAAAGCTGGCCCAGGCAGGGCCGGTGAGCGGGGGCACCGTGGTTTCAAGCTCGCCCCGGATACCGCTGTCGGCGATCTGCTTGAGCCTTGGCATATGGCCCGTGTCCATAAAGGGCTTCAAAACAGTGAAGGTGCCACCGTCAAGGCCTATAATAATTGTCTTTGGTGCTGCTGACACGGGGGCAACTCCTGGCTGATACTAACCTTTTGACCAGCTCAGCATACTAGCATATTCACGCATCATGGCAAACGGTTTTGCCTGCTAAATCATAGGTGAGGGCCCGTGTTATTTTCACCCGCGCCATGGAGCCTGCCGGGAGCGGCTCCTGCAGCACCACGCCATCGACCTCAGGGGCCTGAAACTCTGTGCGCGCCTGTGCGGCATACCTGCTGTTTGCCGCGGGGCCTTCAACCAGAACAGTCAGCTCTTTGCCTTTTCGGGCTGAAAGCTTTTCCTTTGATACAAGCCGCTGAAGGCTCATAAGGCGGTGATGGCGCTCGCGCTTTACCTCTTCAGGCACCTTGCGGGCAAGGCGGGCTGCGGGTGTGCCCTCCTCATCGCTGTACATGAATGCGCCCATATGCTCAAAGCGGGCCTGCCCGGCAAACTCCATAAGCTGCTCAAAATCGCTGTCCGTCTCACCCGGAAATCCCACGATGAAGGTAGTGCGCAGGGCAATGCCGGGCACACGGCTGTGCAGGGCCGCCAGCAGGGCCTCGGTCTTTGCCCTGGTTATTTTTCGTCCCATGCGCCTGAGCACCGGATCGGCTATATGCTGCAGCGGCAGGTCAAGATAGCGGCAGACCTTCTCCTGGCCGGCCATCACGGCCAGCACTTCGGGGCTCAGGCTTGCCGGATGTCCATAAAGCAGTCGAAGCCAGACTATGCCCTGAATGCGGGCAAGACGGCGCAGCAGGCCGGCAAGGTCCTCGTAGCGCGTCGTGTCCTGTGCGATAAGGTTTAATTCTTTAACGCCGCACGCTGCAAGATGGCGCGCCTCCTGAATTATCGAGCGCTGCGAGCGGGCCCGGTACGGCCCGCGGATCAAAGGTATGGTGCAGTACGTGCAACGATGCGAGCAGCCTTCGGCAATTTTTAAATAGGCGCTGCCTGCAGGCGTTGACAACACGCGGGGCGTTTCAGAGCCCATGAGCAGCGTGCTGCGGCTGCTGTGCAGGCGCTTGTGCAGCCTGCCCGCTATGAGCTTGTGCAGATGGCGGTCGATGCGGTCAAATTCGCCGGTGCCCAGAAACAGATCAACCTCGGGCAGCTCTGCAAGCAGCCCGTCCTTGTACCGCTGGGGCAGACATCCGCAGACAACCAGGTGTCGGCAGCAGCCGGTCTGCTTGCACCGGGCAAGGGAAAATATGGTGTCGATGGCCTCCCGCGTGGAAGCCTCAATAAAGGCGCAGGTATTGACAATAATAATGTCGGCTGCCTCCCGGTCTGCTGTCAGTGCAAATCCTGCGCGGGCAAGAACTCCCAGCATGACCTCGCTGTCCACAAGGTTCTTGGCGCAGCCAAGGCTCACCAGGCAAATCCTCTGCTTCAGCTCCATGAATCCTTCTTTCTAAAATCGGGCATGAAGCTGCTGTCAAGCGCATCGTGCTCCTGTGTCCAGCCGTTTTCAAAGCCGAGCTCTTCAAGGACGGCAACAGCCGCGGCATACTCCTGCTGCGGGGTCTGCAGCTGCAGCTCGGGGAAGCTCCCGGCCCGGTAGCAGGGCCGGTATTGGCCCATAAAACTTATGCTGAGAAAGCGGCCAAAATGGTGCTTGAGTTTTTTTAAAATCGTTTCTGTGCCGGCAAGGCCGCCGGGCAGCACCAAATGCCGCACAATAAGCCCCTTGCTGGCAATGCCTGCCTCATCAAGCTCAAGATAGCCTGCCTGCCTGAACATCTCGCCAAGGGCTGCAAAATTTATCATATGATATGTGCGGGCTGCAGAATATTTTTCGGCGCAGCCGTCATCGCCGTATTTTGCATCGGGCAGATAAATATCAACTATGCCCTCCAGAAGCTCAAGCATTGCCACATCTTCATACCCGTTTGAGTTATACACTACCGGAAGGTTAAGCCCCCGGGCCGCAGCCAGAGCAAGAGCCTGCACGATCCAGGGCATGAAATGCCCCGCCGACACAAGGTTTATATTGTGGCACCCCTGCTGCTGAAGCCCGCACATGAGCCCTGCAAGCTGCTCGACAGTCATGTCCGTTCCCAGCCCCTCATGGCTGATCTGCCAGTTCTGGCAGAAGCAGCAGTCAAGGTTGCAGTGGGCAAAAAAAATAGCGCCTGAGCCGCTTGTGCCGGTGATGACCGGCTCCTCACCGAAATGAGCAAGTGCCTTTGCAATGCGCACCGACGAGCCGGCTTTGCAGCGCCCCTTTTCGCCTTTAAGCCTGTTGACGCCGCAATGCCACGGGCACAGCCTGCATGAAGCGGCAAGGGCCAGAAGCCTTCCCGCGCGCCGTTCAAGTTCATCTGTTTGAAGAAGTATCTGATAGCCGGGCATATACTACAGTCAATTTTAGATTTCGGAATGCGGATTTTGGATTTCCGATCATGTTTTAATTTTGAACCTTGAACCCATACAGGGCCTGATCAGAACGCTATTATCAATATAGCATGCGGCGTTCGGCCCGGACTCTGATTTTTCTACTCATGAATATTCCGGGCTACGCGCACAGGCCGCGGCAGTTGGAAACCCGAAGGCCGATACAGTCAACAAACGGCTTCATTTTCGTGATTTCAATATCATGCTTTGCCGCAAAGGCCTGAACCTGTTCGCAGGTCAGGCATCCGTCTTGTGCGATCAGCTTCAGCTCCGCTTCGAGCTCTTCCGTCATCCAGGGCTGCCGCTGCATGTCGATCATGCATTTCTCCTGTAGTAAATTTATTGTGCAAACCATTTAAGCTGTTCAAACCGGTTAAGTTTTTTACAACATGCCTTTGGCGTATCGGACAATAACATATTACCAGAGGTAAGTTTATACTGAATTTGCGATAACTGCCAATTCAATTCATGACACGTAATGTGGAATTTTGTTGAGCAACTTGCAACCACTACATATTTAAAAACTGCACTTATCAAAATGGCAGGCCTGATTTCTCAAATTTCATATCGGCTTCAAAGGAGTAATCAGGATCGGCGTAGTCATCTGCAACAAGGAGGCTTGATCCCCTGCCACTTCCTTCCTATGACATAAGCAGGACTATTGTATCTCTATGTTCACCGACACCGACACTCCATTAATTTTACCTACAACTGTGTAGACACCCGGTTCAACAGGTTTGAAATCGGGCCAGGTATTCATTTCCCATTGCATCATAGCGTCGCAGCATGCTTGGGGAGCAAGATAATATTTTGTTATTTCATAGGGCGTCGGCGGCAGCCTGAAGATATCTTTATCGCTCTGCCTGATAAAGATAGGGCATGCAGCGCCAAGGTTCGGCCAGTCGCCAACCAATTTGAAACTGCTTGATTTATTGGTTATCCGATACGTGATATTTACCGTGCCACCAAAACCATAGGTATCATTGTCCGTCTGTATATAATATTCAAGGCCGTCTTTTTCAGCAAATGCATGATTTAAGGCTTCTTGCAGCGGCTCGCACCTCGGCTCGCAACCTGTAAAAAACAAGAAAATGGATAGGATTAAAATAATATTTTTAAACATGCGGCCCCCTCTACCTCTTAAAAGCTGTTTGAATTGATTGATAAGAACTCGCTTGGAGAGGAGCAGACTATAAAATGGAGGATCATTTGGGCCGGGATAACAACTCTTCAGTCAGCTTGTTGAGCAATTCATCTTGAGCCGCCAGATGTTGTTGGATCTGCATGGCCTCGTGCAAAACTGCTTCGGCATCTTTGTATGTGTCGAGTGCTCGTTTATCAGAAGCCTTTCCTGCCACCTTTTGTCCGACGATAATAATCGACAACAACACGAGCTGGAGAAAGGTCTGGGCGATCCAGGAAATGAGGGCTCCTGTCCCGTTACTGATCGCCTCCGGCAAACTAATGCTTGCGAGTATCGCAAACAAATAGGCACACCACATGGTACCGACTGCCCCGGTTATTTTCACCGCAAGAAATGCATTGATCCGCTCCAAAAAACCGTGGCGTGGAAGCAGCTCAGCTATAGTAACCGGTAGATGCTCCTTCCGCTTGGCGATATGAGGGTGTGGCGTGTAGGTGTAACCAACCGATTTCTGGTTATGTTTGGCTTTCTCCTGTTGTGTGCTCACTCCACAGACACTGCAATAGGCAGCTGCGGGAGCCAGTTCGGCCCCACATTTTTTACAATTTGACATGTTTGCTCCTCAGACCTAACGCGGCCTACTCTGAATGTTATTGATCACAACATTTTGTGCCTTTGGTTAATGCTCAAAATTCCACACTACGGCTCTCTTAATGTGGACTGTGGACCAGCCCTTCATTATTCCGCATTTTCAGAACAAATTTTTGCTCTGTTTGAGTAATCCAAACTTACATTCTGTGAGTGGAGGAGTACTGCCGACTACGAGAGATAAAAACCGATCAAGCAGATCAAACCGTTTAAGCTGTTCAAGCGGTTTAAACGCTCGGTAAACCCGGTCGGACCTTCAGCACCTGCTCTTTGCGAATTGAAACGGTGCCGGGCTTCGAGCCGCGAGGTTTGGTAACATAGCGTGCCAGCGTGCATGAAACCGCCACAAGGCCGCCGGTGCGGGCTTTGCTGTGATATGCAGCAACAGCTGCGGCGGCCTTGAGCGTTGCGGCATCGGGCTCTTCGCCCGTGTCCTTTGCTTTCAAAAGCACATGGCTGCCGGGCATGCCCCGCACATGGAACCACCAGTCCTGCGGGCCTGCAAGCTTGATGCTCAGCCGGTCATTATCCTCATCGGTCTTGCCAGCCAGTACGGTCCAGCCTCCGGGAAGCTCGTAGGTATATGCTGCAGGTGGTTCGGGGGTGAAATCAGACATTGTTTAAACCGTTTAAACCGTTTGAATCGTTTGAACCGCTCAAACGTTTTTTTTAAATTTATTGCCTTTATACGGACTCTGCTTGAGATACTCGATAAAATTATGAATCATGATGGAGAGTTTTTTGCAAAAATCTGTTATCTCATCACAATCCGTTTTTGAGATGTAGTCCTGATCGCAGGCGAGATATAACTGACAGCGAACCTCTCCGCATGATCCTTTTGCAATAAATAAAAACTGAATAAACTCCTGGTTGCCTCCACGCTCATACCCTTCAGAAATGTTGCTCAAAACGGAAACAGCGGCTCTGCGTATCTGATCCCGCAAACCGAAGTCTCTTGAAAACTTGTCAGACTTACTGAGCCTGTAAATTCTATTAGCCAAATCACGGGCATGTTTCCAAACTTCAAGATCTTCAAAGGTCTTGACGGTCATAAATCACCACAAAAAACTGTTTAAGCCGTTTGAACCGTTTGAACGGTTTTATTCCCAGCCGCCGCCCAGAGCCTTGTAGAGCGCCACCAGGTTAACGTCCAGGTTTCTTGAGCTTTGAACCCATGCATCCTCATAGGCGAACAGCGCCCGCTGGGAAATGAGCACGCTCAGGTAATCGCTGCGTCCGACACTGTAGAGCTGCATGGAAAGGTCGACGGCCTTGCGGCCGTTTGTAACTGCAGAGGTAAGGGCCGTCAGATGTTCCTGTTCTTTTGCATAGGCGACAAGGGCGCTGTCGACGTCCTTCAGCGCCGCAAGCACGGCCTTTTCATAGGCGGCAAGCGTTTCATCCTGCACGGCCTTCTGGAGCTTTAAATTGGAAATTGTGCGGCCCGCATCAAAGAGATTCCAGGTAACGCCGGGTCCGCCCGACCAGACATGATTGTCGCGGTTGCCCAGTGTTTGCCATTCATTTGCCCGTAGGCCAAATGAGCCGACAAGAGAAAATTTGGGAAAGAACTCTGCAACCGCCACGCCGACGCGGGCGGTTGCGGCATGCAGCTGAGCCTCAGCGCTTCGCACATCGGGCCGTCGCCGCAGAAGCTCGGATGGCACACCCACGGCCACCTGCTGCGGAACCTGCGGCAGAGGGGCTTCAGGTGCAAGCTCCAGCTGCAGCGCCGCTGGCTCACGGGCAAGCAGCACGCTCAAGCTGTACATTGCCTGACGCTCGGCTGATTCAAGAAGGGGGATCGCAGATTGGGTGGAGGCGGCAAGAGCTTCGGCATTGGCAGTGTCAAGGGCATTGGCAAAGCCTGCCTCGTAGCGCTTGCGGGTGATGCCGGCGCTGTGCAGCTGGGATGCAAGGTTTTTTCGTGCTATGACGAGCTGCTGCTGATAGCCCCGAAGGCTTATATAGGTTGTACCCACCTCGGCCGCAAGCGATACCAGAACGGCGCGGCGGTTGTCCTCGGCGGCCTGCAGGTCGGCATCGGCCGCCTCGACGCTGCGGCGCGTGCCGCCAAAAATGTCAAGCTCCCATGCTGCGTCAAGGCCTGCCTGGAAAAGATCGGTGCGAATTTCGTGCGGCTTAGAGCCCGTAGTTCCTGAGCCCGACGAACCGGTTGTTGCACCTGCTGTCGAGGACGGACTTTCATGCGAGCGCGTATATGAGGACGAGCTGTTCACCGAGGGCCACAGGCCGGCAAAGGCTGTGCCCCAGGAAGCGCGCGCCTGACGCACGCGCGCCTCGGCAATCTTCAGGTCGAGATTGGCTGCAAGGGCTTTTTCCACAAGGCCGGTCAAGGCCGGGTCATTGAATATGGACCACCATGCGGCAAGAGCCGCAGGACCTGCTACAGCCGTGCTTGTCTGCTGCCGGCCGAAAACGTCAAGCCCTGACCACGCCGCAGGCGTTTTTGTTGCAGGCTGTTTAAAGTCAGGCCCGACAGCACAGGCCGCTGCTGTCAGCAAAATCACACCGGTAATGAATCTCTGAATATGGCGCATTGACGATACCTTCATTTTTGAAAAAAGCAGCGTTTCATTCATAGCGCAGTGCCTCAATCGGGTCCAGCCGCGAGGCTTTCCAGGCTGGATAAAATCCGAAAATTATGCCGACACTGGCCGATACCACTACCGATGATACAATCGCGGCAATCGAAGTTTCCGTTGGCCAGTGCAGCATGGCGGTTATAAGCTTTGAAAAGCCCTGCCCCAGCAGTATGCCGATTGCCCCGCCGGCAAGGCACATGACAACCGCCTCAACCAGAAACTGCCGCAGAATATCACGGCCCCGGGCGCCCACTGCCATGCGCAGCCCGATCTCCCGCGTGCGCTCGGTCACCGACACGAGCATGATATTCATGATGCCGACGCCGCCCACAATCAATGAAATCAGCGCAACGCTCAGCAGCAGATTAGTCATGAGGGTTGACGTGGAGGAAAGGGTTTTGCTCATTTCCGTCATATCCCGGATATTAAAATCATCGGACTCATAGGAGTGCAGGCGATGCCGCTCGCGCAAAATCTGGGTTATCTGCCGCATGGCAAGCGGAATTTCCGTGCTGGACCGGGCTGCCGTAAGAATCTGATCGACATTGGTGAACCGGACCGGCAGGGGCGTGTCTGCCTGCTGAGTCGCCGACGGCGCCGGGTAGAGATTGAGCTGGGCATTGGGATAGAGTTTATTGAGAGAATTAACCCCGGAAGTGGTATTTGCCGCGCTGACGCTTTGATTACCGGTTGTGGCAGAAGAGCCGGTTACGCGGTATTTGATCGTAGTCCAGGGAGCTATAAGTATGTCATCCTGATCCATGCCCATCATATTGGCGCCCTTCTTGCTCAAAACGCCAACCACTTTAAAGGACACGTTCTGAACCCGCACTTCCTTGCCCAAAGGGGAGGCACCGTCGAACAGCTCACGCACCAGCGTCTGCCCCAGCACGCAAATCTTGCTGGCATTGCGGATTTCGCTGTCGGTAAACATATCGCCCTGCGCCATGGCGGTCCATTCACGCACAACGAGATACTCGGGCGTTGTGCCGTAAATAAACATCGGCACCCAGTTGCGGTTGCCGTAAATGACCTGCGTGCGCGCCCGCACCAGCGGCGCCGCGCTCAGCACTGCGGGGCATTCTTTCAAAATAGCCTCGGAGTCATCAGGCGTGAGCGTCATGACCGTGCCCGCGCCGAAGCTCACTCCGCCGCTTGCAGCCGTGCCCGGCTGCACAAGCAGATTGTTTGCGCCCATATTGGCAATGGTGCGCTGAATGGCCGCTGATGAGCCCTTGCCGATCTCCATCATGATAATCACTGCGGCAACGCCGATGATGATCCCCAGCGACGTCAGGGCAGCGCGCATGGGATTTCTCAGCAGCGCTTTTAAAGCCGTGCGCATGGTGCGCAGTATTCTGAAGAGCCTCATGACGCACCTCCAGATGGGGGCGGCGGCATGTCGCCATCCACGATCACGCCGTCCGAGATATGGATGGTGCGCTTGGCATGACTGGCAACAGCCGGATCATGGGTCACCAGGATGATGGTGATGCCCTCCTGCCGGTTGAGCTGTTCGAACATGGCGAGCACCTCCTGGCTCGTGTGGGAATCAAGATTGCCCGTGGGCTCGTCGGCAAACAGCAGCGACGGCCGGTTGACAAGCGCGCGCGCTATGGCAACGCGCTGCTGCTGCCCGCCTGACAGTTGCGACGGCTCATGATGGGCCCGGTCCTCCAGGCCTACCAGCTTGATAAGCTCCATGGCGCGGCTGTTTGCTTCGTGGTCGGAGAGCGGCTCGTGGGTATAGGTCAGCGGCAGGATCACATTCTCAAGGGCGCTCGTACGGGCCAGCAGATTAAAGCTTTGAAAGACAAACCCGATTTTTTTATTGCGCAGCAGCGCCCGGCCGTCGGTGGTCAGGTCCGACACCTCCTGCCCGTCAAGCAGGTACTGCCCGGACGTGGGATGGTCGAGGCACCCGAGTATGTTCATCAGCGTGCTTTTCCCCGAACCCGAGGCGCCCATGAGCGCCACAAGCTCACCATGCGCTACCGTCATTGAAATGCCTTTTAAAACCGGCACATCAAGCTCGCCGAGATGATAGGTTTTATAAATGTCGCGCAGTTCGATCAGATTCATGATGTTGCCAGAACAATACGTTCAATGTTCAAAGTTCAAGGTTAAAATAGAACACCATGGACCTTGAATTTTTTATTTTTGTTCAACGTTCAAACCTTGAACTTTAAACGTTGAACTTTTTTCCCTAACGCCTGCCGCCGCTAATCGGCGTTGGTGCAAACGGGCTGCGGCTGGCATCGCCGACAGAGGCCTGCACCTGCTCGCCGGTTATGACCTCAAGGCCCTCTTTTACTTCATCGCCGCTTACTTCGGTAACCGTGCCGTCGCTGGGCCCGATCGCGACTTTTGCGGGTTTTGCGAGATTTCCATCACGAACCCAGAGCCAGCCCTGACGGCCTTTGGCTGCAGGCTGCGCCGCGGGCTTTTGCCCGGCGCCTGCCCCGCCATTGCCTTGCGCCGGCCCTGTCACGATATCCTTGTATTTCGGATCGACCTGCGCAGCCTGCGGAAACCAACGCAGCGCGGCATTGGGCACGAGCAGAACACCCGTACTGCGGGAGAGCTCAAACTGCACATTGGCCGTAAGATATGGAAGCAGTTTTCCGTCCGTGTTGTCGGTAATGACTTCAATGGTGTAGGTGACGACATTCTGCGTCATGGTCGCATTCAGCCGGATTTTGCCCACCTCGCCGCGAAAAACCTGCCCGGGGTAGGTGTCAACGGTAAAGCTCACGGGCTGCCCCGTATGAATATTGCCGATATCGGCTTCATTAACCGATACCCAGACCTGCATGCGCTTGAGGTCCAGTGCAAGCAGGAAAAGACTGGGGGCACTCAGACTTGACACCACGGTTTGTCCAATATTCACGCGCCGGTCGATAACGACACCCTTGACGGGGGATTTTATCGTGCAGTAGCTCAGGTTCTGCTCGGCGCGGCGCAGCGTTGCCTGCGCCTGAAGAATCGCGGCCCTGCCCACAGCCACGTTTGCCTTCGCCACATCAAAAGCGGATTTTGCCGCATCATAATCGCTCTGTGACAGAGCATCAGAAGGCCCGAGCTTTTTTGCGCGCTCCCAGTCGCGCTCCGCCTGATAAAGCTTTGCCTGCATCTGACCGAGATCAGCCTGTGCACGGTTGAAGCCGGCGTGCGCCTGCTCGGCATCAGCGGCATACAGTGCGTCATCGATCTGGGCAAGCACCGTGCCGTCCTCAACCTCTGAGCCGTAATCAATTTCCCTGCCGTTTTTATCTTTGCCGAAAAAGACAATACGGCCCGCCACCTGCGCCCCGACGTCGATTACATCCTCGGGTTCGACCGTGCCGGTGGCGCTGATTGCAGCCGTGAGATCGCCCCGCGTTACCGAGGCTGTGCTAAAAGATGAGGCGGGCTTTGATGAGCTTTTCATCATCAGCAGCACAGCAGCAATGATGCAGGCTGCGCCCAGGGCGATAATGGCGGAGCGGTTACGCGGCAGTTTCATAATGGGCGACCCCTAAAGAAATTTTATATAATATTTATATGTAACACATGTTTCAAAAAAAACCTTCGGTTGTCGTTAAAAAAAGCTTTTTTAATTGATCAGTATATCTTTATTTGACGGTGCTGCAAGAATTTTATTCAACAATCTCGATGGCCTCGTAAAAAGTCGAAAATTCAGCAAAATCGTCATACCGACGAAAGCCGGTATCCAGAAATATCAGTTAGTTACAAAGCACTGGACCCCGGTTTTCACCGGGGTGACGACTTTTTACGACTTTAACAATCTTCCGGGATAATTCGTTTTATTGAGGCGTTATTAAGCACGACAAAGACCAACCCTGCGTATCGTGGGTGGCTCCCCGCGAGTGGTGTCGGCATTGTGCAATAGTACTTTACGGGAGGTTGTGGCTGATATACTATCGAGCAGCATATTAACGGACCGGCTATGTGACCCCGGCGCAAAAGCTCACGGGCCAGGCAAAGCTGCTTTAAAGAACAGAGGTAAAACCAAATGCCTGCCGCACGCAACAAGCGCATAGAGCAGTGGCGGTCTCAACCTTTAACACAAAGCGCGCTGCAGTCTTTTACATCCAATTTTGCGACATTATCAAAAAAAAGCAATTGAACGGAACAGGTCATGCAAATAAAGAAAAAACATCTCATCTGGAGCATTGTTTCGATCATGGCTTTCATCCTCGGCGGAGAAATCTTTGCTCGATACTATCTTGGATTGGGTACTCCTCCGCTCACAGTTGCGCATCCAAAAATCGAGTACCTGTGCAAGCCGAACCAGGATGGTTATAGATTTGGCAATCACTTCATCATCAATCAATATGGAATGAGAACAGAACCTTTTGCTGCGCAAAAAGCAAGTGGCGAATTCAGGATCATGGTTTTTGGCGATTCTGTGGTAAACGGCGGAAATCAAACTGATCAGGCTGCATTGGCAACCACCATATTGAAGGACAGACTGCGCAAAGCAACTGCTAAGAATGTGCTTGTTGGAAACATATCAGCAGGAAGCTGGGGGCCTGGCAATTGGCTTGCTTATGCTAAAGAATATGGATTTTTCGGGGCCGATATCGTTGTATTAGTTATTTCAAGTCATGATTATATCGATAACCCTACTTTCCAAGCCCTGGACAAGAAAACTCAACCAACTGAAAACCCCTTTTCTGCTCTTCTTGAAGGAATTACAATATACGTGCCCCGTTATCTGCCACTGCTGAGTGCCGACAACAAGAGTACGGCTGCACCTAAACAATTTACAGCAGAGGCCATTGAACAGGAAGCACAAAAAGGGCTTGATGATTTGAGACGCTTTTTAGAACTGGCGAAAAGTGCTGCGCCCAATGTCCTGGTGCTTCAACATTGGGAGAAACCGGAAATTGAAAGCGGTTCTGCTAATACCGGAAATATGCGCATCAAAGTTGTTTGCGAACAACTGGGAATTTCCCCCATATCGTTAGAGCCCTACTTTCGCCGGTCAATTAAAAATGGCGCAAATCCCTATCGTGACAATCTTCACCCTAACGAGGTGGGGCAACAACTGATTGCCGAGGCAATACTGGCAAACATGCCCAACACGTATAAGCCTGCTGCTGCAAATAGATAACAGATAGATATAGAGAACGAAAAACATTTCGACATCAGGCGAGCCCTGATAGCCCGGCCTAATACCTCGACTTAAAAATGATTGAAGGCTTTGTTGTGGCGGAGCACGTGAAACCCTTTATCTCTTTCATACCGCCGTATTTCTTTTTGAGCATGTCCAGAGGCCCTGCATCCAGAGCATAGAGCGGGCAGGCATCAACACAGGCCGGGTTCTTGCCCTTGGCCAGACGGTCAAGGCAGAAGGTGCACATCTGCATTTTGTCGTCGCCCGGGGTGAAAAACTGCGGCACGTGATAGGGGCAGGCTTCTTTGCATGCGCCGCAGGAGTCGCCGCCAAGGCATGCCTCGCGGTCGACCGTCATAATACCGTCTTCAGGCCGCTTGGCAATGGCTGAAACCGGGCAGGCATCCGCGCAGGCCGGCTCTGCGCAGTGGCAGCAGGAAACCGATACATAGGAGAGCAGCACGCCGGGGTAGGAGCCTGTTTCTGTTTCGCTGATGCTGCGCCACGAAACATGCGTGTCTTGAATATCGTGTTTGTCGCGGCAGGCAACTGCGCAGGCATAACAGCCCGTACAGCGTGACTGATCGAAGTAAAACCCCATCTGCATGATAATTCCTTACCATAAAACTCAGGGCGGACACGCAGGTCCGCCCCTACATGTTTTTTTCAATCTTGCATTTTGAATCAGGAATCTTGAATTTTTTCCTCCGTGCTCAGAACTCATTGCTCCGAACTTATTGCCTCGGTGCTTTTTCCAATCTGCACAAGACAGGTATTGCCGCAGAAAGCTCCGGCGGGCGAGCAGGCATCTTTTAAAAGCGTATTGGCGCAGCCCCCGCGGTCTATTCCTTTGTCATCGGGCTGATACCAGGCGCCCTGCCCCATGCTCACCACGCCCGGCATGATGCGCCCCGTTACCTTGGCCGATACCACGACTGTGCCCCGGTCATTGAACACCTTGACCATATCGCCATTTTTGATGCCGCGCGGCGCTGCATCCACCGGGTTGATCCAGACCTTGTGCGGTTCAAGATCCCGCAGCCAGGGGTTATTATGCATATTGGAGTGTATTCGCCGCTTGGAATGCGTACTGATAAACTGCAGGGGGTACTTTTTTGCAAGCTCGTCATCGCGGCCTTCCCATGCCGGGATATAGGTCGGCAGGGGCGGCAGGTTGGGATCATTGCGCTCCTTGATTTTTGATGAATAAATCTCTATTTTGCCCGACGGCGTCGGGAAAGGATGTGCCGCAATATCTTCGCGCTGCTGCGTGAAAGCTATAACCGGCTTTTCAAGGGGTATCTTATGCACGCCTTCGGCCTTAAATGTCTCATAGTCTGGCAGGGGCTTTGAATCGGTAAACTTTTCAGCTTCAGACCAGAACAGGCGCAGCCACTCTTCCTCGGTATGGTCGCTGTAGCCCTCGATGTCCAAACGCGGGGCAAGCTCGGCGCAGATCTGCAGATCGGATTTGGACTCATGCAGCGGCTCGATAAGCTTGTTCATATAGATATAATATGGCCCGCCCTGCCAGGGCCGGATGATATCGTTGCGCTCGAAGTGGGTGTTGACGGGCAGCACGATATCGGCATAACGGGCAGTGGCTGTCAGAACCTGCTCATGCACCACCACGAATTCGGGCTCCTGCAGCGCGCGTGCCGCCTTGTTGGAATTGAGAAACTGGTTGACGGCGTTTGAATTGGTCACATACACGAATTTAATGTCTGACGGGTAGCCACCCTTCTTTCCCTCAAGAATAGCATCCCATACCTTGGTTATGTGAATGGCTGGCCTCTGGCGGGCGCCTTCGGGCAGATTCCCGGACAGCTGGCGGGAGATGAGCCCGGTTCCGGCAAGGGGCTGCAGCCCGACGGCCGGCAGGTTAAAGGCCGCCGGCTCGCCGCCGTAAATGCCCACATTGCCCGTCATGGCAGCCAGTGTTGATGCGGCCCGGTGGAACTGCTCGCCAAAGGCCGTGCGGCCCGGCGCGCCCAGGGTCAGAAGCTTCGCGGGCTTGATGGTTGCGTACTGCCGCGCAAGGGAAGCGATTGTTTCAGGCTCAACGCCGGTAATGGCCCCTGCCCACTGCGGGGTTTTGGGCAGGCCGTCTGCCGTGCCCAGCACATAGTCTTTAAAGGCGTCAAAGCCCAC
>CAIWCT010000386.1 GCA_903911225.1 uncultured delta proteobacterium
CTTTCTTATCCTCCTTTTCGTGCGGGTAAAGGAGGTAGGTTGTAACGTTCTGCTGCCGAATTTAAAAGCCTTTATTCAGGCGTTCAGCTGGGGGATTTTCAAGTGGCCACGACTGGGGGATTTTGGGTGGCCGCCGGGGTAACGGTAAATTGAGCCGCCCGCCGATGGTTTAACCACTGCCGACACCGTGTCACGGGTAGGCTCAAATGAAAGGTTATACATAGAGTCATATGTTAAAAACTGTCAATTAATACCGAGAAGAAATTACATTTTATTTTCGGGCGGTCAACCAACATTGGACGGGTACACGATACTCCCTAACGAGTGTTACGATATGATTGTTTCTGAAATTAGTCAGAAACAGCTACGAGAAATATTTGATCGTTGTCTGTCTGTGTAAACATTTTACGAGTATTGGGACACATGGTCTTATTGTTTATAAAATTTGCTACCGCAGAGGGTAGTTCTTTTCCTGCATATGTGTTGTTTAGTGATTCTTTATCTGCGGGGCCATCGTTTAAATCGACCAATACTCCCATTGGGTGCGTTTCAAAACACTCATTGCAAAATACATGAATTTGATACTTAGCCATGATTGAACCTTTCTTTTTTAATTTTGTTTTATCGTCTTTTTATAACGGTGCTCATCACCGCCGCCGATAAGCTGTCAGGTGAATGCGCTTGTTACATATCTTAATTTACGGAGCGCATACAATGATACCTTATATTCACTATAGATATGGGCACATAGGCAAAAGGCCAAAAAAGATTAAGTTTTGGGCCGCTATGATTTATTTGCTTATTCGTCAAATTGCAAAAAAATTCGCTAATGGTAATTTTGCAATAGATTTCCGCATGTACCCAAGAATTGAAAAAGAAGACATGAGGCAAAATGCCGGACGTATTCATTGCCGAGTTTTATAAAAGTTTGACTTTAGATCTTCAAAGATGTCGGAACCAAATGCACTATATCTTTCATATTTTTTATAAATTCCAGATGGCTTGTATTTTATCGTTATTTCTACAGACAACGAATAAATACCATCAGTGTTGGCATCTTTTTGAGTTTCTTTTATTTCAAAATCATCTTCTTTTAAATTGTATTCTCGGAGAGCGTTTAAAAAATCATCTCGGTCTTCTTTTTCCATTTTTATTAATCCTTTCATGTAATCCAAATTTCTACACGTAAGAAAATTGCATGGTGGGTTGGGATTGTTTATAGAAGAAATCCGGTCAAGCCCAGGGGAGTGTGAAAGGCCGGTTGCCTGCTACAGATCAAGAATCAGGGCCTCTTCATCACAATCCGGAAATTTGACACATTTAATACAATCACCCCAAACCTTATGCGGCAGGACTGATTTATCAACCGGTTTAAAACCGAGTTTTTCGAAAAATGCCGGTACATAGGTCAGAACAAATAGCTTTTTCAAGCCCATGTCGCTGGCTTCTCTGATGCAGATTTCAACCATTGCCCTGCCCAGATCACTTCCTCGAAAATCCTCACGTACTGCAAGTGACCTGATCTCTGCAATATCCTCCCAGCATATTCGCAGGCTGCATGTGCCGACGATTTCATGTGTAGAATCCTCATCAACCACGATGAAGTCTCTGAGTTGGGCATACAAATCGCTCAATGACCGTCCGAGCAGCAACCCCCTGGCAGCGTACTCAGATAATATACCGTGCATCGACCGTACGTCGCTGATTTTTGCTTTTCTAATCATGAGCGTCCTCTCGTTGCTGCATACTGTTGCGCGCCGGACAGCATCTCAAGAGCATGCTCGCGCGTGGCTTCTGAAATTTTTATCCCCCCAAGCATTCGTGAGAGTTCACTGAGCCTGCCCTCCTGGGCGAGCAGAGCAACGCTTGTAAGGGTTCTTCCATTTGTATTCTGTTTCTGTACGCTCAGATGTTGAGACCCGAAACACGCGATTTGCGGAAGATGGGTAATGCAGAGCACCTGGTGAGAGGAGGAAATCTCCATAAGCTTTCTTCCTACTGCTTCTGCAACTGCTCCTCCTATCCCGGCATCGACTTCATCAAAAAGAAGCGTCGGCACCCTGTAATTGGATGCTATAATCTTCTTGAGAGCCAGCACAATGCGTGAAATTTCTCCTCCCGAAGCAATACGCGACAGAGGCTTAAGCTCTTCGCCCTGATTTGGTGATATAAAAAATTCAACTGTATCAATACCTTGTGCTGTAAGTCCTGCGTATGTATCGGCTGAATCATCGATGCCAGTTCTCTGTGCAGCATTAACCCGGGCGGAAAATGAAACTTTTTTCATCCCGATTGAAGCAAGCTCCGCTTCGACTTTCTTTTTAAGAGACTGCGCTGCCTGAGTTCGCCCTGCGGAAAGCTTTGAAGCAAGCTCCCACAGCTTCTCGCAACGATCCGCTAAATCGTGCCTAAGTTCATCAACGCGCCCACCGCTCCCCTCAATATTTTCAAGTTCAGTGCGAATCTCATTGAAATAAATAATAATTTCAGGAATCGTTTTACCATATTTCTTTTTAAGCCGGTACAGCTCATCAAGCCTTGATTCAATATGATCGAGTCGGCCGGGATCCATGGTAATTTTTTCGGCATAATCACGCAGAGACAGAGCAGTATCCTCTATGCCAAAAAGATATGATTCAAGTGCGGTGTGCTGAGACACCAGTGATGGATCAATTGCCGCTGCATCCTGCAGCTGATGGGCCAGCCGTTTGAGCATGACAAGACAGGACTGCTCCTCTTCGTACAGCGCCGTATAGACGCCATAGGTTCTCTCATAGAGGGATTGTGCGCTTGCAACAATACTGCGTTCCTGCACAAGCGAGTCTTCCTCAGCAGGCGAAAGCTGAGCGCGACTGATTTCATTAAATTGGAAGGACAGAAGGTCCCTTCGTTGTTCAGATTCCAGTTTATTCCGACAGAGAATATTTAGTTCTGCGGCAAGCTCTTGAAACCGGGCATACTGCTCCTGATAACGGAGCCGCAGCGGTATAAGGCCGCCATAGGCATCAAGTAATTCGATATGCTTTTCCGTTTGCAGAAGCAGCTGCTGGGAAAACTGTCCGGAAATATCAACAAGCATGCCCGAAAGCTGTGCAAGCATCTGCATGGTAGCCAGACGGTCTCCTATCATGATGCGGTTTTTGCCTGTCCTGGAAATGATGCGTCGGATAAGCAGTTGGTCTCCTTCATCATCAAGACCATAAGCTGCAAGCATTTTCCTGATTTCAGGAATACGGGAAATATCAAATATGGCCTCGACAACAGCCTCATCGGAGCCGCTGCGTATCATCTCGGCTGATGCTCTGCCGCCCATAAGCAGCGACAGGGCGCCGACCAGTATCGATTTCCCCGCACCTGTCTCGCCGGTAATCATGGTGAGCCCGGCGGCAAATGACACATGCAGTGACTCAATTATTGCAAAATCCTTGACAAAAAGCTCCTGCAGCATAATAGTCCGCTTTAACGTTCCCCCCATTTCAGCTTTTTTTTAAGTATTTCAAAATAACTGCAAAACGGAGTTTTCACAAGAGAAAGTGTCTTTTCCGATTTTTGAACAATGACCCGGTCATGCCGCTCCATGCGTACGCCCACCTGACCGTCAAGAGTTATATAAACGTCTTCGCTTTCAGACATAAGCTCAATCCTTATAATGCTGTCATCGGAGATAATAAGCGGTCGATTGGTCAAAGTATGCGGACAAATAGGCGTAATGGTGAAAAGATTAAGCGATGGATACACAATAGGCCCGCCGGCAGACAGGGAGTAGCCAGTGGAGCCCGTAGGGGTACAAACAATAAGGCCATCGGCCTTAAAATGATTAAGATATTGATCATTGACATAGGTGTCAAGATCCATCATGCGCGCAAGGGCGCCTTTATTTACGACGACATCATTGAGTGCCTGAAACGTAACTCCCCGCTCATCCCCCTTTTTTATAAGCATAGCTTCAAGCATCATGCGTCTGTCTAAATCATAATCGCCTGAAAACACCTTTTCGAGAACGTCGATAATTTCATCAGCGCTGATCTCTGCAAGAAAACCAAGGCCGCCTAAATTAACGGCAAGAACAGGTATTTTTTCGATTTGTTCAAGCCGTGCCACACTCAACAAAGTTCCATCACCGCCAAATACGATAATCAAATCGACCTGCTGAGCCATTACCTCAGAAAGAACCGGTCGGCATCTGTCATCGACATAAGGCAGGCTCTTATCTATAAGCAGCTCACAGCCCTTTTCGGACAGACAAGCAACTACGCGACCGATAAGATCAAGGGCCTCTATACGTTTTTTTGCTATAATTCCGATACGTTTCATGGGTCACTGAACTTATGCTGTATATCTTTGCGACAATATAATCGCAGTTTTTTTAACATGATTGACCTACCCTGTCTATTGAAAAATACCCCAATGGATATTTACGCTATTTACAATGAAAACAAAATTCACAAGGATTTTAATTAAATTACTTGACTGGACACGTCCTTCTTATGTAGATTTACTGCCAAGATCATATTGTTTACAGGAGGATTTTCATGAAGTTACTGGTCACCGGCGGCGCAGGTTTTATAGGTTCAAATTTTATCCGCTACATTCTCGGCAAGTATTCAAATTATGAAATCATAAATCTGGACAATCTCACCTATGCCGGCAATCTTGAAAACCTGAAAAACATAGAATCAGGCATTGGCAAAGGACGCTATAGTTTCATCAAAGGCGATATTGCCGACGAACAGTGTGTAGATGGCATACTGCGAAATGGCCTTGACGCTATAGTCAATTTCGCCGCTGAATCACATGTCGACAGAAGCATCGATAATGCCCGCATATTTCTTGAGACCAATGTAGTGGGAACCCAAGTGTTGCTCGACGCGGCGCTGCGCCACAAGATTGGCCGTTATATGCAGATATCTACGGATGAAGTGTATGGCTCTCTGGGACAGACTGGTTTTTTTACCGAATCAACCCCGATTGCGCCAAACAGCCCCTATTCGGCAAGCAAGGCAGGAGCCGATCTGCTGGTGCGTGCATATTTTGAAACATTTGGGCTTCCGGTGCTCACAACGCGCTGTTCCAATAATTATGGCCCTTATCAATTCCCTGAAAAACTTATCCCCCTGTTTATCACCAATGCCCTTGCAGATCAGCCGCTGCCCCTTTATGGTGACGGCCTCAATATACGGGACTGGATTTATGTTGAAGACCACTGCGCAGGAATCGATTGTGTTCTGCACAATGGGCGTGTAGGTGAAGTTTATAACATAGGCGGCAACTGCGAAAAAACCAATAAGGATATAACCAGCACGATTCTGACAGAGCTTTCAAAGCCGGAAACACTTATTAAGTACGTTAAGGACCGGCCTGGCCATGACCGCCGGTATGCCATAGACTGTACGAAAATCCGCACAGAACTTGGCTGGTCACAGCACTATGATTTTGCTGCCGGTATGAAAAAAACCATTGCATGGTATCTTGATAACAAGCCCTGGTGGCAGCGCATAAAAACAGGAGAATACCTCGAATTTTATAAACGTTGGTATGACGATCGCAAGTAAACAGCCGATACCATAAAGGGCAGGCATGCCATCGATCAAGCCCTGAAAATGGCTACTAAACAGGTAATTTTAAAATTTTTACAAGCACAACTATCCATTACCGGAATCACATACTATCTTAAGAAAGGCCGCAGCAATGATGCACACGCTTGTTACCGGAGGTGCCGGTTTTCTCGGCAGCCATCTTTGCGACAAACTGCTCAAAGAGGGTCATTTTGTTATCTGCATGGATAATCTCATTACCGGCAATATGGATAATATTGCCCATCTTATCGGGCATGAACGATTCAAATTCATAAAGCACGATGTAACTGAATATATCTATGTTGAGGGCAAGGTCGACAATATACTGCACTTTGCCTCGCCTGCAAGCCCCATAGACTATCTCCAGCTTCCCATACAGACGCTGAAAGTCGGCTCCCTGGGCACGCATAAAGCCCTCGGCCTTGCAAAGGCGAAAAACTCCCGCTTTCTTCTGGCATCCACTTCTGAATGCTACGGCGATCCGCTCATTCATCCACAGCCCGAGACATACTTCGGCAATGTCAACCCCATAGGGCCTCGCGGCGTCTATGATGAGGCAAAACGCTTTGCCGAGGCTATGACCATGGCGTATCACCGCTATCACGGCGTTGAC
>CAIWCT010000387.1 GCA_903911225.1 uncultured delta proteobacterium
CAGATGTCTGTCGTAAAAAAGACGAGGACTGATAATGCGACATGCATTTGTCGTTTCATGGTTGTTCTTTCCTGGAAAAAGTCTTATATGGATGAAGTAGGATAAGCCGCAGCTTTAAACTGCTACAACAAGGAAGGACGACGCATGACTCCGAAGGCTAAATTGGTAGAAAAGAGGATCGAGCGGTTTGTTAAAATATTTCAGCTTTTTTTCGAAACCGACAAGATACATACGGCATCGTTAAGCCAGAAGCTTGGCGTTGAGATACGAACAATACAGCGCGACCTTGAGGCCATGCGCAAAGCGGGGTTCCCCATTAATGAAATCAAAAAGGGCTTTTACAGTTTAAATAAAAACCTTTTCAAGAATTACGAGCATTTTGATGACAGCGAGCTTGCGCTGGTGCTTGCCATGAAAAACGCTGCTGTTCAGCTCGGGCCGCTGTTCCAGGATGCGGCAGAGTCGGTCTTCAACAAGCTTTTTCATGAAATATCTGATGAGCCCCGCTCACCCGTGTGCCTGAAGATTGAAAAGCCAGTGCTTTTTGATGACAAGCTTTTTGTGAAGACCGTTAAAGCTATCCATGACATGAAACGAATCTCGTTCACCTATGAGGTCTTTGCGCCCTACACGGTCTCGGTGGAGCCATACAAGATCATTTACTTTGATGGGCTTTGGTATCTGGTCGGCAGGGATGTGGAACGAGATGCTAACAGAACCTATGCGCTGGACAAAATAAAAGAACTTAAAGTTCTCAAGGAAGCATTTAGAAAAATTCCTGACATTCTTGACGAAAACATCTGGTTTTCAGGAGAAAGAAATATTGAAGTTCAAATATTGGTGGATTCAGGCTGCGCCAGCCATTTCAAGCGCAGGAAGATATTCCCCACGCAAACCGTGAAAGAAGAAAAAAAGGACGGCTCGCTGGTGGTTTCCTTTATGGTGGGCAACTTTGAGGAGATCCGGCATACCCTGAAGCGCTGGCTTCCATCAATTAAAATTCTGTCTCCGAAGGAGCTAAAAAAAGAGTTTCTTGAAGATATGCAGGGATGGATTGCCTGGCAGAAAGGGTAGCAATGTTATTTCGAAAATACTTTAAAGACGTGACCCTTTATTTTCCGGCCCGGGCCATAAAAAAAGCCGGCCTGGGCAAGCCCGACCGGCTGTGAGAGCATGTATGCTGAGCGCTTATTTTCCCGCAGCTTTTCTCTTGGATGCCTTGAGTGCGTTGACGATTTTTTCCTGTTTGACTTCTCGTTTTATGTGACTGTTGAAGTTACAGTCGCCGTTTTTCCACTTAAGCTCGGGCTGAGGATATGCCAGGCAGTATTTGCCCGACGGTAAATCCATGATTTTTTCGCAGCCTTCACACTGTGCGACAATCTGGATACAGGTGCCCCCGTTGTAGGTGCAGCCGGATTTGTTCATGAAGAAGCATTCGACGCCCTGCTTGGTTGTTTGACAAATCATTGTGTTAAAACCTCCTTTCATCTGTTCATGGTTCATCTCCGGGACAGGAGTGAACGGTATCGCGTAAAAAAGATCGGACTGTTCAATGACAGCCCGACCCGTCATTTACTTATATAAAATTATTGGCCGTACTTGTCAAGCATTTTCAGTTTGCTTGAAGTCAGCGTGCAGGCCCGATAAGGTCAATAAAGCGTTTCGTTGCAAGCATCTGCATTGCCCTATCGATCTCACGGGCCAGTTCCGGGCTTGCCGTGTTTCTGAACGCTTCAAGGCATGCCCGTATCCGTGCATCAGGGAATTCATGGGGTTCAACTACGCCCCCTCCCACCAGGGCCTGTATGAGCGGTAAAACAGCCCCAAGTGTTTCCTGCGCCTGCAGCCGAAGAGCAGGGTCAGCGGCGATCATGGCCGTAATTTCTGGAGAAAAGCGATAATATTTTTTGCTGTACGCCATACCCAGTGGGGTCTTTTTCAGGCATGTATCCCTGAATTGACGCAAAAGATCAAGTTTGTCAGTGGCATGCCCGAGCGCTGCTGTGGCAAAACAGCTGGTTGTATTGTCGCTGAAGTTGCTGGGAATGAGCGACATATTTTTTTCAACGGTAGAGCCGGCATTGAGACTTACGGACTTTGTCGCCGGCAAATATTTGGAGAGTGATGCTGTTTGATTGAAAACGCCGCTTGGGCTTAAAAGCACATAGACGCCATCCTCGGTCGTGGCCTGTGTGCCCAGTGAGGCTTGGATGCTGGCCCCATTTAACGGTTCGCGCGAATCGGCATCGACCACGGTGCCAAAGACAATGCCGGTGCCTGCAATGCTCGACGTGAGATCGCATTGAACGTTTATATCGGTATAGCTTGTGACCGTCATGGTCCAAGGGCCCTGTTCGGCGTTGTTGATTTGCAGTTCCTGCTGCTGGTCAGTAACAGGAACTACATAGTCCGGAGTGCCAGTTGTATTGGACGGGCTGAAAATCCTCAAAAGCAGCTGGACTATACTGCCGGCCAACTCTTTAGTGCTGCCAGCAGACCGTTTTGGAGACAGGTCGGCGGGAAGACTGTATTTGAATAGTATTTTGAATAGAGAGCCGTCAAAATGCTGCTGCGGGACGTTCGCGGAAAAATCAGCGCTTGTATTATCTATTTCCTGTATATTGTGATGCTGAAAATCAACAAATACCGGCCTGCGCGCCACCTTGCCGTTTGCGTCGGTTGCGCTCACCATGAGCAACCTGTTTCCCAGAATGTCTGTTCCCGTGACATCAATATCCCATGAGCAGGTCGCCTGGGCGGGGTCAGGTGTTTGCACGGACGCATTGTCGGGCAGGTTCCCCAGTTCGGAAAGATCGATGGCCCAGGTAACCGGTTTTGCCGCAAGAATCCGGGCGTCGATATGAAGCGTGTGGTGCTCGGGTAGGAGCAGCGGATTGGGGGTTGCCTCCGCCATACTGATATAGGGGTATTGTCCGGTCGGATCAGAGGGAATGGTGAAGTCAATACCGGTTTTATTCTGTCCCCACAAAAGAGTGGTTTTTCGAAAAGCGGGTTTAACCGCTGTAAACGGATTTTGACATATCGGCGTGACCAGATAGAGTCCCGGATAGATATCCGGCACGGTATAGGATCCATCTGCTTCAACTTGCGCCTCGTATATTTCTGGTTTCGGGTTGGGTATTATATCCAAATCGGGATATACCAGAACTTTCATGCCCGTTGCGGGGATATTTCCGGCAATGGATCCGGTAATGCTTGACCTGAGTCTGTTCGGGCCTATGGCATATAAATTTCCGTCATGTGAGCTCATATACAGCATGCGGCGTGTGCCCAGTACGGGCGAGCCATCAAAGTCGCTATCTGCATCCTTTTGGTTGAACGCCAGCTGTATCTTGCTTGTAACAGAGCCTTTTGAAGGGTCAAGAGCGTATATGAAATTTTGAGACCGAACATATATTGTGCTGTTTTTGTCAATGATCGGCGATGAGCGGATCACTGCAGGTAGAAAAATAAACTTGTCAATGTTCTGCGACCAGATTTCTTTACCATCGGCATCGACACAGTGCATATCCCCCAGCATGCCGCCGAGGATGATATGGCCGTTGGTAAGAATCGCCGGCGATCCCACGATGCCTGAGTCTATGTCTATTCCCATCACCTTGCTTTTGGGTACAAAGTCCCATTTGAAGCTAAGGTCGAAATCAAGGGCGATAAGTGCTGATGAATTGGTGATATAGACGGTGCCGTCTTTGGCTATCACGGGTGATGAGGTTATGGGGAGATTTAAACTGTCATTATCGGAAAAGCTCCACAGCGGAGCGCCGCTGCCCGAAACGGCATGAACCGTGCCGTTATAGCTGCATATATATATATTGCCGTAGCGGTCGACAGCAGGCGAAGAGGAACCGACCGCACCGGTGGGATATGACCACCGTTGAGTGCCTTGTGGGGTTATGCAGTACAGAGCCCCCGGCTCATCGTATTGCATCGGGCCCGTGCCGAAAAAAATCATGCCGCCGGGGCCGATGGCAGGCGAAGAATAAATGGGTTCTCCCGGTGTGGTAAACACCCATTTTAGCGTTCCATCGGTTGCTATCGCATAGAGTTTGCCTGCTGAAGAGCCTACATAGAGTGTTCCGTCATCGGCAAGGGCGGCGGATGCAGAAACCGTCCCTTCAATTTTATTGTAAATGCATTCCTTCGTCCCGTCCGTGGTTACTTTATAGAGGCAGCCGTTGGTTGAGCCGATATAGGCTGTACCATCCGTATCGATAACAGGTGGTGCAGTGCCTTCGGCCCCCACATCGCATGAGAAAGTGAGTGTCGCATAGTTGAGGTTGGGCCCGTATACCGTGCTGAAGCCCTGATGGAAAATATCATGCTGGAGCATGGGCCAGGGGGCATCGGCCACATTACCCCATGCAGGCGTGAAGAAAAGAAGCGATAAAATGGAAATACAAGCACTTTTTTTAATCATGAGCTCCCGCTCCCTTATGAAATATGATATGGCGGTATCAGACCCCGGAACAGTATTACTCTATTTTATAGACATTACAATAGGGATTTTCTTGCATGCAGACAGCATTTATTTTGAAGTGTACTGTGCGGTATGGTCTCAAGCCTTAACGGGCTTGAGACCGATGAATTAGTGGAGGGCTTATTTTGAAATGGCATTAAAAATGGTTTTGAGCCATTTGCAGAACTTTTTTTGCATACACCAGCGATGCCCGGTCAGCACTTTGGCTGGAAGTGCCGCTGTTGTAGGCTTGCAGCCCGCCGATCAGACCATAGCGCTTAATGTGCTGCCGCAGTATTGCAGCCCCTGCTTCAATATTTTTGTAGGGGTCGCGAAGCTCCTTTTGCTGGTATGGCCAATGACCGGGCATTATCTGTGTCAGGCCCAGCGCTCCATGCGGGCTCACGGCTGTATGGTCAGCTCCTGATTCGACAACGATAAGGGCCGTCAGCAGGTCGTAGGTCAGGACCTCGTCGCTGCATTGCCAGATTTTAACGGCATATGAGAGAGCCGTTAAAGGATCAAGATCGGGATTATAGCGGCTCAGAAGTTCGGTCGATTTTTTGATCTGCGGGAGGATTTCCTGCCGGAGCTTGATTTCCATTTCAATACGGTGCTTGAGTTCCTGAACTTCAACCTGGACGACATTGAGTGTTTGCCGTTCGTCCATTGCCCAAAATGCGAGTATACAGATCATGACCGTGTTGATGCTGATTGCCGCGAATTTAAAAGTATCCAACCATGTATTTTTTTGCATGCGTAGTCTCCCTGTTGTAAAATATGTAATGTGAAGCTCTGTGGTTCCAGAGAATCGGAGCAGGCGTTTTTAACAGATGCCTGTATGTGAGTAAGCTTAACGGGCTGAAATTTTAATGCAGTTACTAATTATTATAACCGTGAATAGTAAGATAGTCAATAGTTAAGTTGCAAAATGAGGGCAGGACTTATCTGTTTTTTTATAAAGATTATTTTTTTAATATATAAGTATCTAAAATTTAACTAAAATTTATTTTTTATATCAAAAAAAGCGGTTGTTGCGGTCGTAAAAAAGTCACAAAGTGCTTCCTTGACAGGTTCTTTTGCTTTGTTACGGAATCATTTAATTTTGTACCAAGATTAAGTGAATCCTAAAGCTGCATATCGTCGTCTTCAAACCCTGCCTGCGCTTTAAGGTTGCGCTCGTCTGTGATCATCTGGCATTTGCCTTCAAAAATAACGCCTTCTGCAATGACGAGGCTGCCGGTTTTGATATCACCCCGCAGTTTACCTTTTGTGGTAATCTCAAGCTTGTTGCGGGAAACGATATTGCCGTTAACCTCGCCTCCAAGCATGACCATGTCGGCGAATATGTCGGCGTCAACCCTTCCTTTTTCGCTGACGATGACGCTTCCTTCAGTTATGATTTTACCGCCTCTGACAGTTCCTTCAATACAGACGCTTTCCTTTGAGGTTATGGTGCCCTCAATGATCGTGCCGCTGCCGATAAGCGTATCAAGCCTGTTCATGTCGACATCTTTTTTGAATAAAGCCATAAGTCCACCTTTTTAAAAGAGTTTGGTCAATCGGCTTCTGCCTGTGACGGCTTCGGCGAACTGTCTTTTTCAGTTGCGCTGCCTGCTTGAAGCCCAAGGAGTTTGCGAATCGACTCCCCTTTTTTTTCCAGTTCCTGCACGGTTCGGGATACGGCTTCAAGCTGGTTTTTTTCAACCTCGAGCCGTTGGCATTTTTTTTTGAGATCCAGATTTTCCTTGTATTTTAATGCTCCGGCTATGCCGCTTCCCAAGAGCACCAGGCTGAGCAGGGCCATGCACAGGATGAAGTTCTTGCTTATCGCAAATCTTCTGCGCTTGCCTGTGCGTGATCTGATTATAAGAAAGGTCAGTTTCCCTTTCACCGCATCCTGTTTTTATTCTTGAATGATTTCAAAGAAATACCGCGGTACATCCCCGCATGTTATGCATGCACGATTACCGCCCGGAGCTTTCTTCCCTGTAAACAATACAGCTCAAAGAGATGTGTGCCGATTAGAGCCCTCCGGAAACATTTATTACTTAAAATCAGGAAACTTTCAAGAAACTTTTTTTGACGGCAGTGTATTAAGTTATTAATCGTCAGCGTATCTTGAACCTTGACTTTCTGCATGGCCTTGAGGTACTTACTATCCTTCAAGTTGCTCAAATAGCTGGTGAAAAAGCATCTGCCGCATCCCGGCTGCGGGGTGTACAGACAGGCTTTGTCAACGAAACCGTGATTGGATTGTTTGCTATGAAATATTTTATTTTATTTGTTTGTGCCGCTTGTATAGCAGGATGCACGCACAGCAATGATTCCATTGTGGAATCTACCGGTACCATAGAAGCAACACAGGTTGATATACGATCCGAGGTGGCGGGCAGGATTTTAAAGCTTGCTTTCGACGAGGGCGACAGGGTGAAACCTGATGACGTGCTGGCGGCCATCGATCATGAAAAAACAGACCTGGAACTGCAAAGTGCCCAGGGCCGCCTGCGGGAAGCCCAGGCCCATTTCGGCATGCTTCAGAACGGGTTCCGCAAGGAGGATGTGCAGAAAGCTCAGGAAGCCCTGCAGGAGGCGAGCATTGTTTTTGAGAATGCCAAACGCGATTATGAGCGCGTTCGAAAATTGTATACAGATAAGGTTGCCGCGGAAAATACCCGTGACACTATCGAAACAAACTATAAGTCCGCACTGAAACGCTATGAACGGGCCAGGCAGGATTTTCAGATGCTGCAGTCCGGCTACCGCGTTGAAGACATTGCCGCCGGGCAGGCTGTGCAGGAGAGTGCCGAGGCCGCGGTAAACCTTATCGTGAGAAGAATCAAGGACGCCACCATTGCCAGTCCGTGCAAGGGCGTTATCAGCGAGCGGTATGTGGAGCCGGGCGAACTTGTGTCGGTCGGCAGTGTTCTGTTCAGCATCATCGATCTTCAGGATATGTGGATTATGGCCTATGTTTCCGAGAAGAATCTCGGGAAAGTGATTCTCGGGCAGGCTGCCACTGTAACTGTTGATTCATTTCCCAACGAGCAGTTTGCCGGCAAGGTGATTTTTATCTCTCCGGAGGCTGAGTTTACGCCTAAAAATATTCAGACCAAGGAAGAGCGTGTGAAGCTTGTCTACGGCGTCAAAGTGCAGATTCAAAACGATAAAGAGAAATTAAAGCCGGGCATGCCCGCTGATGTAGCCATTGCAATTGAATCCTCCAAATAAATCAGCACGGCACATATTCCATGACGGCCTATACTAAAATTGCTATCGAAACGACAAACCTCACCAAGCGCTACGGCAAGTTCACAGCCGTCAACAACCTGAACCTTTCCATCCGGCAGGGTGAGATTTTCGGATTTCTCGGGCCAAACGGAGCCGGTAAATCAACCACCATCCGTATGCTCTGCGGCCTTCTTGAGCCAACCAGCGGCGAGGGCTCCATCGGGGGCTATAATATCAATCGCGAGCCCGAAAAGGTCAAGGAGCAGATCGGCTACATGTCCCAGAGTTTCGGCCTGTATCAGGACCTGACGGTGGAGGAGAATTTGAGGTTTTACGGCAGGCTCTATATTGCTGATCGCAAAACCTGCCTGAGCAGCATAGAGGAGGCTATAGAGCTGGTGCAGCTGCAGCGCTACCGCAAAACGCTGGCCGCGCGGCTCTCTGGCGGCTGGCGTCAGCGTCTGGCGCTTGCCTGCTCGGTTGTGCATAAGCCGCAAATAATTTTTCTGGATGAGCCGACCGCCGGCATCGATCCCGTGTCGCGCCGAACCCTGTGGGATTTTCTCTATGAGCTGTCGCACGCCGGCACCACCCTGTTTATAACCACCCACTACATGGAGGAGGCCGAGCGCTGCAACCGCATCGGTTTTATCTGGCAGGGAAACCTTGTCGCCTGCAGCACGCCTGAAGGCCTCAAGAAGGATTATATCACCCGGCAGCTTTTAAATCTCAAGTGCACCCCCATCGATAAGGCCTATAAGCTGCTGAAAAGCAGCGACGCCATATGCGACGTCAATTTTTACGGCGACGAGCTGCATATTTCGGTCAATGACGCCGAACAGGCCATGCCCGAGCTTGCGCGCATACTTGCGCAGGAGGGCATCCATGTGGCCCTGCTTGAGGAGATTCAGCCTTCCATAGAGGACGTGTTCGTGTCGCTGGCACAGGAAAAAAATAATGATTCGCAGAATCAGCGCCCTTCTGTATAAGGAGTTTATTCAGGTCATGCGCGATCCGGTGGCGCTGTGGCTGTTGCTGCTGCTGCCGGTTGTCATGCTGCTTGTTTTTGCCTACGCCATCAACCTCGACGTGCGCAACATTCCTATCGCAGTCTATGACCTTGATAAAACCGAAATGTCACGCAGCGTTGTCGACCGGTTCGTCACCTCGGGCTACTTCGTGCTGAAAAAACGGCTGATCGCAGAGCATGACATGGCCGGTGTTCTCGACCGGGGCGAGGTAAAGGTGGCGCTGCAGATCCCCCGGAATTTCCAAAAGGATATTTCCAACGGCAAAAGCACGCCCGTGCAGGTGATCATCGACGGCACCGACAGCAATACGGCAAACATCACCATGGGTTATGTAAAATCGATCCTTGCCGCCGAATCCATGAAAGTGATTTTCCAGCTCCTTAACACAAACGGCATTGCATCCTCCTCGTCCATGGCGACGCTTGATGTGCGGCCCAATATCTGGTACAACCCCGAGCTTGCAAGCCTCAATTTTCTCGTGCCGGGCATCATCGGCATCATCGTCATGGTGATCGGCGCAATCCGTATGTCGCTGTCGCTGGTGAAGGAGCGCGAGAAAGGCACCATCGAAAGCCTCATGGTTTCACCTCTTCGCCCGATCGAGCTTATGATCGGCAAAATTACACCCTACATAGTCATCGTTTTTTTTGATCTTATACTCATCGTGCTTGCCGGCAGGTACCTGTTCAATGTGCCATTCCGGGGCAGCGTACCGCTGTTTCTCTTTCTGTCTCTTTTATTCCTTGGGTCGGCCCTCGGCGCGGGGCTTTTTATCTCGGCCATTTCAAAGACCTCGCAGGTGGCATGGTTCGTAGGGTTCATGGTGACCATTCTGCCCTCGATCATTCTATCGGGCTTCATTTTTCCCATTGAGAGCATGCCAAAGCCGATCCAGATTGTGGCGTCGCTCATGCCGCTCCGTTATTATATGATAGTACTTCGCGGCATTATCCTGAAGGGCGTGGGCTGGGCTGCGCTTTACGAGCAGGCAGCCATACTGTTTCTTTTTGCCGTGGTTTCACTGGTCTCCAGCAGCCTGTTTTTCAAGAAGAGGTTTTAGCCCATGCGCCTGCATCGCCTGATCGCTATCACCATAAAAGAGCTGCACCAGATGAAGCGGGACTGGAAGATGTACCCACTGCTGTTTTTGGCGCCAATTCTGCAGCTAACGATTCTGGGATACGCCGCCACGTTTGAAGTCAGGCACGTGCCCACGGGTGTGCTTGATCAGGACAAAACCTATCTCAGCCGCCGCTATGTCGAGCAGTTCGGCCACAGCGAATATTTCGATATTCTCTATTATCCGACAACCCGGAAAGAACTGTGCGACCTTCTCGACAGGGGCAAAATCAAGATCGGCATCGACCTGCCCATTGATTTTCAAAAAAAATTCAAAAACGGCACCTCGCCGCAGGTGCAGCTTTTTGTGGACGGCACCGAGTCAAACGGCGCCATCATCGCCATGACCTATGCCAACATCATTTCCCAGCGGTTCTCATCCAAGCTTGCGCTGCAGAGCATCGATACATCATTGTTCAACAAGAACGATTTTTTTGGAACCTGGCGGCGCGATATCGGTAAGGCAACCATTATCGACGATGAGGTGCGTATCTGGTATAACCCGGAACTGCTGAGCAAATTGTTTTTTGTGCCCGGCGTCATTTGCATGATCCTGCTCATCGTGACCACCAACCTTACTGCCATGAGCATTGTTCGCGAACGCGAAATCGGCACGCTCGAGCAGATGCTGGTATCTCCCGCCACTCGAATAGAGCTGATCATCGGAAAGCTGTCGCCCTTCATCATCATCGGGCTTCTTGATGTGGCATTAATAGTGGCAGCAGCCATACTCATCTTCAATGTCCCCGTCAAGGGAAGCATCCCCCTGCTGTTTTTATTTTCGTTTATTTTTCTTTTTACAACACTCGGCATGGGGCTTTTCATCTCTACAATTGCGCGTACGCAGGAACAGTCCATGGTTCTCACATTCTTTTGCATCATCACCATGGTGCTGCTCTCAGGCATTATTTTTCCCATCGAGAATATGCCCAAAATCATTCAGGCCTGCACCTATATTATGCCGCTGCGCTATTTCGCCGTCATTGTGCGCAGCATATTCCTTAAAGGGGTCGGCATAGAGGTGCTGTGGGACGAAGGCCTGTGCCTGCTGGCCATCGGGCTGGGCATTCTTATCATGAGCCTCATACGGTTTAAGAAAAAGCTGACTTAAAATTTGCCGGCAAGCCGACCGGTCTACAAGCGGGCAAGTCTGACTATGGCCATGAGACCCAAACTTTTATTTGCCGACGACCAGGGAACTATTTACGATCACCCGTTTCTGGAAATGGCCGGTGCAAGCGGCCCTCGCCTGGTGCGGCCTGCGATCAGAGACCTCGTGCAGCTGCCCTCCATGAGCAAACTTTATTTCCATCCGGGCTGCCCCCCCTATGGCTATGATCCGAACAAGCGAAAAATCGTTCTGCTCAGGGAGATGAAAATTGGCCGCAAGACCCTCAGGTGCAATGCCGTATCGGCATTCATTCAGCAGGGCTGGGTGCGGCTGCTGCTGCCCGCCATGGACTACAGCAAAAAAAGCAGCATGCTTCCTATGTGGGCCTACAGCACCGTAGGGTTTCATGATGAGGCCTATTACGCGCCAGCATTCGAAATCGATGATAATTTTCGGTGGAATCCAGATAATTTTGACGACCGCACACTGCTTGCCAATGTGAAAAAGCGGCTGCGTGAATATCCTGGCAACCGCCTTGTAGAGCATCTGCGCAACTGCGCTGTTCATTATCACTGTTTTGCCGCGAAAAATTTTTTTTTCCGTCGCTGGGAAGCCCCCATCCCCACAAGCCCTGTGTGCAATTCCGGCTGCCTCGGCTGCATATCGCTGCAGCCCGACGGCTCGTGCATGGCCCCGCAGGAGCGCATCAGCTTCGTGCCCGAGCTGCATGAGATTGTGGAGCCTTTTGTACGGCATCTCAATGAGGCCAGGGACCCAATTATCAGCTTCGGCCAGGGGTGCGAAGGCGAACCCATCATGCAGTGGCAGCGCATAAGCGAGTCGATCAGCGCCATACGAAAGGAAACCTCCCGGGGCACAATCAATCTCAATACCAACGGCAGTGTTCCCCGTTTTGTGGATGCCATTTGCTGCAGTGGCCTGGACAGCATACGCATCAGTCTCTCAAGCGCCCGTCCGGAGCTGTACGAGCGCTACTACAAGCCTAAAGGCTACGGATTTGCAGATGTTGTGGAATCCATCAGGCTGGCGCGGCAGCACGGGGCTTTCACCATGCTTAATTATCTTATTTTCCCCGGCATCACGGATCAGGCAGCCGAGGTTGAGGCCATGTGCGACCTGATACGAAAAACCTCACCTCACCTTATTCACATGAAGAATCTGAACATCGACCCCGATTTCTACTGGAAAGCCATGGCGCCTCCTGATGAGCCCGGCATGGGCATGGGGAAGGTGAAAGAACTTCTGTCAAAAGAATTTCCCGGCCTGCAGTTCGGCTATTATAATAAAACCAGGGAATCGTTTTCCGTCTAAGCATGTCTCCCATCCTCGGGTTCTGCACAAACCGGTGCAGTATTATTTAATCGTTCATTGCTGTGATGACTGTGTTTTTGCGGTGAAGCCGGCCTATGATTGCCTGCGATGCGTGCGGCAGCCTCGTTAAAATAAAAAATATTTGGAAATTGAATAAAAAATATGTAATGTTATTAATATATCAATTAATAGAATTGTAAAAACTGTGTCCATGATTAAAGTGCCCTTTTGAGTGCATGCTGGCTACCAGGTTTTTTTATGTCGTATCTCAACAACCGCAAAGCCATTTTTGTTTTTTCGCTGCTGGTCTATGGCCTGCTGTTTGAGCTAATCGCCAGAAGGGAGGGCCATGGCGCCATCCTTGCGCTTCTGCCCGTACTCACCATCGCTCTCTGCTGGGGATGGCGGGCGGGGCTTGCAGCGGGATTCTGCGCCTTTCCCCTAAATATGCTCATGATGACGGTTATCGGCCTTGACTGGAAGCCAGGCATGCTCAGCAGCGTAGGCATTATAGGCCATCTCGCCTTTATTATTGAAGGAGCATTCGTGGGCTGGATCCGTGATCTTTACCTGGAGCGGCAGCAGTTTAATGAGCTGCTGCAGCAGGAAATGGCCCGGCGCGCCCGCGATATGGAACTGCTCGGGTCGGCTGAGCAGCGGCTTCAAGCCATCATTCAGGAATCGGTTGATGCTATCGTTATAACCGGCAGAATGATGTCACAGATAACCATGGTGAACAGTGCTTTTTTGGAGCTTGTGGGCTGCACGGCTGAAGAGGCCATCAGGGGAAGTTTTTTTGATTTCATGCCTGTTTTAGAAAAGCGTTATGAAACGGTTCTCGGCGACGAGATGGTTGCTGACGAGAAGATGTATGCCGACATGCTTTCCAGGATGGAAGAGCTTGCCGAGAATGGCCGTGTATCCAATTGGGAGTTTTTTCTGCTCAACAGTAACGGGCTGGCCGTGCCGCTGGAGGCAAATGCTGTTTATTTTCATAACGGGCAGGGTGAGCGAGAGGGTGCGGCCGTTGTTTTTCGCGACATTACGCAACGCAAGCGAAGCGAGCGGCGGCTTCAGCAGGCCAATGAGCGCCTGCAGCAGGAAATAGCCGAGCGTGCCAGAGATATCGAGACGCTGCAGTCGACGCAGGAACGGCTTGCAATCATCATAGAACAATCCGGCGACGGTATTTTTATAAGCGAAAACGCGGATATGATGTTTGAAATGTGCAACAGGGCGTTCTGCGACCTTGTCGGGTATGACCGCACTGAGCTGACGGGCGAGTCTATATTCAACCTGCTGCCTGAAATCGGCAAGCGGTTTATGACCACGATGGGTGATGAGATCGTTATCGATGATGCGTTTTACGAAAAATCCCGACCCATGATGGGGCTGCTGCAGGAGCAGGGCATGATCTCCAACTGGGAGCTTTTTTTTGTTAACCGGGATCAAAAGCTTGTTCCGGTGGAAATCGGCATAAAGTATATGTATAATGCGCGGAAGGAATTTGTCGCCGCTGTTTCCATTGTCAGGGACATCACGCAGCGTAAGCTCTTCGAACGCCAGTTGCAGGAGACAAAAGACTTTTTTGAAAATATCATAGAGACCTCCATCGACGGCATTATCATAAGCGATGCTACCGGTCATATAATGAGTGTAAATCGGGCCTGTAGCGATCTCATGGGCTATGACACCGACGAATTGCTTGGCCTTACCCCTGCCAGCTTCGCTTTTTTTGACGAGGGATGGTATGAAACGACGCAGGGTGAACAGGTTCATATGAGTATGGACGATATGATGGCGGCCTACAGCCGCATGGATGAGTTTTTTGCGACGGGCAAAATCACGAATTATATTTTTTATATAAAACGCAAGGATGGCCGCCTGGCCGAGGTTGAAGCCAACATAGCCATGCTCTACAGCCAGAAGGGGGAATCTGTCGGGTCGGTAAGCATCATGCGCGATATTACGGCGCGCAGGCGCATGGAGCATGAGCTGGTGCGGCAGCGCGACCAGCTTGCCGTGGCCAATCGCGAGCTTGAGAGCTTTTCCTATTCCGTATCCCATGACCTGCGGGCGCCGCTTCGGAGCATCAGCGGTTTTGCCAGCGCCCTGACTGAGGATTTCGGCCATGTGCTTCCGGCCGAAGGCAGGCGCTATCTTGAGCGCATCCGCGCCGCCTCCGGCCGCATGGGCAGTTTGATTGACGATATGCTGAAGTTGTCGCGGGTGACGCAGCATGAAATGCGGCGCGTGCAGGTTAACCTGAGTGCGCTTGCCGCCGATATCGTGGCCCAGCTCCGGGAGCAGGAGCGGGGCAGGGATGTCTCCTGCAGTATAGAGCCTGGTCTTATTGCCCTGGGCGACGGGCATTTGCTGGGTGTCATGCTTGGAAATCTTATCGATAACGCTTGGAAATATACGGGCACGCGGCCCCGCGCCGAAATTTATTTCGGGACCGCCTCCGAGCGCGATGGTGCTATGCCGGAACATGTTCATGGCGCAGCGGTGTACTGCGTGCGCGACAATGGCGTCGGTTTTGACATGGCCTATTCCGACAAGCTGTTCGGAGCGTTTCAGCGACTGCATGCCGAGCGTGAGTTTCCGGGGACAGGCATCGGTCTTGCCACGGTGCAGCGAATCGTGCACCGGCATGGCGGCCGCATTTGGGCCCGCAGCGCTCCCGACGACGGCGCAACCTTTTATTTCACTTTAGCACAGGAGGGCTAATGGACAAGCGCATCATAATGATTGTGGAAGACAACGATGATGATCTCGAGCTGGCAATGCGGGCTTTCAGGCTTAATCACGTGCTCAATGATATCGTGGTAGCCCGCGACGGCGTTGAAGCCCTCGAGTATTTGTTCGGCACAGGGCCCCATGCCGGCCGCAACCTGTGCATCATGCCGGAGGTGGTGCTTCTGGATCTTAAAATGCCCAGGCTCGGCGGCCTTGAGGTGCTGCGGCGCATCAGGGCTGATGAGCGCACCCGGTATCTGCCCGTGGTGGTGCTTACGTCATCGGACGAGGAAAAGGACATGATCGACAGCTACCACTACGGCGTGAACAGCTATATCAGCAAGCCCGTTGATTTCGAGCAGTTCACCGAGGCAGTGCGGCAGCTGAGCCTATACTGGATGGTGCTCAACCAGCGCCCGCGTAATCCTCTGTGCTGAGGCAGCCATGACGAACCTGCGCGTGCTTATTGTTGACGATTCCGAGGATGATTTCGAGCTGCTGCTCCGGGAGCTGCGCCGCGGCGGCTACACGCCTGAAGCCCTGCGGGTTGATACGCCGCAGGATATGCTTAAGGCCATTGAGAGCCCCTGGGATGTCATCATATCGGACTACAGCATGCCTCATTGCAGTCTGTATGTTGCACTTGATATAGCGCAGCTGCACGGCCTTGATGTGCCGTTTATTATCGCATCCGGAGCCATCGGCGAGGAAATGGCCGTGCGCGCCATGAAGGCCGGGGCCCATGATTTCCTCATGAAGGACAAGCTTGCCCGACTGGTGCCGGTGATCGAGCGGGAGCTTCGCGAGGCTGAAATGCGGCGCGAGCGCCGCCGCGCCGATCAGGAGGTGCTGTATGCCCGGGAGTATCTGGCCGGCGTTTTTGATTCCCTTCCAAGCCTTCTTATAACCACGAACAGCCGGGGTGTGGTCACGCAGTGGAATGCCGCAGCCGGGCGCTATACGGGCATTGCCGCCAGCCAGGCGGTTGGCGCCGATATTGTGCAGGTGCTGCCATGGTTTGCCGAGTTTCGGCCGCAGCTTGACCATGTGGCTGCGGAGCATGTTTTCGAGCGCTTCAAAACCGCGCAGGCATGCACCAGCGGTACGGTATTTTTTGACATATCACTGTTTCCGCTGACTAGCGGCCGGTCTCGCGACATAGTCATACGCATGGATGATGTCACCGAGCTTGAGCTCAAGGAGCAGCAGCTGCGGCAGGCGCAGAAGATGGAAATTGTCGGTATGCTTGCAGGGGGGCTTGCCCATGATTTTAACAATGTGCTGTGCGGCATCACAGGCTCCCTGTCTGTTCTGCGCAGCAAGCAGCATGCAGCAAGCCGTATCCCGGACGATCAACTGGATTTGTTTCTCGATCTCATGCAGAATGCCGGGGAGCGCGCCGTTGATCTTGTAAAACAGCTTTTGTCTCTGTCGCGTAAAAAAGAATGCCTGGTCGTGTCCTTCGATTTGAACAGGGCGGTGCGTCAGGCAATCGATCTGTGCCGCAATACCTTCGACCGCTGTGTGGAGATTCGCTCTGTGCTGCCGGAAAAGCAGGCCATGGTGTCTGCCGATCCCACGCAGATAGAACAGGTTGTGCTGAACCTGCTGGTGAACGCCTGCCATGCCATGACCATTATGCGGCCCGTGGGGAAGCCTCCAGGCGGTGTGCTGACTGTTTCGGTCGGAAAAGCAGCGGGAGACAAGCAGTTTAGAGAGCGTTTTCCCGATGCAGGCCATCGCCGTTTCTGTAGCCTGTCGGTTGCCGATACGGGCGTCGGTATGGACAGCCGGATGATTGATAAAATATTTGATCCTTTTTTTACCACCAAAAATGCTGAGCAGGGCACTGGCCTCGGGCTTGCCATGGTTGCCGATATTGTCAAGCAGCAGGGAGGGTTTATCGACGTGCAGTCCGAGCTTGGGTCGGGTACGACTTTTACTGTGTATGTGCCGGTGTCTACACAGGAGCCTGCATCGGTGAAAGCGCCTGCCCCCGAGTCGGTTCCGCAGGGGGAGGGATTGGTTCTTGTAGTTGATGATGAGCCAATTACCCGCCAGGTAATGAAGGCTATTCTTGAAGAGTGCGGCTATATCGTGCTTCCTGCCGAAGACGGATTGCAGGCCATTGATTTTTTTAAGATATACAGCAGTGACATCAGAGCCGTGATGCTCGACCTTATTATGCCGCGCAAATCATGTAAAGACACTTTTCTGGCGCTAAAAAATATTGATTCGCAGGTGAAGGTTATAATCATGTCGGGAGGCGCCAACGATTCACGCGTTGATGAACTGCTCGGGCTCGGGGCGAAGGGGTTTATTTTAAAGCCCTTAACCCTAGAAAAGGTCAGCGGTATGCTGCACGATGTGCTGAGCGGCAAAGTTCATCAAGCAGGCCGTGATGCTTATTAGCCTGCCGGCCTGCAACGGGGCAGAGGCCCCAGAGATTTGAAAGCACCTATTACATAGCGAGGTTTATGCCATGAAGATCGTCAGCGCCCGGCAGATGCAGGATCTCGACCGCGCAACCATACATGATTTCGGCATACCTGGCGCAGTGCTTATGGAAAACGCTGGCCGCGGCACATTTGAAAAAATAGTCGAGACGGTTCCGGATGCGGCTGGCCAGCCGATTGCCGTGCTGTGCGGTCGCGGCAATAATGGTGGCGACGGATTTGTGATAGCCCGCTGCTTTCATAATGACGGCGCCCGTGTCACGGCTTTTCTTTTTGCCGATGCAGGCAAAGTTGCCGGCGATGCGTTGACCAACCTTGAGGCCTTCAAAGATGCAGGGGGCCGTCTTATCCAAATCATCGATGAGGCACAGTGGCTGCAGTATGCCCCCGGCATTCTGCAGGATTCTATTATCATTGACGCGCTGCTCGGCACAGGGCTTTCATCAGAGGTAAGGGGTTTGTACCGTAGCGCAATTGAGTCCATTAATGCCGCGTCCGGAGCCACGGTCGTTGCAGTTGACATCCCCTCAGGCATCGATGCAACAACGGGCGCAGTGCTGGGAGCAGCAGTGAAGGCTCAACTCACCTGCACCTTCGGTCTTGCCAAGAAAGGCCTTGTTATCCATCCCGGCGCCCAATATGCAGGCCGCCTCGAGATTATTGATATAGGAATCCCCGCAGAACTTGTAGAATCAAGCGATATCAATGAGTATCTGCTTGATGGGGACATGCTCGCAGGCATTGTTCCGGTTCGAAAACCGGATTCGCATAAGGGAACCTATGGCCACGGGTTTATTATAGCAGGTTCGCCGGGTAAGACCGGGGCTGCGGCCATGTGCGCGCAGGCAGCCATGCGGGC
>CAIWCT010000388.1 GCA_903911225.1 uncultured delta proteobacterium
GTTAACTTTGTATGCATGAGAAGCACGCAGCACTTTTTGAGTTTGTCAGCCGAGCCGGGGCAAAATGTCATACGAAGGGTTGCGGCATGATACACGTAATTGTTTTGTATGAATGTCTGTTAAGCTGCAGCCACTTTGCCGGGAGGGTGAAAATCAGGGAGAGTGGCGTGAGGCTATGGCCCGCACAAGAATATCCGCCGCCCCCCCTTTTTTCAGGCGAGCCATATCGATAAATGTTTCAGCCCATGCCATGTGGCTTCGGGCATGTGTTTCTACGAAAATACCCTCATAGGCGTTTCTGCCCAGTATTCCGGTATCATAGGGCTTGTCGCCTGTCTGGCTTGCATGCTGTCGTATGGCTTTTCTTTTGGCGCGCACCGCTTCAGATATATCCACAACCTTTGTGCCGGGCAGGCCATACACCCCGCCCCAAACCGAATAGCCCCAGGCTCGGGGAGCATTGCACATATTGTTGAGCGCCCGCAATGTAATGCGGGTAACCAGACGGTGGGTCGGGTGTCGCTCAAAAGGCGATGGCATATAAATTTCAACGGGCTTGAGCAGGGTGATAATTTTTCGCAGCTGCCGCACAACTTTTGCCGCAGCGGTGCCTGCAAGCTCCCGGCTCGCATGGTTGAGGAAAAAAGCGCCGCTTGCGCTGACGGTTTTTAAAGCTGCGAGAGCCTCGTTGCGGCGCACTGAGCCAGGAGTGCCGTCGTGGGATGCGGAAGAACTGCCGTGGGTGACATAGGCGGAAAAAACTTTTTTGCCGTCAGCGCCCAGCAAGCGCATGGCTCCTCCCATGCCGATGACATCGTCGTCGGGATGGGGGGAAATCACCAGTATAGTGTTTGCCCTGTCTGCAAGATGTGGGAGATCGCCGCATTTGCCGATGGCGACAAAATCAAAAGATGGTTCTCTGTTCATGTCAGATCACACATTAAAAATAATGAGTGCAATAATGCGGAATAATTATACCCTGTTACCGGCAGTTTAACAATTTTAGTTTGCTGTGGAACGTCAGGCATGTTACTTAAAAAACTGAATCCAGAGGCTGGGAGTCAGAATGTACAGATAGAAGTCCGGAGTAATGAGTTCGTAGTTCGGAGCGAAGGCATAAAGACAGTTTTGTGAAGGGGCAGACCTGCGTGTCTGCCCAAAAGCCGGTGTTCGAAGTAAAGAGACTCACTCCGCCGTGGCAGACTGGATTTTTTTTCTAAAGGACCTTAAACAAACATGGCCAACCGATTCGTATTCACCATTACCGAACTGACGCGCCATATCAGGGATACGCTTGAAAGCGCGTACCCGGATGTGTGGGTTGAGGGAGAGATTTCAAATCTGCGGGTGCCCTCTTCCGGCCATTGCTACTTCACGCTTAAAGATGAGGGCGCGCAGCTGCGAACAGTCATGTTCCGCATGCAGGCCAGGCTGCTGCGTTTCGTGCCCGAGGATGGACAGAAGGTTATCTGCCGCGGCAGGATAAATGTCTATGAGCAGCGGGGCGACTACCAGCTTATTGCCGAGATGCTGGAGCCAAAGGGAGTAGGAGATTTGCAGCTTGCCTTTGAACAGCTTAAGCTCAAGCTTGCGCAGGAGGGCTTATTTGAAGCAGACCGCAAAAAGCCGCTGCCTTTTCTGCCCGAGCGGGTTGCTGTCATAACCTCTCCAACAGGTGCTGCTGTGCGCGATATCATACTCGTTATGCATCGCCGGTACCCGAATGTTGCCATTCTTGTCGTACCGGTGAAGGTGCAGGGTGATGAAGCGCCTGCCGAGATCGCCGGGGCCCTGGCCATGGTCAACCGGCATGGTCTGGCTGATGTAATAATCGTCGGGCGAGGCGGAGGCTCTCTTGAAGATCTATGGGCTTTTAATACCGAAATAGTGGCGCGCGCAATCGCCGCATCGGCCATTCCGGTTGTTTCCGCCGTGGGCCATGAAACCGACATGACCATAGCCGACTGTGCTGCCGATCTGCGTGCTCCTACGCCTTCGGCAGCAGCTGAGCTCGTGGTTCGGGAGAAGCGAGAGCTGGTGCAGCTGGTGGCGCAGTATGAACAGCGGCTCGGGCAGGGTTTTTTGCAGTATCTGGAGCGCATGCATGTGCGCATCCGGAACGCCCGCTCGCGGCTGCGGCACCCTGCGCGCCGCATTGCAGATCTGCAGCTGCGGCTTGATGATCTGCACGGACGCATGACGGCAGCCGTGCCGCGTCTTGTAACATACCGCCGTGCTGCAATCACCAGCGCCTGCCGCATTCTTGCCGCTCAATCGCCCGGCAGCCTTATTGCAGCATACAGGGGCAGGGCAGCCTTTCTTGGAAAACAGCTTGCAGCAGGCATGGCCGCCGCAAAGCGGCAAAAGCGCTCAGCTCTCCACACGCTGGTTGCGCAGCTGAGCGCCCTCAACCCGGCCGCCATTCTTGCACGGGGCTACAGCATTACACGGCTGCTGCCGTCGCTTGAGATACTGCACAACTCGGGCGATGCGGCGCCCGGGGCAGCCGTGCGCGTGACTCTGGGCAAGGGAGAGGTTGACTGCATCGTTGAAAAGGTAGTAAAGTAATATATCTGTCATGTATGGGGAAATGGTATGGCTAAGAAAAAATTTGAAGACACACTGCTTGAGCTCGAAAAGATTGTGCAGCGGCTTGAAGATCCCGATGTGCCCCTTGACGAGGCTGTCGCCCTTTTCGAGGACGGCATAAAGCTCTCCCGCTTCTGTTCCCAGAAGCTCGACGAGGTGGAAAAACGCGTTGATCTGCTTGTGAAGGATGAGTCGGGGGGCATTGCCACCCGTTGCTTTGACGAGGCCGATCAGCTGTGAGCGGTTTTGACATACATGCCTATCTCGACCGGGGGAGGCGCCTGGTGGATGCCGCCCTTGACAGGCTGTTGCCGCCTGAAACCGCACAGCCGCCTGCTCTGCACAAGGCCATGCGCTACAGCATTTTTGCCGGCGGCAAGCGCCTGCGGCCTCTTCTTGCCATGGCTGCTGCCGAAGCCGTCGGTGCGCAGCCTGAAACTGTGCTTGACGAAGCATGCAGCCTCGAACTCATACATACCTACACCCTGATTCATGACGATTTGCCCGCCATGGACAATGATGACTTCCGCCGCGGCATGCCCACAAGTCATAAAGTGTTTGGTGAAGCAATGGCGATTCTTGCGGGCGATGCTCTCCAGACGCAGGCTTTCGGGCTTCTTGCCCGGGCATATACCTTAGGGCGGCACAGCCCGGAGCGGCTTGTTCAGGTGAGCGGCATGCTTGCAGATGCCTGCGGCTCTCAGGGTGTTATCGGTGGTCAGGTGGTTGACATCGAGTCGGAAGGCAGTTCCGTAAGCCTTGAAACGCTCGATTATATCCACGCGCATAAAACGGGCAAGCTCATACACGCCGCTGTCATGCTGGGCGCTATTCTTGGTGGCGCGACGCCTGCCCGGCAGCAGGCCCTTGCCTGCTATGGGAAGGCCATTGGCCTTGCGTTTCAGATCACAGATGATATTCTCGATGTGGTAAGCACCACGGAGCAGCTCGGCAAGACCGTTGGCAAGGACGCACAGGCGGGCAAGGCCACGTATCCGGGCTTACTCGGGATGGATGAGGCGCGGCGCATGCAGCTGCATTATTTGGCTCTTTCGCTTGCCGCGCTTGATGGATATGACGAAAAAGCCGAGCCGCTTCGGGCGATAGGGCGGGTGATTGTTGAACGAAACAACTGATGCCGGGAAAAATTGCATAATGGAAAAACTTCTGAATAAAATTAATGGACCCGAAGATCTGCGCAAGCTGAGTATTAAGGAACTGCCGTTGCTTGCGGAAGAAATTCGCGAGCTTATCATTGACACAGTTTCAAAAACCGGTGGTCACATTGCAGCGAGCCTCGGGGTGGTGGAGCTCACGATTGCGCTGCACTATATTTTTAACGCTCCCCATGACAAGATCGTTTGGGACGTAGGGCATCAGGCATATGCTCATAAAATTCTAACCGGCCGGCGCGAGGCCTTTTCCACGCTGCGGCAGATGGGCGGCCTGAGCGGGTTTCCCAAACGGGAAGAGAGCCAGTATGACACTTTCAATGTCGGCCACAGCAGCACCTCCATCTCAGCAGCTCTCGGCATGGCTGAATCCTGCCGCCTCAAGGGGCAGGATTCCAAGGTGATTGCCGTCATAGGCGACGGCTCTCTCACTGCGGGCATGGCCTTTGAGGCGCTTAATCACGCCGGCCATATCAAGCGCAACTTAATTGTGGTGCTCAATGATAATGAAATGTCTATCTCCCCGAATGTGGGCGCGCTGTCCTCATCGCTGTCGCGAATTATTTCAGGCCAGTCGTATAATAAATTTCGCGATGAGATCAAGAGCATGCTTGAAAAAATTCCCGGTATCGGTGAGTCTGTGTCGCGTCTGGCGCGTCAGTCCGAGGGGTTTTTTAAGAGCGTTTTCGTGCCGGGCATGCTTTTTGAAGAGCTCGGTTTTGTCTATATCGGCCCTGTGCTCGGGCACCGCATAGATATGCTTGTTGATAACCTGCGTAATATAAAAAATATGAAGGGCCCGATTCTCCTGCATGTAATCACGAAAAAGGGCAAAGGCTACAAACCCGCGGAGGAAGACCCAACCTATTTTCATGGCGTCGGGGCATTTGACCGGGAAACGGGCAAGCCTGCGCCGAGCAACGGGGCGCCTTCCTACACAAAGGTTTTTGGTGATGCGCTTGTGCGTATAGCAGCAGACAATTCGAAGGTTGTGGCCATCACTGCCGGTATGACCAGCGGCACGGGGCTCGAGAAATTCCAGCAGCAGTTCCCTGATCGCTTTTACGATGTGGGCATCGCCGAGCAGCATGCCATTACCTTTGCCGCAGGCCTTGCCGCTGAGGGGTTCCGGCCCGTAGCGGCAATCTACTCGACTTTTTTACAGCGTTCTTTCGACCAGGTACTGCATGATGTTTGTATGCAGAACCTACCGGTTGTTTTCATGCTCGACAGGGCCGGGATCGTCGGAGAGGATGGGCCGACGCATAACGGGCTTTTTGATATTTCTTTTCTCAGGTCGATTCCCAACCTGGTCTTTATGGCGCCGGCTGATGAAAATGAGCTGCAGCACATGCTGGCTACAACTTTTGAGCTGAAGCAGCCCGTTGCCATACGCTACCCGCGCGGCACGGGCGTTGGCGTTTTGCTTGACAGGGATTTCCGGCTTTTGCCGGTAGGCAAAGCTGAAATACTCATGGATGGCCATGACGTTGCGGTGTTCGCCCTGGGCAGCACCGTGCATCCGGCGCTTGAGGCTGCACAGCAGCTCTCATCTCAGGGTATTTCCTGCGCTGTTGTAAATGCCCGCTTTGTGAAACCCCTTGACGGTGAGGCTGTCTGTGCGTTTGCACGCAAAGTGCGGGCAATCGTGACGGTCGAGGAGAACATGCTGCAGGGCGGTTTCGGATCTGCCGTGCTTGAAGCTTTGCAGGATGCAGGCTGCGTGGCCCGTGTGTTGCGTATAGGTATTCCCGACAGGTTTGTCGAGCAGGGCACGCAGAAGCAAATCCGGGCGGCATACGGACTTGACGCTGACGGCATTGCCGCTGCGGTTAGGGGAATACTGGCCAATGAGCAGGGTTAAAATCAGGTGGCAGGGGTCGGAGTTCAGGGTTGAAGGGGTTCGCCGCGGCGGAGCATACGTCCAATAAAATGAAGGGGCAGACCTTTGTGTCTGCCCAAAGATTTCTTATATATAACAAACGCCCGCCATTATTTGTGGCGGGCGTTTGTCTAATAGTCTGA
>CAIWCT010000389.1 GCA_903911225.1 uncultured delta proteobacterium
CGCTCCTGCCGCCGTGTTCTCTTTTGTCGCAGCGCACAGCCCGTCTCTAAAACGCTCAACCCCTGAACTGAAGCGAATGATATTGAAACGGTCGTTGTTGTTGAGCCTGCTGATGCATATCTTCAGGGCATCCCTGGCACCTCGCAGTTTGTTTCCAGACATGCTGCCCGAGGTGTCGATGACAAAAATAAAATCCTTGGCAATGACCTTAGCCTGCGCGTAGTCGATACTTGGGGAGACCAGCAAGGTGAAGTAGCCATCGTCATTCTGCGGCTTATGAGATACAAGCGAGACCCCTATGTCGTCCTTTGTCGTCGTGTAGTAGAGCGTGAATGTCTTGTCTGGCAGGCAGTCTGTTGCCTCAAAGGATATCCGGGCCGTGCGGCTATCTTTTTTGTCAATCTTGATGTCATGGCTTGAGGAGTAGATATTTGCAATGGGTGTGGGCGACTCAAGATATGCTGAGATAGAAACTTTCCCAATCCTTGTGCCGTCGGGCTTTGCCGATGACAGGGGATATTTGAAGCTGACAGTGCCTGACTGGCTGGTGAGCAGCTGTGCATATTTCAAAAACACCTTAACCTCGCTGCGGGGCTGTATGGGAAATATGCGCTGCCGCAGCATGCGTGTGCCCACAAATTCCAGCAGGCCCGGATCGCGCTGCTGCCGCACGATCTCCTCATAGGTCTGCCGCGCCTGATCGGCATCAAGCAGCTCGGCCTGCATTTCCTTTCCGTTCACAATCATAGAAAATGAAGTGACTGCTGCATCGGCATACAGAGGGAACCAGTAGTCGCCCTCCACATTGGCGTCATTAGGATTATAGAATGTGGCCTGAACTGTCACCTCCGCGGTTTGGTTGCGCATGGTGATGGAGACATTATGTTCGCGGGTCTGGAGCGGCTGAAGGTTTGCGGGCCTGTGCGGAATTTCGATCCTGCAGGCAAGAGCTTGCCTGCCCGCCATGAGGGCTGCATAAAAGCAGATAAATAACAGGCATACGGTTTTAGTTAGTTGTGCAATCCGGTGTTTCATGGGTACCTCCTTTGTGCTGTGGCTTGCGCCGGGTTAGTGTATCTTTACCCGGTTTGACACCACGTTTTTGAAAAAGTTCCAAAGGAGGCAAAAAAATGTTGGGGCCCAGATAGCGTGGGGTAAGGGGAAATGATCAGGGGGTCAGGGGCCAGTCCCCAATCACAACAAACGGTGCCGGAATCAATTCCCATGGGTGCTCCCTGAAGCGGCAAATTAAGGTTGAACATTTTTAATGTATGTGTATAATTAATTATAATCATACACATACTATCAAAAAGGCGGCTATGAGAACCAATATAGTACTTGATGTCAACCTTGTTTCTGAAGCAATGAAACTTGCCCACGTTAAAACAAAAAAGGCCGTCGTTGAAGAGGGTCTTCGCCTGTTGATTCAGGTGAAACGACAGGAAGGCATCCGCAGCCTAAGGGGCAAGCTCATCTGGCAAGGTGATTTGGAACGCATGAGGCTTGATAAATGATTCTTGCGGATTCCTCCGTCTGGATAGACTATTTTCGCGGCGTCATCTGCTGGCAAACCGATATGCTTGACCAGTTGCTCAAAAGAGAGCCGGTGCTGATGGCGGATTTAATATTTACAGAGGTGCTTCAGGGATTTCGTTCCGATAAAGACTTTGCAAAGGCGAAAAAATTACTGTCGAGCCTGCCCTTTCACCAGATTGGAGGATATGAGGTTGCACTCCAGAGCGCTCTCAATTACCGGATACTTAGAAAGCAGGGGATTACGGTCAGAAAAACAATAGATGTTTTTATTGGTACATTTTGCATTTTAAACAGGATTACCCTTCTTCATAATGACATTGATTTTGATCCACTGGTAAAACACCTCGCCCTAAAAACAGTGAAGCAGGCATAGGTGCATAAGTCAATATTGCCGGTACGTCCCGAATGGCTACTTGCAGAATTTGGATTTCACTTAATATTACAGAACAAAAACTACTTCTGATAATACGGAATAATTACGTAATGGTTCAGCGGCCATATTA
>CAIWCT010000390.1 GCA_903911225.1 uncultured delta proteobacterium
ATCTAGTCCATTCCGTGTTCTGATTTTAATTTTTTATGCTATACGGATTTTGGCTGGATGAGTTTTTACGGGACGATCTAGGTTGATTCATAAAGACATCGGAAGACTTTGTTTCATGTTGTTTTTTTATATCTATAGTGTATACAATATATAAAGAATCACGCTTTTTTTCTTGATGTTTCGGAGGTTTTTTATGTCGCAAAGTACACATAGTAAGGATCATAAAGGAGAGAAAAAGGACCATCAGGAGTCTGATGGTTCTCTGCATCCGAATAAAGATGAATCCCTGAACACAACACAGACTGATGCGCCAAAAACTAAATCCTATGCCGAAATTATCAAGGGTTTTGAGGAAATCGAGAAAATTTTTAAACGTCAAACAGAAAAGGATAAATAAGTTCAGAACCCAGGGCAGGCACGGGGGCCTGCCCCTACGTTTTATCGGGCATTCGCCGAACGCCCCTTCGATCTTGACCCATGACTCCTATCTTTTATCCCACACAGATTTCAGAGGGGGGGGGCAAAGTTTTAATCAATAAATTTCCACAGAAAACTTTTTATATTAGCCAGCGCAACATCACGTATCATGTCGGCTTCCTGGAAGATTTCATGGCGGCTGCCGAAACAGAACACCTTTGTGCAGTCATCGGCCCTGTCGCACAGCATGTCCAGGCCTTCGGGCCGTACAAAAAAATCTTCTTCAGCCTGCAGCACCAGCAGAGGAGTTTCAATGGCGCCGGCCTTTCTGCGGGCAAGGGCGCCTGCCTCCATTGATCTCTTGACCCAGCCATAGGTTACCCCGTATGATGTTATTTCCGGGTTTGCTGGAATCAGATCCTTTTCCCATTTCCACCAGCGCGCATAACTATGGGTTACGGTGTCGCTGTAGAAGTATGGATATGGGCGCTGCCCCTGCCCGATGGCATAGTCCGTTCCCCTGCCAAGGGCCGTAGCAAGGTCGGCAACAGCATATGCAACAGCTGGCGGAAAGCTGCCCGTATCCATCTGCACCATGGGCGAAGAGAGCACGGCGGCTGTAATATCACCGGGGTATTTTTCAAGGTAACGGGCTGCAATGAGGCCCCCAAGGGAATGTGTCAGGAAAAAGATTCGGCTATGAGGCTTTGCCTTGACCACGGTATCGATGAATATTTTCAGATCTTCAACATAGTCGTCAAAGTGATCAACATAGACTTTTTGCGGATCATCCTGAGTAATACGCTCGGAGAAGCCGAATCCCCGTGCATCCATAAGATAGCATGACAGCCCGAGCTCCTGCAGGTCATAGGCCACTTCGGCATATTTGATATAGGATTCTGATTTGCCATGCAGTATCACCAGTGCGCCTGTTTCATTATCGCGCTCAAAGGCCGCATATCGCAGAAGCACATCACCAGAGCCGGTGAACTGGCTAAATGAGCCGTTATCGTAAAAGGGCAGTACTTTTGACTGGTACTGGTCGGCATAGTCATTTTCGCTGATTGCGAGAGCGCTGCATGGCAGGGCCAGGAGAAGAAGTGCGGTAATAATTCTTTTGTACATTTCGGGCGCCTTCCTTTAAATTTTTTAGTGATTCGTGATCTATAGCATGATCCCAATAGGGTTAAAGCTGCCTTGCATAACATGCTGTTTTCAGGGGCATTGATGAGCTGTGCACCCTTCCGACTCTCTGTGGCAGCGAATTGATATAATCTGAAATATAAATATAGGGCGCACTATAGCATTACAGGCCGGCATAACGCAACATGCATGACCATGTATGCCGGTGGTTCTAATTTGCGCTAATCGGATGGGGATGCTTTGTTTTAAAGTTTTATTGACTTTATATTTTATTTGCAGAATAAATAAGTGGTGGTATTATATAAAAAAATTTAAAAAATTGATAAGGGCAAGTACAAACGGTCATTAATGCATGCCCAACATTGAACTGATGCACAGGGCGTATTTTTTTAAATATATAGAGATATGTTTCACTTCTGTCTTTACGGGCAGCATCTGGATTTGCCGTATGTCAGTCACGGCGGAGTTCCGGACTGCAAACAAAAGTTGAAATTTTTTATCATCTGTTAATTTTGATTCGCATAATTCGACAACCTGAAGTGTGCAGGGGGATGACAAAAACATGAATACAATTCTGCTTGTTGATGATGAAGCGGTTTCCCGTAAATTATTCCGCACGGCGCTCAAAGATGGCAGGTATGCTTTTATTGAGGCGCAAGGCGGACAAGAAGCCCTATCGATTTTGTGCAGTAAGAAAATAGATCTCATAATTCTTGATATTATAATGCCGGGCATGTCGGGTTTTGAAGTGCTTGACCGAATCAATGAAAATCCAGCCTTTAAAAATATTCCCGTCATTGTTTCCAGTTCTTTGAATGATTTCAGCAGCGTTGAGAAAGCTCTTGCAGCCGGCGCACAGGACTATGTCTATAAACCCTTTAAGCAAAAAGAAGCCCGTATTCAGCTGTTTCTGAAAGTCCGGAATCTGCTGACTATGAAAAATGTTATAGACTTTCTGGAGTTGAATCTAAAGAACGCCCAGATGCTCACCAGCCTTGATGATGTGACCAGCCTTTTTAATTACCGGTATTTCAAGGAACGGCTGCATGCTGAGTTTGCACGCAGCCAGCGCTATCATCGGCCCCTGTCTTTGATAATGATCGATCTTGACAATCTTAAGGCAATTAATGACGAGTTCGGCCATCCGGCGGGAACGCTTGTTATCAGCATGATCGGAAGCATTATTGAAAAGCAATGCCGGGCTACAGATATACCGGTTCGTTATGGCGGGGATGAGTTTTGTATTATTGTCCCGGAGACAAATCTTGCGGAGGCAGTTGTTTTGGCTGAAAGGCTGCGCGTGCAGATTGAATGTTTCGGGGATGAGCTTGA
>CAIWCT010000391.1 GCA_903911225.1 uncultured delta proteobacterium
AAAGGATTCAGCTTCCTGAATGAATCTACTACCGCCGGGAGCATGATTGCCGTATCAAAAAGCGAGCGGGCTTTAGCAGCCATGGAAATTTTCTCCTAAAATACAACCGCAGATTTAGTCATCAAAAAATGTTCAACTACCGGGCCAAGGGAAAGAACCGGCACAAAGGTAAGTGCCCCCACTATGAGAATTGTCCCCACCAGAAGCACAACAAATGTCAGCCCGGTAACCGGAAAGCTCCCCTCGCTCTGAGGGAGCAGCTTCTTTTTTGCCAGATTGCCTGCAAGCGCAAGTATAGGCACAATCATGAAAAAGCGCCCAAAAAGCATGGCAAAAGCAAGTGTCGTATTCAGCCACGGGGTATTAGTGGTAAGGCCGGCAAATGCGCTTCCATTATTGCCGGTGGCAGATGAATAGGCATAAATGATTTCGCTCAAGCCGTGTGGACCCTGGTTATTCAAACCTGCAAGCCCCCAGTTGCTGACAACCGCCCAGGCAGTAAAGCCAAGAATACTTAAAATTAAAATCAGTATTGCAAGGGCGCTCATCTTGACATCATAGGCCTCGATCTTTTTGCCGACATATTCGGGCGTGCGTCCCACCATAAGCCCTGCAAGAAAAACCGTGAGCACCACAAACACCAGCATGCCGTAAAGCCCTGCACCCACGCCGCCGAAAACAACTTCGCCAAGCTGGATATTTAATAGCGGTATCAAGCCGCCCAGGGGGGTAAAAGAATCATGCATGGCATTGACTGCGCCGCAGGAGGCATCCGTGGTCACAGTTGCAAAAAGCGCTGAATTAAAGATGCCGAAGCGGACTTCCTTGCCCTCCATATTGCCGCCTAATGGGTTAACACCAAGCGCATGCATCCGTGGGTTGCCTGCGCTTTCAGCCTGCCAGCAGACCGTCAATCCCGCGAGAAAAAGAAGCAGCATGGCAGCCCAGACTGCCCAGCCGTGCCTTTGATTTTTCACCATCCTACCCAGGTAATAGGTTAGGCTGCTGGGTATCAAAAAAATCGCAAGCATTTGCAGAAAATTAGCCAGCGGGGTCGGGTTTTCATAAGGGTGGGCGGCATTGGCATTCATAAAACCGCCCCCGTTTGTACCGAGCATCTTTATGGCAACCTGTGACGCCATGGGGCCCTGGGCAATCGTCTGTGTTGCAATGTTTGTTATTGCAGGAGCTACGGCAGTGTGAGGTTCAAGTAACTTTGCCGCTGCATAGGGCTTAAAATTCTGAACCACCCCCTGGGAAACTAAAAAAACGGCAAGTATAAGACTTAATGGCAGCAGCAGGTAGAGATTGATCCGCACCAGATCAACCCAAAAACAGCCGATGGTTCTGGCGCTGTGACGGCTCAATCCGCGCACAAGCGCGGTTGCTACTGCAATGCCTGCTGCGGCTGAAACGAAATTATGAAGGGTAAGCCCGACCATTTGGGAAAAGTACGACAGGGTCGACTCACCGCCATAGCTCTGCCAGTTGGTGTTGGTGGTAAAGCTCACTGCCGTATTGAAGGCAAGGTCGGGGCTCACAGGCCCGAACCCCTGCGGGTTGAGAGGCAGCACATGCTGGAGCCTCAGCACTGCATAAGAAAAAAGGAGGCTCACCAGGCTGAAAACAGACAGCGACACTGCATACTGTTGCCAATTTTGCTCGTCTTGACTTTTTATACTGAAAAGTCTGTATAACAATTTTTCGCAGGGCTGCAGCACCGGATCAAGAAATGTTTTTCCGCCCGCGTCAAGCACGCTTGCCAGATAAACGCCAAGCGGCTTTGTCAGGGCAAGCAGCAGGCCGGCAAACAACGCAAGCTGTATCCATCCATACATATCCATATGCCAGCTCCGTCGTTAAAACATTTCCGGTCTGATAATAGAAACAAAGAGATAGACGATAAGTACTATCCCGATTATTCCGATACCGATTTCCACCATAATTCAAATCCTTTCACAGGCCCGTGCATAGAGAATGCACAGGCTAAAAAAAATAACCGCAAGTATACAATACAGTAAATCAATCATGATCATTGTCCTCCGGTATAATGCACATGTTCATTGCACACTGCTCTGCACAACAGGACTCATAGGTCTCCACTTTTCATTCGCGCTTCATGGATTTTATTTATTATGTCTGAAGCGAACTTGTTGTTTAATGCCGCCAAAATCTCAATATACCCTTCACCCCTGTCTTTATTTTCATTCATTAACGCAACCCCTGTTGTTATAATTTTTTCTTTATTGGCGGAAACAGGGTTGATGTAATATTCAATTATTGGTTGACACACAGCGCTTCTCAGTTGTGCAGACGAGTACCATTGCCCAAGAGAACTCTGTGCATGCATTAAAATTTCATGTTCAATGGCATGCACAAAATAATCTTTGATTTCCGTATCAAGAAGCTTTTCTTTGGTTTTTATTAAATTCACCGCTTTCTGGTAATCGGCTGTGACGCCGGGATATTCTGCATATTTTTTGCGCCACATGGAAATTAATCTCAATCCTCCGCCCTTGCCTTCGGGCAGTTCGGATTGTATTATTCCCTGAACTTCATCAATAACCTTCATGTCTGATAAATACGCAGCGGTAATAAATTCTTCAGGTGTATCCAGAAATTTTTTGTCCTCTTCAATGGATGAAATATCGTTCTTATCGTAAAATAAAAATTTACCTCTAACGACAACTCGAGGATGATATTGAATCGGTCCTTTTTCAGGACAACCATAGGCCGTCAGGAGTTTTGTAATATCAGGGAGCCGTACATCTTCTGCTGCAGAGGATAGATTGTCATTAAACAGCAGGATGCATCCTGTGACTAAATAAATAATGCGTCGTATGTTTCTTCTCATAATAAATTTCCTTCTAAAATGCATTCATATCATTCTAATAAGAATTTATTATTTTTTATATTTTTAATA
>CAIWCT010000392.1 GCA_903911225.1 uncultured delta proteobacterium
GACCGCTGCTCAACCAGATCAAGCCCGCCAGCACCTTCATGAGCGGATAGAGCACAAAACCGGCAGTCATGCCGATACCGATATTATAGGTAAAACTCATCAGCACAATGACTGAAAAAATCGGCACGGCCTCGGTAAGGTCGTCAAGCCTGGCCTTTGTGATGGAGGTGAGTATCAGCAGGCCAACGATGATCAGCGCGGGTCCATAGGCGCAAGGGGGAATGATGCTGAAAAACGGGCCGAAAAACAGGGCTGTTAAAAACAGCAGGGCCGCAACAACCGAGCTGAGCCCTGAACGTGCGCCGGACTCAACACCTGCTGCCGATTCGATATAGGCCCCCGATGTTGTTGTGCCCAGAAGAGAGGCGACCACCGTGGCGGCAGCATCGCAGAGCATGGGTTTTTCAATATCGGGCAGCCTGCCGTTTTTGTCGAGCATGCCTGCCTTATAGGATACGCCCAGCAGCGTTGCCATGGTATCGACAAAGGCCATAACAAAAATCGTCAGAATGACTGAAAAAAACCCCCATTGCAATGCCCCTGCAATATCGAGTTTGAACAAAATCGGAGTTATTGAAGGCGGCATGCTGACCCACTGCTTTGGAAGATCGATAATGCCGATAGGAATGGCAAGAAACGTGGTGGCGATGATGCCGATGAGCATGGCGCCTTTCACCTTTCTTATCATAAGAGCCGCTATAAAGATGAAGCAGAACACGGCAAGCAGTACGGACGGCTGCTTGAGATTGCCCACATGCACCGGAGCGCCCGGCACGCCCAGCGCCACGATACCGGCATCATTAAGTCCTATGAATGTAAGAAAAAGGCCGATGCCCACGGCAAAGCTGATCTGCAGGCCCTCGGGAATCTGCTCGGTAAGCCAGCTGCGGATTTTAAAAACCGTGAGTATGGTAAACAGTACGCCTGCAATAAATATTGCGCCCAGCGCCGTCTGCCAGCTGTAGCCGAGCACCTTTACCACCGTATAGGCGATAAAGGCATTCTCGCCCATATACGGCGCTATTGCAAAAGGCCTGTTTGCATAGACCCCCATCAGCATGGTGCCGAAAAAAGCGCTCAGAATGGTTGCCACCATGGACGCCCCGAACGGCATACCCGCAGCTTCAAGAATTTTCGGGTTCACGACTATAATATAGGCCATGGTAACAAAAGTCGTGAGCCCGCCGATAACCTCCTGCCTGACCGTTGTGCCGAGTTCCTCAAGGCGGAAATACCGTGCAATCATAAAAACCCCTTTTGTATAAATAATTTCAATTAATATATGTCACATGCCACAATACAACTATGACAATCAAGTGAAATAAAATGCCTGAATGTATAAAATTTTTAAAACTTTTTACGCATGGCAGATACCCTGTTCCTCATCACTAAACCTTCACCACCGGAGCCATGCGCCACACAGCCAAACAAGGGTAAATTACTTGACATATAGCACGAGTTACAGTATTGGTTATGGAATACTTAGCATAAGAAGCATTTTTATACTCTTGGCTATTTTAATGCTTTTCTCCCCATTGGGGCACACTGGATAGATTTAACTACGCTTGAATATAACTCAGATAGTTTCAGCACAGCGAAAGGAGCAAGCATGGAGAATAAAAAAATGATTCCGGCCAAACTGCCCCCCGATATATATCGGGCGCTTGAAGATGTGGTGGGCCAGGAATATATCTCTCAGGACCGCGCCGTCCTGGAATGCTACAGCAAGTTCTCCGTCGATGCCGGCGGAACCCTAAAAAAGCACATGAAAGACCCCAGCAATATTCCGGCATGCATCGTGTACCCTGAATCAACCGAAGACGTTCAGGCCATCATGCGCATCTGCAACCGCTACAAAATCAATGTCATCCCCTTCACGAACGGCATGATAACCTTCAGTGGCCCAACAACCCCGGATCCCACGGTCTGCGTGCATGTAAGCCGCATGAACAAGGTGCTTGACGTCAATGAAGATACCCTGACCGCACGGGTTGAGGCCTATGTCGACTATGCACAGCTTCAGGCCGAGGCTATGAAAAAAGGCCTCTGGAACGGCGGCACCCCGCTTGCCACCACGATATGCAAGATTTCCTCGCAAAGCGCATTTGCCGGCGTCTGGCAGACGGACCACAAGTACGGAACCCTATCACGTAATATCGTGAGCATCAAAGTCGTCATGCCCTCGGGAGATGTTCTTGTGACCGGTTCTGATTCGGTTTCAGGCATGGAAACTTTCTGGGAATACGGCCCAGGCCCGGATCTGTACTCACTGATTCGCGGCAGCGGCGGCACCACCGGTATCGTGACCGAAGTTGTCTGCAAACTGCACACCTGGTGCGGGGAAACGGAATTACCCGAGCCGCCTGCAGGCAGGCCAAGCATCCAGACCTTTACTGAAGCAAAATACGATACAGCGCCCTTTCCAAAACGTCATACGCTTCTGTGGGCTGAGTTTGACGACCTTGAAGCAGAAATCGCAGCCCTTCGGAAAATCGGACAGGCAGGCATCGGCGTAGGCCTGAATGCAACCGGTGTTTATAATGCCTACTACTGCTCGCAAACGCAGGATATGACCCTTGATCGCGTGAAGAACAAGTTTTTTCCGCCCTATAATCTCTATGTAATCCTTCAGGGAATCGTATCTCAGGGGCAGCTCGACTATGAAGAATCAGTCGTGCGGGATATCATTGCCGAGGTTAATGGACGATTTCTTACTGAAGAGTATAAGGGTGACGTGCTCTACGCCCTAGCGCCCTGGAACCTTGACTGCATCCGGCACGTTACCGGTTACCGCATGAACCGCCATTCCTACTGCGGCTCCAATATCCTTGGCGGCCCGATTGACACGGTGGCCCGCAAGACCCGCGAGGTCTGGAGTAAAGCACTCAACACCTTCGGCGAAACCTATGTAACCGACCGCGGCGGAATGGATGATACGCCATTTCTCTACTCAAGCAATCACGGCGGTCGCTACTGGCTCACTGAAGCTGATGTATATCCAGACATGAATAAGCCTGAACTGCTGCAGCGAGCCCAGGCTACGGTTGCCTGCGGAATGGTCAACACCATCGCCGACAAGTACGGCCCGGGCGCCAACGGACTTGGCGTCTCGATTGAACCGGTCACCTCATTCATGCCCGAAGTTGGCCCAAATGCTTATCTGCTTTTTAGAAAAATTCGCAACGTGTTCGATCCCAAGGGCATTTGCGCAGCCGGTCGCCAGGTTTTCACCAAGGCCGAGTATGATGCCTTCCCCGAACAGGCGCTGGCAGGCTTTAACAAGCTGCGGCAGATGCATGGTCTGCAGCCCATCGAAAGATAAGTAACCATTTCCAGGAGAAGGAATAAGGCTATGGCAGTTGACAATTCAAAACTCGAAAAAATCGTCGGCAAGAAAAACGTTCTTGCCGATGAAGCTACGCTGATGCAATTCTCGCAGGACCAGAGCTTTGTTGCTCCGCGCCGGCCCGATGCCGTCGTGTATGTCGAAACTGTTGAGCAGGTGCAGCAACTAGTTAAGCTGGCCAACGAGACTCTTACGCCCATCGTGCCGTTCAGCTCAGGACTGACGCTGCGTGGCGCCGCCATTGCTGATCAGGGCGGCATTATACTGAATATGTCCCGGATGAAAAAAATCATCGAAATCGATGATGAAAACCTGTTTGCAATGGTAGAGCCGGGCGTCACGTACAAACAGCTGCAGGACGAGCTGACGCCAAAAGGGCTCAAAGTAATGATACCCTTTGGCGCACCTGCAGACCGCTCCGTGCTGACTAGCTATCTTGAGCGCGACCCGGTTATGGCTGCCCCCTGTTTTGAAGATGGCAACTCGCTCATTATGGATACCGAGATCGTGCTGCCAAACGGTGATATTTTCCACACCGGCAACTGGGCATCGGGCGGTCGCCCCGGCGCTCCGAGCGGCCCCATCCGCACCAATATTCTTCGTATGTGGACGGGAGCGCAGGGCACTCTGGGCATTATGACCAAAATGGTTGTGCAGGTATCCTACATGCCCGCACAACGCAAAATCTTTTTCATTCCGTTCAAGAGCCTTGCCGAAGCAGTTGAGCCGATGAAACGCATTCAGCGCAGGGAAATCGGCTCGGAAAGCTTTATAATAAACAGCTTCAACCTTGCTGCGCTCCTGACTGAAAGCTGGAAGGTGCCTTCAAAATTTCCGGTTAAGGCCGCAGATGCCAAAGAATTTGAGCAGATCAGAAAAGTTCTGCCTGCCTACACCATGGCTGTTGTCATCAACGGTCCGAAGCGCAGAACGGAAGAAAAAATAGCCTATGAGGTGACGGCGCTGAAAGAGCTGTGCGATTCTCTGAATGTGCAGCTTCTTGAGAGCCTGCCCAATATAACCGGCGCGGAAAACATTATAGATGCTGAGATACTGAGGCCCTGGGGCGTTCTGCGAAAGTTCAACTACAAGGGCTCCGTGCACGATCTGACCTTCAAGGCGCCTATTACCAAAATCGCCGAACTGGAAAAACTCATGTTTGATCTGGCGTTGCAGGCAGGATACCCTGCGGCTGATATCGGCATGTATCTGATGCCTCTTGAGCGCGGACGCGCCATACACTGCGAATTCGACCTGCACTGCACTGCTGCCGACGAAGCTGAGCGCGAGACAGTAAAAACACTCTGGCAGAAAGCTTCTGCCGAGCTTATCAATAACGGCGCATACTTTGACAGGCCTTACGGAATCTGGGCGCCCCTTATGTATAGCCGGGCAGCCGTATACTCACAAATGCTGCAGAAACTCAAAGCGGAAACCGATCCAAATAATATTTTAAATCCCGGCAAGCTTTGCTTCGCATAAATATTGCAACTCAAGACACTTTTCAGGAGGTATAGACGCATATGACCGATTATGATGTAATAGTTATTGGATGCGGCCCTGCCGGCATGATGGCCTGCGGAGAACTTGCCAAGCGCGGCATAAAGGTGCTGGGCGTAGACAAAAAACCGCAGCTGGATGTAAACATCCGTACCGCTTCCGGATACTGCTTTCTTGACCAGCCCTTCAATAAGGAATGGATCAAGTGCACACCCCAGGGCGATAAGACACTTCTTGAATACACTGACACCGGCTTTTCGGTGAACTATTCAGGGCACATGGAAGGGATTCATAACTCCCATATGTTTTCCGACACAGGCCGCCACTGGCAGGCTAAAACGCGCGTTAAGCCGTTTTACCATACGTTTCTCCCCTCCAAATGCCATTCCGACCGTTTTGCGTGGGCAAGCGCTCAGGGCGCTCAGTTTATGACGGGCACCTCATTTATAAACTGCTCGCAGACTGATAAGTCAGTAGAAATACTGGTTCGCAAAGACGGAAAAAATAAAACCCTCACCTGTAAGAAGCTTATCGCTGCCGACGGTCTGGTCTCCCGCGTAGCCAAGGTGACAGGCGTCAACGCAAACCGCCTTAATTTCAACATGAAGGGCCCCACCATTGAATATGAGATGGATGGCGTTGAAATGCCCTATGACCGCGGCGATGCATTCTTCTTCGGCTCAAAAAATTTCGGCGGCATGGCAGGCGGCGTCATCATGGTCCCGAGCCCCCATGGCCCCAAGTGCTACCGCGCTGAAACAATGTCAGTGCTGCCGGCATCAACATCAACCGATATTATTGAGTATTTCATCAAAAAAAGCCCATTTGCCTCCTGGTTTAAAAACATTGAAATCCTTGAGATCAGCGGCGTCATCGTTGAGTTCTTTGGGCCCCTGAATGTGCCCCAGCTAGGCAATATACTCTATGTTGGCGATTCCGCCGCCTATGGCGAGTGCCTGTACCAGTGCGCAACCATGTGCGGGTATAAAGGTGCAGAATGCGTCGAGATGGAGCTGAAGGGCCAAAAAGGCTATGATGAGTATTGCGAGTGGTGGGCTGACCATTTCGAGTGGGTGCGCAATCCCAAGCGCATGGCCGACTACACCAAGCGCGTTCTCTTCCCGAGATTTTTCACGGTGCAGGAGCTTGACTTCCTGTTTGACCTTTCAGAGAAAAATCCCATTGTTGTCGACGAGGTCGAGGCAACGCCGTACACCTTCACCCAAATGGTTATGGAGCAGTTCATGGCCATGCCGGAAGTACCTGAGAAGCTCAAGGAGCGCATGCAGTTCATCATCGATGCCGATATGTCCAAAGTCATGCAAGTGGTCGGCCAGGTACAAAAGTCATAAATTCCTTTTTAAAGCAAAAAAGCCGCTGCGAAAATAGCAGCGGCTTTTTTTATTGATCGGTAGTCCCGCCGGAGTCAGTTGCATTTGTGAGCCTCGATTATATCAATCTGATGACAGATTTGCCCATCTCAAAGCATCTTCTTATCAGCCATTGGGAATCTCTTTTACATTTTTGTGGGCAAACTTAGCCATAGATTAGTGATGCTGGTCAACTTGCGTTCAGAGAAAACCCGTTCCCAAAGAGCGATAAGTCTCTGTGGACAGATTTGATGGGAAAGTATAAAATCCAAATATAATGAATACTTACAGCCCTCAAGCTTTTTTTAACTTAGACCATGCCCTGGCGGTAGCTTTATTTAATGGTATCAAGTATGTATGGGATGCTGTCGTTGCTTTGCCTGCCTTTATTGAAAAAAACCTTAAACCTGAAATTAAAGGGGAAGTCGAGGATGGGGCCTGGCTGGAGCCCGGCCTGGTAAGCCTGGGTGAGGGGAGCAGGGTGGAACGGGGCTCAATCATCAGGGGGCCCACTATTATCGGCAAGAATACCACAATCAGAAGCGGTGCATACATACGGGGGCATGTATTGATATGCGATGAATGCGTAGTCGGGTGGGGCACCGAGATGCGCCAGACCCTTTTGCTCAATAAAGCACGCGTTCCGCACAGTAACGCAGTAATGACCTCGCTTATAGGCAACAGAGTCAACGTGGCTGGCCGGGTGAGCACTGCCAATTACCGTCTGGACGGTCATGAAGTGTTTATTCATGTGCCCATTGACGGCGAAACAAGGTCGTTCCCAACTGGCTCGACCCTTTTCGGCGCCGTTGTCGGCGACGATACACAACTGGGAGGAAATTGCCTTCTGCAACCAGGTACGATCATCGGCAAGAGATGCCTGATCTATCCGCATATCGACGTATCCGGCTATATTCCCCATGACTCTATGGTAAAACGCAAAGAAACGCCCTTTGAAATAGTACCCAAAAAGTAACCTCTTGGAATATATTCTTTGGTCAGAAGGTCTTATACGTTGGCGGATCGTCTTTTCCCGGCCTGAGATTCTCAAACAATGGTAGCTGCTTCGCAGGCAGAGGGCCTTGATGGAAAAACGCCTCCCCATATGCAAAGCCTGTCATTGCGCCAAAATAAATACATCGCGCCTCATGATAGCGCAGGAATTGAGGGTTTGAAATGGCCGTGGGATTCTTATCATCACCGCCGACAAAAAACTGTGACTGGTAAGTATTGATAATCTCAAGTTTCTTTTCCCATACCGAAGAAATGTCCACGACGAAAGATGGCTCCAACGGACTGTGGATCATGTAATAGTAAACCGATTCCGGACGGTGCGGACGCCCTTCGCCCATAGACGCGACACCAGCGTAGAAGCAGGCTTCGCGAATCAGCCGGCTGGCGTTTTCATGATCAGGATGGCGGTCTTGCCCGTATGGGGCCAGCACGAGACGCGGCCTCGTTTGCCGGATGATGTCAATCACGGTATGCAGATGTGAGCGTTCGGCGCCTATGCCTGTGTCCGGTAACCCTGCGGAAAGCCTGCCGCTTAGCCCAAGAAGCTCTGACGCCTTTTTTTTCTCATCTCTTCTCAGTTCCGGAGTGCCTCTGCTTGAACGCTCGCCCTCGGAAAGGTCAGCGATAAGAATCTTGCTTCCGTTCCTTGCAGCTATGAAAAGACTTCCCCCGCAGCCAAGTTCCACGTCGTCGGGGTGTGGCGAAAATGCCAGGATATCTATGGGATCGATCATATCAATGCTCCCCCCCACCTACAGCCGAAGTTTTTGCCATAACGCGTGCATAAAGCCTTTCATAGAGCATGATGCTATGCTCCTGATCAAAGGCCTGCGCCCTGAGCACAGCATGCATGCTCATCTTTTTGTACAGACCCGGATCAGACAACAGCTTTACAGCAAAAGCCGCCCCAGACGCATAGTCATTTGGCGGATAAAGAAAGCCTGTTTTCCCGTGAGCCACAACTTCCGGAAGACCGCCCACATGCGGCGCAAGCACGGGTACACCACACGCCATGGCTTCCAGAGCTGTCAGGCAGAAGCTTTCGTACATGCTGGACATCACCAGGAGGTCGGCTTTGTTTATGATATCCGAGATATCCGGCAACAGCCCGAAAAACTTAACGGAATCTTGCAGCCCCTTGTTTTCCAACATCGTGCGCACGTTTTGCATCTCTTCCCCATCGCCAACCAGCCACAATTCACTGCTGATTTTTTCGTTTAACTTATAAAAAATGCTGACCACCCCGCACGGATTCTTCACTGCCCTGAAATTCGATATGTGAAGAATGACAGGCCTTGCATGCGATATGGCAGGGGGTTTGGCTGAAAAGCAGTCAAGGTCTACGAAGTTGGGTATCACTTCAGGTAAATCTTTCCAGCCTGACACCCTTGCAAACAGCTGCGCATGGCTTTTGGAAACGGTCGTCAGGGCATCGCAACATGCAAGACACAGGGACAGTTCAGCCGCCTCCGCAGCATTATCCTCAAACCGGTATACATCCGTCCCGTGCAGTGTGAGAATGATGCCTGGCGCCGTATCCTGCAGCTTCTCCTTAACTAAGCGTGCGATAAAGATAAATGGAAAAGCGTAATGCATATTAATGATATCGAGCCCCTCATCTTGAACGATACTGATAATAAGCTCAACCATGGTATCAAGTTCATGGCCCGGCCAGCATATATTAAGATGTGCCGGATGTAAGGCCTTCTCCCGAAAATTATACAGTGTATGGCAGGTCAGGCCTTGCACCACCTTCAGGCTCAGATAGGGAGGCGTCCGGGCGAATAAATGCACCGTATGTCCATTCCTTACCAATCCGGCGGCGCTGCTAAGCGCTATGCGGGAGCTTCCTCCGTAACTGCTGTGGCACATGATACCGATATTCATACGGCCTCTGTAGGGCGAGAGTTCAATGAAAGCATATTGAAAAAAAGCCTGAAAGCACCTGAAACACCGGCAGGCAGCTGACGCGAAAGAGAATAGCCCACATAAAGATATGCGCCTTTTCCATATTCAGTGTACATGAGGCCGCCCTTCTTCAGACTTTCCCCTGCATCCGCACAGGAGAGCAGCGACGTGTAACGCTCATCCCACTGTCCAAAAAAGTAAAGCCCCCGGTCATGGACCCAGTTTTCAAAATCCTCCGGCGTTATTTTATTTGGATAGTGAAAGAGCGGATTTTCCGGTGCAAGTATGGCAACAGGGGCATTCTCATTGGTCACCCTGTCGTGCGGCCTGCTGTAAGTGAAGGGATAAGGCGCGTAACCACGGCCCTGGAAGTCATAGCTATGATACTGGACGATAAGCACGCCGCCCTGCTCAACATATTCCAGAAGGCGGTGGGAATTCTCGGCAAGCGTTCGCCTGATAAGGTATGAATTCGGGCCTGCGACAATGGCGTCATAGCTGTTCAGGTTGCCGTGTGCTATTTCGGCGTCCTGAATCCCATGGATATTCATCCCGAGAGATGTAAGGACAGAAAGCATTTGCTCCTTCGCACCCTCTATATAGCCATAGCGCCCCTCTTTCAGACGGGCATCCTCCATGAATATTTCCGCCTGCGCGGGCGTAAGGATAAGCTCCTCCCTGACGCAGGTTGCAGGGTCATTCGGATTTGGAAGCCCGGGGGTGCCCATCCTGACAGGTGTGAGGACAACACCATAATCCCTGTTGCGGCAGTTGATATTGAATCTCAGCAGATAACGCCCTTCAAGAGTGCCGGGCGGGATTGTCACTTGGAAGGAACGTGTCAGGGCTCCATTTACCGGCGGCAGGGTGATGTCTGTGGATGACGGGGAGATGAGCCATCCTTCCGGCCCGATCAATTCGAGACGGCCGTTGGCGGGCCGCTCCTCATCGTTGCAACGGGCTGTAACCTGAAAAGTAAATGTATGCCCGTTTGGTGAAACCAGAAAGATCTTCTTGTCAAATTCCGGATGAAGGGAGATCGGCGGTATGACTAAATGGGGAAGTTCCCTGTACCCTCCCGGGAATGCCTTTCTGTGAAGGGCCGGGGCAAAAAGCCTGATCTCATGCGTGCCAAGGTTGACGGAGCATTCAGCCGTGAGGGGCCCTGCCGACAACGGCTGCTGAGAAAGAGCCTCATCAGGGCAGCTAAAGATGAAACCTTTATTCAATTCTTTAAGCCAGTAAGGGCATGAGAGCTCCGCATCATCACCAATGATGGCTTCGCACATTTCCATGAATCCGGACGATTCAGAGAGGTCTCCGGCGTCATAGGCAGGTTCAATCCGCCATGTGGCTGGAGCGTTCATGCTGAACACCGCCTTATCTATGGGTGTGTTTGAAAAATTCCACAACTTGCTCTTTATCCATACGCTTTCGCCCGGTGTTGCCTTGGCTCTTGTACAAGAGGATTCAAGCCGGAGGCCCAGACAAAGCGCGGCCGCCTCTTCAATCTCCCGTATCTTGTGCCTGGTGGCCTGTACCGCAGCCTGTATTACCAGACCTGTGGCTTCTGTTTTTCTGATGTTTGACTGAATATGCTTCAGAAGCGTTACAGCCTCCAGCAAGGGCTGGCTCGACAGTGTCGGCTCTTCAGGGACGTATTGCTTAATGGCCTCGTCGAGAAACCCGTCAACCTCTTCAATAGCAGCGGTAATCTCCGTCGGAATAGCTCCTATTACTCCGCTGAACATCCCTTTTAAACCTGTTTCAATGCCATGGAAAAGATCCGCCCTGTGTTGCGGTATATCCGACCCGTTTTCCACTGGTTTGAGATAGTAATAAAAAACGCCCGGCGCTGGAATGACCTCCATGCCCTGGGTCTGATGCCTGCCATATGCCATCCACGCCTGTTCCTGATATGTGCATCCGAGGAGCGTACTATATTCGCCGGTATTGATCCTTAAAAAACCGTCATTTTCCAAGGCATCGTTCAATTCACCCCTGGGATAGGGATTTTTGTTTGTGCTCAGAAATATCTTTCCGGCCTTCCATGGGTACAAACCCCGTGACATAAATTCCGGAAATTTCTCAGTGCTGCGTGCGGCCTCAATTGCCTCCTGAAGCGCAAGCCCCACTGCCTGGTGATGCCCGTGTCCGTCAGCAGCTTCACCCGCCCAGCGCGAGATGATGACTTGCGGCCGCACAAGCCTTATTGCCCGCACAAGCTCCCGGACGATGTTTTCCTTTCCCCATTTCTGGAATGTTTCATCGGATGTTTTGCTGAAACCGAAGTCGAAGAATGGCCCTAAAAGACATTCGCCACCGTCGCCTTCCCTCACATTCAGGCTTTCCCAGGTGCGGTATACTCCAAGGGCATATCCGGTATAATTATTGATTATGTTCTGTCCGCTTTCACCGCGCGTGGCCGACCAGTACACCGCCCTGCCATAATGCTTGAAGGATATGTAGGATAATAGCCCGATCTCTTCATCATCAGGATGGGCACCCACATGAAGAACCGTTTTGCTGGTTCTGAGTTTTTTAAGACGGAAAAGCAATGACACATGATTTGATTTTTGCATTATGCCGGTAACCGCTGGATTGTTTTTACCATACCCCGCCGCGCGAAGTCGTTTTATTTCATAAATCCCCTGCAGTGAGGGACTAAAAGCAGCCCGCTGGAGCCAGGGGTAGAGTAGAGAGCTGACAGCACATCCTGCATCCTTGAAATCAGTTTGCCGCATGCGGCTACTATGAAATACAAGCTGCGGTTGCTTCAGCCCTCCCTCATCAAACCGTGCATGCGGTTCTCCCGCACACGGCTTTCCGATGTTCTTCACCGCAAGGCATGCGCAGTTGTCCAGCCTGCTGTTGTCGGCACTTTATACAAACCATATTGCTCATAGAGTTTACTGCGGCTGAATCGAACATAACCGGTCACTCTATGCCTGATCTTATGGCGTTTGCGCAGTTGCGTGCGCATCCGTTCTTCTACTTGCCATTTCAGTTTACCCATTGCCCTGCTGCAATTGCGATAATGGAAATATTCAACCCAGCCTTGCAGCGTTTGGTTTACTTTCTCCAGCATCGCATCCAGCGGCACACAGGTCATCTCACGCCGGGTCAGATAGGCTATCCTCTGCCGTATCGCTCCCAGCGCTTTCTTTGATGGCTCTACATGCGAATATGTTTTCCCCGACCGGATACTCTTCTTCAGCCCAATCTCAAACCCGAGAAACCGGAAGCTCTCTTTTCGGCTATCAAGTTCCCGTGTCTTGGTCGGACTTAGACTCAGCCCCAGCCGGTTCAATATACGCCGGATTACTTCCATCGGTCTTTTGGTTCCCTTCCGGCACAATACGACAAAATCATCGGCGTATCGCACCATCCGAGCTCCAAGTTGTATATCCAGCCCGTATTTCTTCCATATCCTGTCCATAAGATGCAGATACAGATTAGCAAGCAGCGGCGATATCACACCCCCTTGAGGCGTTCCCTGCCGATTGGCCTTGCCTCCGCCGACATGGCGTTTCTTGCCATCATCGCCTTCTTCCACCACCGGCGCTTTCAGCCACAGCTTTATCAGGTGTAGCATCTCGCCGTCACTGATACGCTCGGCTACTGTCGCCAGCAGCTTGGCATGCGGTATGGTGTCGAAGTACTTCGCTATGTCGGCATCGATGACTTCCGTGTGCCCCGTCTGCAGGGCCGCAACTACCGCATCCACTGCATCGTGGGCGCTTCGCTTCGGCCTGAACCCATAGGAGCTTTCACAAAAGTCCGCCTCAAAGATCGGCTCTATCACGAGCTTCACTGCCATCTGCGCTACCCTGTCACAAATGGTCGGTATCCCCAGTGGCCGTTTACCACCGTCGGCCTTGGGAATCAGCACCCGTTTTACAGGGCTTGGCTTGTACGTTTTGTTTCTCAGTGCTTCTTCCAGCTTCGCCAAAAAGGCTGCTACCCCTTCCCCTGCTTCGATAGCCTCAAAGCTTTGTCC
>CAIWCT010000393.1 GCA_903911225.1 uncultured delta proteobacterium
AATGCAATTCTGGGCATCTCCATGGCAGTTGCCAGAGCCGCGTCTTTAGAGCTGAATATTCCGCTCTATCGTTACCTGGGCGGCGCAAATGCTAAAGTGCTGCCCGTTCCCATGATGAATATCTTAAACGGTGGCGCCCATGCCGATAACAATGTGGATATTCAGGAATTCATGATAATGCCTGTTGGCGCAGAATCTTTCGCCGAAGCGATTCGCATGGGCGCCGAGGTGTTTCACAATCTAAAAAACGTTCTCAAAGGTCGCAAGCTGAATACCTCTGTGGGCGATGAAGGCGGATTTGCCCCGGATTTAAAATCAAATGAAGAGGCTTTGCAGTGCATTATCCAGGCAATTGAAAAAGCAGGCTATGAACCTGGAAAGCAGATCATGCTTGCCATTGATTCTGCTGCAAGCTCATTTTTCAAAGATGGTAAGTATATTCTTGCGGCAGAGGCCAAACCGGAAAAAACATCTCAGGAATTGATAGACTATTATGAGGGCCTGGTCAGCCGGTACCCGATTATTTCCATTGAGGACGGGCTTGATGAAAACGACTGGGATGGCTGGGATGCAATGACAAAAAGGCTTGGTGGAAAAATTCAGATCGTCGGTGATGACCTTTTTGTAACAAATACAAAGCTGCTTAAGCAGGGAATACAGAAAGGTATTGCCAATTCTATTCTTATTAAACTCAATCAAATTGGAACCGTCACCGAAACGCTTGATGCCGTTGAAATGGCCAAAAAGGCTAACTACACAGCGGTTATTTCACATCGCTCCGGTGAAACAGAAGATACGACCATTGCCGACCTGGTAGTTGCCTGCAACACCGGCCAGATCAAGACCGGTTCGGCCTCGCGCACAGACCGCATTGCCAAATACAATCAGCTCATGCGAATTGAGGAGATGCTGGGAGATACGGCACAGTATCTGCAAATGGCTTCGTTTTACAATCTTGGCTTAAAGTAAGCAGCAGCTGTTCATCAGTTCGTGAAACGTGTCGCGGGGGATTTATGTGTCGTACTGACTGCGGCACAGGAATCCCCCGCTTTATATTTTTTAAAAGGGCTTGCTATGAAAAACAGAAAGTTTGAAGAGCTGGTTACCTCTGGAAATTCAAAAATTGTATTTTTAATTATGGACGGACTCGGCGGGGTTGAGAATGACGAGCAGAGCGGCACTGAGCTGCAAGTTGCACAAAAACCGAATCTCGACGGGCTGGCGGCAAAAGCCATTTGCGGGCTTCTAGACCCCATATCACCGGGCATAACGCCGGGCAGCGGGCCGGCTCACTTTGGTTTATTCGGGTATGATCCCGTAGAATACAATATCGGCCGCGGCGTTCTGGAAGCAGCCGGCATTGATTTCCCCTTTACCGATGATGATGTGGTGGCGCGAATCAATTTCTGCACGGTCGGATCTGACGGCAAAATTACCGATCGCCGTGCAGGACGGCTGGCAACAGATGACAATATCCGCGTTTGTGAAAAACTCCAAAAACAGATCAATAAGCATGCTCAGCTCTCGGATATACTTATACGACCGGTAAAAGAACACCGCGCGGTTGTCGCCTTCAGGGGCAAGGGCTTATTCGGGGATCTGGAAGACACGGATCCGCAAAAAACCGGTGAGCTGCCGCTTGCGCCCAAAGCTTTGAATGAGCAGTCTAAGTCGATTGTGCCCATTGTGGCCGATTTCATACAACAGGCCGCTGCTATACTTAATGATGAGCCCAGGGCCAATATGCTGCTCTTGCGCGGATTTGCAAAATATCGCCGTTTTCCCACCATGCTTGATCGTTTCAAACTAAAATCTCTGGCCATAGCCACTTACCCTATGTATAAAGGTATTGCGCGGCTGCTTGGCATGGATGTGCTTGAAGGCATAACAGCAATAAAGGATGAGTTTAAAGCGCTTGAGGAAAATTTCTCAAAATACGATTTCTTTTTCCTGCATATCAAGCCTACTGATTCCCGCGGTGAAGACGGAGATTTTGCCGCGAAGGTCAAGGTGATTGAAGAGGTCGACACCTTCATCCCCGGGCTTTTGAAACTTAATCCGGATGTGCTGGTTGTGACCGGCGATCATTCTACCCCTGCCCTGCTCAAAAGTCACAGCTGGCACCCGGTGCCGGTACTGCTGTCATCTCAATTCTGCAGAAAGGACAAAGTCGCAATTTTTGATGAGCTAAACTGCATCACCGGCGGCCTTGGCCGCATGGAATCAGTATATCTAATGCAGGTTGCTCTTGCCAATGCAGACCGGCTTGCAAAATTCGGTGCCTGATAAAACAGTTAAAGTAAAGATATGAATGTTCAGGAAAAAATTCTAAAGCTTCGCTCACAGCTGCAGTATCATAATTACCGGTATTATGTGCTTGATGATCCGGAAATCAGCGATACGCAGTATGACATGCTCCTGCGTGAGCTTGAACAGCTTGAAACAGAGCATCCTGAGCTTATCACGTCCGACTCCCCTACGCAGCGCGTCGGCGCGCAGCCATTAGAAGCATTCGGCGCAGTCGATCATGCAGTTCCTATGCTGAGCCTTGCTAATGCAATGGATGAAGAGGAGGTTCTTGATTTCGACTCCCGCGTCAGGCGTTTGCTTGAAACTGATGGCGATATTGACTATGTTGTTGAACCAAAGCTCGACGGGCTTGCCGTTGAGCTTATCTACATCAATGGGAAATTGACAGTCGGATCGACCCGCGGCGACGGCAGAACTGGAGAAGACATTACCCATAATCTGAGAACCATAAAAGCTATCCCTCTCGTACTTATACCTGAAGCTAACTATGGAAAACCACGCCGGCTGGAAGTTCGCGGTGAGGTTTTTATGAATAAAAAAGATTTTGCTGAGCTCAATCGGCTTCGGCAGGATAACGGTGAACCTCCCTTTGCCAATCCCCGCAATTCCGCTGCAGGATCCGTTCGGCAGCTTGACCCCCGCATAACAGCCAGTCGTTGTCTTGATGTCATTTTTTACAGCATAGGAATTGCAGAGGAAATGCAAATTCAGTCACAGACAGAGCTGCTTGCACAACTAAAATCCTGTGGCCTTAAAACCAGCCAACTGGTCAAAACCTGCTCCAATATCCAGGAAGCACTTGCTGCATGCGCTGATTTTGAAGCTCAGCGTAACGATTTACCATACGAAATTGATGGCGCTGTCATCAAGGTAAACAGTTTTGAGCTACAGTCGCGTCTGGGTGAAGTTTCACGCAGCCCTCGCTGGGCTATTGCATTTAAATTTAAACCCCAGCAGGCATTCACCATTATCAGTGATATCATTGTGCAGGTTGGCAGAACCGGTGTTCTTACCCCGGTAGCAGTACTTGAGCCCGTACGTCTATCTGGTGTTGAAATTCAGCGTGCAACACTTCACAATCAGGATGAAATCCAGCGAAAAGATATCCGCATTGGCGATACCGTTGTTGTACAAAGGGCGGGCGATGTCATTCCGGAAATTGTAAAATCGGTTTCATCGAAACGTACTGGCAACGAGAAATTATTTATCATGCCTGATTTTTGTCCGGAATGTGGACAAAAAGTTATGCGTATTAAGGGCGAATCTGCATGCCGCTGTACCAACGCAGCCTGCCCTGCCATACTCAAAGGCAGCCTTGCTCATTTTTCATCACGCAGAGCCATGAATATAGATGGGCTAGGTGATGCACTGATTGCTCAGCTTGTTGAAAAGCAGCTTGTTCGCACTGTTGCTGACCTTTATACTCTATCTTTTGAAACATGGCTCATCCTTGACCGAATGGCAAAAAAATCTGCTGAAAATATCATAAAAGCTTTAGAAATAAGCAAGCAGGCGGGACTTGAAAAATTGCTTTTTGCTTTAGGTATACGGCATGTTGGAGAACAGACTGCGCAACTCCTGGCGCGTCATTTTGGCAGCGTAAAACGACTCTCCGATGCTTCACATGATCAGCTCCAAAACATACATGAGATAGGGCCTGAAGTTTCTGACAGTATTGTAGAGTTTTTCAGCAGTGAAGAAAACCTCCGGCTTTTGAAAAGGCTTGAAGATGCCGGTGTCGTGATGGAACCGAAGCAGTCAGCGATACTCGACTCCGTGTATACAGGCAAAGTTTTTGTTTTCACTGGAGCGCTAAATCGTATCACCAGACCCCAAGCTGAGGATATGGTCAGGCAGCGGGGAGGCAAAGCATCATCAAGCGTTTCAGCAAAAACTGATTATGTTGTTGCAGGCCTTGATGCGGGTTCAAAACTTGAAAAAGCAAAAAAGCTGGGCGTTACGATTCTCAGCGAAGATGCATTTCTACAAATGATTGAAGGCAAGCTTTAGATTTCAGGACTATTTACGGTACAGCTCAACCCTGTTCCTGCCAGCAGTTTTTGCGGCGTACAGAGCCTCATCGGCAAAGCGTATTATATCAGTATGCGTTTTAGGGTCATTGACAGGGAAAGAAGCGACGCCCAGGCTTACCGTTACCTTGATACTGTTTCCATCAAACTGAAAATCGGTTTCATCAACACTGCTTCTCACCCGCTCACTGAATTTTGCAGCATTCTCAATTGATGTATGCGGCAAAATCAGAGCGAATTCTTCCCCTCCGTAGCGAGCAGCTATGTCTACATCTCTTATATTGGCTAAAATTATTTCGGCGAGTTTCTGTAATATAGCATCGCCGGCCTGATGCCCATAGGTATCATTTATTTTTTTAAAAAAATCTATATCCATGAATACGCAGCTTACCGACAAGCCATACCTTTTGCACCGATTAAACTCCTCAACCATTCGATCATGAAAATACCGGTGATTATACAAATTAGTCAGTCCGTCTTTTTTGACCAATTCTTCAAGCAATTTATTTTTTTCCTGCAAATCATCCCACAGAATTTTCATTTTGACCTGAGTCGCCACTCGAGCCTGCAGTTCTTCATGGTCGAATGGTTTTTGCACATAATCTGCAGCTCCCAGTTCAAGCCCTTTTACCTTATCGATAATTTCAGCCCTGCTGGTCAGTATGATTATTGGAATATCTTTAGTTTCTGCGTCAGCCTTTAAACAGCGGCAAACTTCATAACCATCTATTTCAGGCATCATCACATCAAGAAGAATAACATGCGGCTTAAACGACTTGGCAAAAGCAATGCCATCAGAACCATTGTTTGCCGTTTGAACACTGTGGCCTTTCTTGGCAAGCAGCAATGATGCCAAGCGTATTATGACCGCATTGTCGTCTATTACTAGAACTTTTCCAAACTGCTCAGACATAAGTCAAGGAAGTCCTTCTATCGTATAAAAACCATATTATAAAACATTGATAAGTTTATAGTTTCTCTTTCCAATTCGCAGCTGCTCGGCATAATCCAGCTGCACTTCCCAGTCAACAGAAGGATACAGTGCGCGAAATTTATCCTGAAACGGTTCATAGTTCTTTTTCAGTGCTGAACAGCTATTGCCATATTGGGAATTGACAAGATCTGCTGACGCCTGGTCAATGGCCACAGGGTCGGTAGATGCAAGGATTCCGATATCGGGCACAATACATTGATCGGCATGGCCATAGCAGTCACATTGCGGGCTGATATCCGTAAGGAAATTAACAAAAAGCATTTTATGTTTTTTATTTTGGGTCACACCGAGAGCATATTCAATCATTTTTTCTTGAAAAAGATGGCTGTTTTCGTCCCAGTTGATTTTAACAGCGCCCTGCGGACAAATGGTTATACATTTGGCACAACCAATACATAAACAGTTATTGATGAAAGCCTTTTTAGTAGTGATAGCTATCGCTTGCACAGGGCAGGCGGCAATGCAACGGCCACAGCCGGTGCATTCTTTCTTTTCGATGGCAGGGCAGACATCGGTATGCTGTTTCATTTTTCCCTCGCGCGACGCGCACCCCATACCGAGATTTTTAAGTGCGCCTCCAAAACCGGACAATTCATGGCCTTTAAAATGCGACACACAGACCAGGGCATCGGCATGTATTATAGCTGACCCAATCAGCACCTCATGAAAGTGCTTCGCTTTTACAGGAACCCTGACCTCCTCTGCGCCACGAAGTCCATCGGCAATTATAACGGGAGCAGCCATAGCTGTAAAATTAAAACCGTGAACCAGTGCGATGGCCACATGAGACACTGCTTCACTGCGTTCACCTCGATAGAGCGTATTTGTATCTGTTAAAAAAGGTTTGTTCCCGAGGGCTGAAATTGAATTGAGAATATCTCGAATAAAGATGGGACGGATAAACGCGGTATTGCCTTTTTCCCCAAAATGGACTTTAACCGCTACAAGATTATTATTGCGTATTACAGAAGCAATGCCTGCCTGGTCCAGCAAGGCATGTATTTTGTCGGACATATTGCGTGAAGAATTGGCTCGCAGATCTGCAAAATAAATTTTTGCATTCATCCCGATTTAATCCCAGTGCTGCTTTGGATTGTTCCCAAGACCTCTTAGATAGAATTTATAATTAAAACTTACATCGGATTTTCTGCCGCCGCTTGCGCCACGGTTTTCAATTGATAACCGGCTGCCCCAGCATTGCGAAAAGTAATCGATCCCAATCTCCGAATTAAGCTTGTCTGAAATGTCGTTATAGCGCATGTTGAAAAAACCATAGAGTGACGGGAGGATTTTTAGCTTGCCTCGGGCCCGGTAGCCCTTGAAGCGTTCCCATTCATTTTCATAGACATAGCCAATATCAAAAGACTCATCAAGGTGATTTGACCACTCAAACAATGCCTTGTAGTACCGAAGCCTGTCATCAGAGTGATCATATGCCGCCTTTGTGCGAAAATAAACATCACGGGTTAGGTTCACCCGGAGATCTGCAAAAATATCAGAATAGCTTTTATCGGGGTCACCTTCAATATACTCGGAATAGCTTTTACCGGAGTAGCTAGCAGTATACAACCCTCCTTTGGGATGAATAATGTTATAGGATTGTCCGATCAGAAAATATCCGAGTTCGTCCTCCTCATATTCCCCTGCTGGCGTGTTGAAAAGTCCGGCAAAACGATTTTTGAGATAATAGCCTGCGCGGTGCACTCTGTAGAAATTTACAGGCATATCAAACTCAGGAGCATCTTCCTGGTCATCACTGGCGGTATACTGATAAAAAAGTGTCGGCGAAATTGTATGGCGTATTTTTTGAACGGTTTTGCCGTCAATGGAAAAGACGCGGACAAAATCGGCTGCCAGTTTTGAATCAATAGTCGGAAAAACTGCTGAATCGTTGTTCCCGTTATTGTTCGATATCCCCTGGTATGATACGCCGCGCACTCCTACTTCCGTATCAAACTTCAGCCATCCATCATGATTGAGCGGTAGGGAAATTTTTGGATACACATCAAATCTATTACCCTTGGCGCCATCATAGCTGTAAAAATAATCATATGCCGTATCAAACTGGTAAAAGAACGGTGAGGTTGAGAGCGGCAGCTTCATTGTTCCAAAAGTCAACGAAGGCAGAGGTTGCGAAACCATATGATCGCTTTCGGTCAGGTTTTTATAGTATGAGGTATTGAAAACCAAATTACACCAATCCCAGTTCTTGTTGAAAAAAATTAGCGATTCGTCATAAGGCATGGAACTGATGTTTGTTTTATCATCTATTTCAGTTTTTGACCGGTGTACCTCACTTCTATAATCACCATAAAACTGACGGTCAGTTACATATGAACCCTGCGCCTTGACATAC
>CAIWCT010000394.1 GCA_903911225.1 uncultured delta proteobacterium
GGCACGCTGGTTCTCGGGCTGCTGGTATGGGCACTGTCGCCTCTGAAATTTCAGGCGCAGATGGGTATTATGCTGGCTGTCGTTTTGTTTTTCAACTGCCTTGGCGCGGTATTCCTTGTGCCGGTGCTCATACTGATGTTTAAACCGAAATTTTTAACTAGAATGGATAAAAAAATTTCAATACCAAAGGCTGCACCAGCCGCTGGCTGACAGCGTTTTTTTCTTCTCCTCCCCCGATAGACCCGAGACAGCGGTAAAAGAAACATTGTGTTTCTTTTACCGCTAAACGGGCATCAGGCTTTGAGGAAATTCAAGTGAATTTAAGGCCCGAAAAGCAGGAAAAAATAAATCGAAAAAAAAGTTCAAAATGCAAAGTTTTAGAGTTCACAATAGTTGTATTTTGTGGTAGTTTTTTTTCATTACTGCCACGCTGTACGCCGTTTACACAACGGTTCTCTTGAAAGCAAATAACTGAGTATAATTTTTATTATAAATCAGTACAACCAAAGGAGGATCACGCAATGTCTACCCGGCAAAAAGGCACAGAAAAAAAATTACCGCATCAAGCAATCCGCCCTCTTCTTTTTATCCCCCTTGCACTGTTGGCATGCCTGCTTGTGCTGCCCTCCTGTAAAAAGAACACGCCGCCCGATTATAAGATATATCAAAACATGGGCAACTACATGAAAGCCAAGCTTGAGGCCGCCGGCGCAACCGTGCGCAAAGATATGCCCGACAAGTTTGCACCTGATGTGGACTATATCAAACGGCTCGGCCCTCTGCTCAAGCTGGTGTTCGGCAGCTCGAAGCTGCAGGTCTATCTGCAGTCCTACGAAAGCGATAGCATCGCCGTCGGTTCAATCAGTCAGTTTGAGGCGCCTCCCAGATCAGACAATTACACCGACTGCGCTTTTCTCGTGCGGTCCGTTGCCAGTATCGGCGCGCCGGTCATGCACGGCGATAAGCGTGCGCCCATGTCCGGCTCGTCCGATGGGTTCGCTATGGATTTTTACAACTACGACAATGCTTCCATCGATGTCGATACGTTTTTCGGCAGTGCGGGTATTGCAAAGCTCACGGAAGCCATGGCCCTTGTTGAAAAATATCAGGTACCCGAGCTGGATGAGAAAGGGGATAGGGATCGCGGCCACCTGACGGCATATCTTGACCCATACAAATCCCCCTATCGCCTGGAGCTTGCCGCCCCTGAAACCGATAATGAAACCGCCCGCAAAGCGTATTTTGACAATGTGCTTCAGGCATTTGAAATGTATCAGGACGCCTATTTCGCAGCTCTTGACAATACGACGCAGGATAATGACGGTGATATCGTTCAGGGCAGGGCTACTGCAGCAGCTGCATTCATGACGCTGTTTGATGTGAATGACATAGCCGTCAAACTCGGCAGGCTGCTGTTCGGCAAAACCGATTTTCCGCTGTATTTCAGCCAGGGCTTCTGGCGTGAAGGATTTTACGGCAGCGACAACACAACCGAGTAATGTTTGGTTTTTTATTTCACAACTTATATAACAGAAGGAGGGAATGCATGAAAAAGGTGATGAAAGCACTAGCAGTATGTGTGTGCCTTGCCCTGGTTGCTGTTTGCAGTGTTCAGGCGCAGGCGCAAACGGCGAACAAGGTGGTGCCGGAGAAAAAAAGTGAGGGGCACCAGGTCGTGCAGATCAATCGATACTTCGCCCTTGATCCCGCGCTTGCCATGGTTAAGCCGGGCACTACGGTCATCTGGATGAACCTGTCTGAGAGCATCGTCGAAATCCAGTTCACCGGCAAGGCCATAACGCTTGCCTGCAAAAGCCCCACGCATTTTATTGTTGATGAAGAGGGCTCGTTTATTTCAGACCGCATTCCGCCGAGCGCCGTGGCAAGCCTGTGCTTTATAGAAAAGGGGACGTATAATTACGTGCTCAAGCGCGGCGCGCGCGCCACTGCGTCAGTGAAGACGGACCTGCCGGATGTTCATGGCACGATCGTGGTTGATTAATGTAAGGGCTGTATACGGGGAGAAACATTACTATAAATTAAGGGAGGAATGTATGAAAAGAAATTTTGTTTTAGGGCTTCTGATGCTGGCTGCCGGACTGTGTTTCACGGCGGGCACGGCACAGGCAATCGATCTGTTTGACGGCGATGTCGTTATTCACGGCAAGATTTCAGAGCAGTTGCTCATGCGCGCCCACGACACGCGCAGTTGGGAGGAATACGATTATACTGTAGCCAATGCCCGCAGCACCCTGAAGCTTGAAACCATGTGGCATGCCTACAAGGGGCCTGAATACGAGTTGAATTTTTACGGCGTGTTCAAGCAGTTCTATGATGCCGCTGACCATATCGACGGCAACTACAAGCGGATGCTGTATGATGCCGCCGGCGGCACCGATAAAGCCATAAACGAGGTGCGCAGCTACAGTAATTTCAAGGACATCTGCCGCGAGATGTATTCGGAGCTGAACGGGCCCATGTTTCAGGTTCGTTTGGGCAAGCAGATCGTGAGCTGGGGCGAGACGGGCTTTGAGCGCATGGTTGATCAGATTAACCCGATTGATCAGCGCGGCAACCTGAATCCCGCCTACCCCGACTTTGCCGAAATCAAGCAGGGCCTCTGGATGGCCCGCTTCTTTTTTACCCCGCCTGACCAGCCCCTGGACATGACCTATGAGTTTCTCGTGATCCCGGATTTCGAGCCCACCGTCCTCAACCCCGTGGGCTATCACAACACGCATCCGAGAGCATTCAACAGTCTTAATAACCCCAATGAAATGTATGAGTCTTATTACCGCGATGCACCCCATGACAGCTTCAGCAAACCGGAATGGGGCGGCCGCATCCGCGGATTTCTGGCTGGCTATGACTGGACACTGTCATACTTCAACCACCGGGTTGATGACGGCGTCGTAGCTCCCAACAGGGCTCTGAAACAGGGTATAGGGCCGGCGCTGGGCAGCACTTCCTTTACCAGGAATGCGGACTTTAGCTTTATGCACTTAAACCACCTGTACCCCTTAAGCGATAACTACCGGTATCCCTGGCAGCAAGACGTGGGATTTACGGTCAACAAGCCCGTCGATGTTAGAATTCCGATCATTCCGGGCACCGACCTTGCCATGACGGGCAATATTGCACGGTTGGAGGCCATGTGGGAGCATAACAAGCCGGCACTTCACGTGGAAGCGCTTGAAGGCCTGAAATCGAGCATAACAAGGCAGGACCGCTATGCGGTCTGCGTCTCATGGGCCACCAAGGTTTTTATGCCCTATGTCACGCCCTATTTCCGCAACAAGCTGCTTTCTTGGACAACGCAGTTGTTCTATGAGAAGATGCCCGATAAGCACAGCAGCGATTATTATTATCCCTGGGTCACGTACGAAAAAAAGCGCAGCTCCTGGACGATGGTTTCCCAAGAGCTGAGTTATGAATTCTGGAATGGCCGTATTCTGCCGGGCTTTTACGGCGCCTGGTACTGCAATAACGGCGGCGGCTACTGGGCCCCGGCTATCGCGTTCAAGCCAAACTTCGGCCACACCTTCCTGGTGCGGTATCTTGCTTATTCCCACCTTAAAGATAGCCCGGCAAATGTGGACTCTAAAGATTCCTGGACCTTTGAATATACCTATGAATTCTAAAAATGGAGGAACGCATATGAAACTTAAAATTTTTGCATTAGGTGCTTTCGGAGCGATCGCTCTGTTGTTGACAGTGGCACCCTTTGCGTCTGCAAAGGATCTGCAATATCCGGTTGCCTGCTACCAGGGCGATGATCTGAAGAAGCTGCAGGACTGGGAGGCTACGTGGGTTGGCAAGAAAATAACCAGCGCAAATGTGGACCAGGTGAAAGACTTCCTGCCCGAAAGTTTCTACGCCACAATGAAAGACACAGGCAAATTTGGCGACTCATGGTTTGAGATAGTCCCCTATAAATCAGCCTTTGCTTCGGCGGGCAACGTTGAAATGACCAAGAAGTATTACGGCCAGACAAAACTCGGGCCAAGCGGCGAAATTCTCGGGTATGTCTCCGGAACGCCGTTCCCCGACACGAAGGACGCCACCGAGATGGCCCATAACTTCCGCACGCGCGACTACGGCGACGGCTATAACAATCATGACAATGCCTGGATTGTCGATGGCCGCCTGAAGTATGACATGAACTCTGAAATTAAGAACAGCCTCTGTTTTTTTTCCGGCCGTACCGATATGCCGCCGGTTCCTGAGTTTACTGAAAATCCCAAACAGATCTGGCGCGCTTTCACCATGCTGCAGCTGCAGCCGCCTGAAACCCGCAATATGCGCATCATGGAAGTCCACTACAAGGATACCCTGAAAGCCTATGACTCCTGGTTCTGGATGCCCTCGATCCGTCGCGTGCGCCGCCGCTCCACATCCGAGCGTCAGGACGCACAGGGTGGCGCCGATTACTGCGCCTTCGACAATATGGGATGGGATGGACCTGTACAGGTGAATATCTATAAATATCTCGGGCAGAAGGATCTGCTCATGGGACGCCATACCGATAGCAAGAAGCTTGTCCATACGCCCGGCGACTGCCTGTTTGACGGCACGCAGCGCGAGCGCGTGAAGATGCATGTGATCGAGGCCACCAGCAAGGATCCTAACTTCCTTTATAGCAAAATGGTTTGGTATCTTGATCCGGAAAACTGGCAGATGCTGTACTCCGACCGGTATGACCGCTCGGGCAAACTCTGGAAATGGATTGATCAGCTCGGCTATGTAGGCAAAGGGTATAATGGCGTTGATGTTCCCCATTTTAATGCAAGTCAGACTGTTGACATTCAGCGCATTCATGCTACCGTCGGTTCTACGGATATACAGTTCGGCGTTGAGTTGGCTCAAGATATTTTCACCCTTGATTATCTGCAGAAGCACGGTTATTAATTAACCGATTTTAATCGTACATGTAACCGGCAGGTTTCAGGGGTTTTTCTGAAACCTGCCGGTTCGTTTTTGCATGATGCTAGAATGCTGTGCACATTTTCACGTTTTGTGCATATTTGCACAGATTTTTTTTAGCACAACAGTTTTCGTAGCTGGGATATAAGCCTCAGTAGTTCGAACTATCTGAAATATCATGCTATATTATATCATTGCCAACGGGGGGCATAGTGGCACGGTTTTAGCTATGTTATTTATAAATATTCGACTTAGCGGGAATCATGACGCTTTAGTGGAATGGTTTTTTCTATGATAAAGGATTTGCCGCGGCAGAAGCAGTGCCTGCTGCCGAAATGCAATAAGGTTTTTAGCCCCCATGCTGCGCGTCTTCGGGCGGGCGGTATAAAAGGGCGATGGAATGAAGCCGGTTTTTGCTATGTGAAGCATAAACCAAATCGAAGAGAAAACATTTTAGTATAGGGGGTCAAGGTATGAAAGGAAGAACAGTTCGTTGTACTATTTTCGCACTTCTTTTTGCTATTAGCCTTGTAACAGGAGCTTTTGCGCAGTCCGTTTCATTTCAGTACAATATGGGTGGTTCGGCCAGGTATGGGCTTATCTCGGATAATGGCACAACGCTCTACAGCGTCATGGGCAGCAGGCTTTCCATCGCCGATATTTCTAATATCGGCACCCCCGTGGAGCTTGGCAGCATCGCTTTGCCGGGCATCGCACGCCGCATAGCCCAAACCGGAACTATTCTCTATATCGCATGCTCCTCCGGTGGCCTTGCGGCAGTTGATGTCAGCAATCCGGCACAGCCGCAGCTGCTTTCGATAACAACATTTGACAAGCCCGATGCCATCTGCCAGACTTTCGGCGTCGCGGTGAAGGATGAGTATGTGTACGTGGCCGACTACTCCGGCGCGTTTGCAGTTGATATGACCGATCCCGCGCATCCGGTCAAGAGGGCCGAATTTACAACCTTTGATGCAGTGCATCACAATGCCTATGACGCCTATGTCGATAATAATACGCTCTACATAAGCTGCGAAATGGACGGCCTCTATATTTTTGACATCTCAGATCCCACCCAAATTAGCAAGATAACCCATTATAAGGACGCCGCAAACAATTTAAGCACGTTTTATGCCTCCTATCGCGAGGGCAACTATCTGTATGTGGCTGCCGGCGTTTCCGGCCTTGCTATTCTTGACGTATCCAATCTGTCGGCCCCTGCTTTTGTCAGCAGTTTTGAAAATAATTATCAGGGCATCCTTGGCCTTGTCAAGATTGGTGACTATGTCTATCTCTGCTCCGAATTTCAGAATTTTTATAAAATCGATGTCAGTGATCCCGTACATCCGGCGCAGGCGTCGCAGTTCATGGTCGGCGGCAATCACAGTCTGGGTATCTCAAAGACAGGTGATTATGTGGTGCTGGCCAATTCCAATTACGGCATACGGATTTTCGACAGCCGGGCGGCAGCCATACGGCAGGTGGGAGAATTTCTTACGCTTGGCCGCGTCGTCGACTGCAAGGGTGCGGGTAACTTCGCTTATGCAGCCGTGGGGCTGAAGGGCCTTGCGGTACTTGATATGACCAATCCCCTGCTGCCTGTCCAGATTGCGCAGAAGACCCTGTCTGGCTATGCCAACGGCCTTGCTGTTGCCGGCTCTGCCGCCTATCTGGCTGAGACCAACCATGAGGGTGAAGACGGCGGCATGCTGGAAATCGTGGATGTAACAAATCCGTCGGCGCCGATGATTCTCGGGTCGGTTGCCCTTGACGGCCAGCCGTTTTCGGTTCAGGTGCAGGGGACTCTGGCAGTCGTTGCCTGTCAGACCGCAGGCGTGGCGATCGTTGATATTTCAGATACCTCGAGCCCGGAACTGCTCGGCACATATAACACTTCCGGTGTATGTTACGCGCCGCTTTTGTGGGGCGACTATATTCTGGCGGCAGACGGCCTCAAGGGGTTTACCGTCCTTGACATAAAAGATTCAGGCTTACCCAAAAAAATAGCCGACAGCTATGGTTTGGGTTATAATTTGGGTAATGTCGTTGATATAGCGCTCTGGGATACCTGGCTGTATCTGCCCGCAAGCGACGCGCTGCATATTGCAAATTTTGACCCCCTGTATCTTCCCACGAGCGACAATGACTCCTTCATTGATCCTCTGACCAAGCGTCATCAAACCGGCCAGCTGAAAGCCGTGGCAGCGTTTGACGGGTACCTGCTGGTAGCCGATTCGGTGGGCGGCGTGCGCCTGTTTGATATTGCGAAGCAAAATAGTCCACAGGAGTCTGACAACGAGTCCTATATAGCGGGCGACCCTCTGAGAATTTCCTATGCTGCGGGCCAGGGGCTTGCCTATGTTTCAAGCCAGATTGCCGGGTTATATATTTATAAAGTCACAGTGCCGAAGAAGCCGGCAGCTCAAGCAAACGGAATCTGGTTCGGCACCGGCACGGACATAAGCGATAATGGCACAATCGGCATTGTGGCTGATCTCTACCAGGCCCATGACAATGTGACCGGCACGCTGACCATTTATGGCGATACAGTTTTGAAAGGAGCTGTCACTGCATCGACGGCAGACAATGCAAGCCATGTGAAAGGTACAATACTTTTTGATGGCGGCACGACTGGCTCACTTGATCTTAAAAAATCGGGAGCTGGCCTGAACGGTGCAATTTCAGCAGGCGATCTTGAAGTCATCAAAGTCTCCCTTGCCAATGAGACCAGCCGCGGGCTTCTGTCTTTTGAAAACATTGCCCCGAGCATGGACGCCGGTATCACCTCAGCTCTGGCAACGGCAAAAGGTCTCAAAAAACGACACCTTAAACGAGCTCAAGAGATAATGACAGAGGCTCTTGCGCAGCCCGTGCTTGACGGCCAGCTGAGGTATTCCGCCATGGCCGTTGCCATGACCAGCCCCCGTACTGCAACAGGGGCTTTGGCAGCATCAGAGGCGCTGCTCTATCAGTCGGCACTGTGGGAAACGCAAGTCGCTCAGGCTGAAGCAGGCATCATGTCCGCTACCATTTGTGCAGATTATCAGAAATTTATAAAACTGTTTAAGTTACTGGGTGACAATGCCCTTGAAAAGGGAAAGCAGGCCGGTGAAAGCGGACGGCTTCCCAGCGCGCTAGCCTCTTTCAGCAAGGCCGCACGGCGCTATCAGCAACTGGCAGCCTACTATCAGAAAAATGTAGCAACCTGCCCGACCTGGGGTACTGCTGACTTGAACGGATTTTATGAAGGCGTCATTGATTTCGGCTTCATAACGGCAGGTTTCAAAGTATGTTCCGTACAGTCCGATAATGGAATTGTCACCGGCGATGCACGCATTGATGTTGAGGCTTCAAATGAGCATATGACCGGAACTATCACCGACGGCAAGAACACCACCGTGATTGTTAAGGGCAACGAGGAAACCACGGTAACGGGAACCATACTGGTGCAAATTGCCGAGATTACAGCGCATATCGTGATGAAGGACTGGAAGTATAATATTGCCACAGACCAGTGGGAAGGTCAGGTCGAGGTGCAGGAGCAGAAGGTTACCGGCAATGTAACCCTGAAGAAGTCCTCCGATGCCTGTCCGGAAGGGTTTCCCGCGCTCTAAAAGCATGGCAAATCCCGGGCCGCCGCTTAGGCGGCCCGGGATCTTTGCTGTTTTCTCCGGAACGCTTTTGCTTGCTGGTTGTTGTATAGTGTAGAGCAATTGTCCTGAATTAAAAAGCTGCAGGGCATTGTTCCCCATACTGAGGAGAAAAGAATGCCGGAGAGATGTTCTCGATGCATAATGCCCGAAACGCACGGGCATGTACAGTTGGATGAAGGCGGCGTCTGCAGCCTGTGCGCAAAGCAGAGCGGCATGGATTCCCGGCAGCCTGCTTTGCCCGGCGAGGGCCTGACCGAGCTTGTGGCGAAGGTTGATGTGCTGCGTGGCGCGAGCACAGGGCCGTACAATGCTCTGGTCGCCCTGTCCGGCGGTAAGGACAGCACCATGGCGCTGCATATAGCTGTTAAACAGCTTGGACTGAAGCCCCTGGCCGTTTTTATCGATAACGGTTTTTGCGTTGAGGCGATGTACCGCAATGTCAAAAACGCCACTGACAGCCTCGGCGTTGACCTGCTGGTTTTTAAGCCCCGCCTAATTAAAAATCTGTTTCGGCATCTGCTGAAATCGGGCAGCAGAGTATATTTCTGCCGCATCTGCAACGGCCTTATCGACTATTATATCCGCGACATTGCCCTGCAGTACGGCATCCGGCTGCTCATCAGCGGCCATACCAAGGGTCAGGAGTTTTTAAAGGGCACAGAGCTGTTCTGGATTTACCGCGCATCTGATTCAGCGCTGTTGCAGGCAATACAGGGCATGCCCGAATTTGCGCTGGTTTCGGAAATGTTTACAAGCCTGACGCTTTATTTCCACCGTCACTTCGCAGCACTGAGCCTTCTCTCACCGTTTCATTATCTGGAGTACAAAGAGTCTGAGATACTTAAAACCATCACGGCCGAGCTCGGCTACGCACTTCCCGAGATCAGCTGGCCCGCAGGCTCGACAAACTGCCTGTTTAATTTTGTGTGCCAGAAGCTCACCGTTGAATGGTTTGGCTATTCTCAGCACGAGGCTGAAATAAGTACTCTGGTGCGCAGCGGAGAAATGTCGCGGCAGCGCGCGCTTGAAATCATCCAGACTCCCATAACAAAGCGCGATCTTGCGCTTGCCCTTGAGCGGATAGGGCTTGCCCCTGATGATATATGCTGATTTTTTAACATGAGAGGACTGGATGACGGCACAGAGTTCCTTTACCTGCTATGTTATCGGAGAAACAACTCTTACCCTGCAGTGCTGCGAAAAGCTGCTTGAGCGGGGCCATAGTATTCTCGGCTTAATATCCCCCAATCCCGACGTAACGGCCTGGGCCGACAGCAGGGGCATACTTCATGAAGCCCCTCCTCAGGCTTTAAACGGTTTTTTGCACAGTCAGCCGTGCGATTACCTGTTCAGCATTGTCAATAATGCAGTGCTGCCGCCTGAGGTGCTCGGCCTGCCCCGCCGCATGGCCATCAACTTTCATGACGCTCCCCTGCCGCGCTACGGCGGCATACACGCTACTTCATGGGCCATCATGAACCGCGAGCAGACGCACGGGATTACCTGGCATGTCATGACCCCGCAGGTCGACGGTGGCGGCGTGCTCAAGCAGAAGACCCTGAGCGTGGCCCCCACGGATACGGCCCTGAGTCTCAACCTGCGCTGCTACCAGAAAGCGGCCGAGGCTTTCGCCGAGCTCATCGACGAGCTTGCCGCAGGCACCGCCGTGCCCATGCCGCAGGACCTGTCGCAGCGTACTTATTTCGGGCGCTACTGCAGGCCGGACAGGGGTTGCCTTATTGACTGGAGCAGCGATGCTGCAGCAATCGAGGCATTTGTCCGCAGCCTTGATTTCGGCCCTTATCCCAATGCGCTGGGGTGCCCTAAGATACAGACAGGCGGGGATTATTATATCGTTCATAAGCTGCACATGCTTGAATGCCGTTCATCTGCTGTGCCGGGAACGGTATTGGCCGCAGATGACGGCGGCATTACCGTTGCAACAGCCGATTTCGATGTGCGCATTACCGGGCTTGCTACGATGGAAGGGAAAACCTGTGATCCCGCAACCCTTGCGAGCCGGACCGGCATCAAACCCGGCTACCGGTTTACAGCGCCCGATGCCGGGCTTGCCGTCCGCCTGACAGAGCTGTACAACTTTACCTGCCGTCATGAATCGTTCTGGCGCGAACAGCTGCGCGGGCTCCCGCCGCTGACCCTTCCCGACATGCGCCTCCAGAGCTGCGGCACGCAAAGCCCGGGGCATGTGCACTACTTGCTGCAGGCCCCGGCCGAGCTTCTGAGCGTTGCTTCGCTGCTTATCCCTTCTGCAAAGCCGTGGCAGATTCTATGCGGCATTTTTATCGCCTTTCTTGCCCGGCATGCGGGAGCAACCGAGATCCATTTAGGATTCGGGCAGGATAAGCTTACTGAAAGCATTCAGGGCCTGGAAGGATTTTTTGCCGGCTGCGTGCCCCTGCGACTGTCCGTAGATGCCAGCAGGCCGCTTGAGGAATGCTGCCGTGCTGCTGTTGCAAAACTCACGGCCATTGAACGCTCGGGCACCTTTCCCCGTGATCTGATAGCCCGCCAGCCTGATCTGCGGATGCTGGCAGGCCAGCCGTTTCCCCTGCGGGTCTATCATGTCAGGAATTTTTCAAACCTGCGGCTTGCCGGTGACGCCGCCCTCGAGCTTTTTACAGCCGATGACGGAGACTGCCTGCTTCACGTCACTACCGCAGTGGTTGATGACTCCTATGGCGAAAGCATCAAAAATCAGCTTACGGCATTTTTACAGGCTGCTGCAGGCGGAATGAACCTGCCTGTTAACCGGCTGCCGCTTGCCTCGGAAGCAGAAAAGCGCAGGATTATAGAAGAGTGGAACTCGACAGATACCCCCTTTGCCGAAGATGTCTGCATGCAAGAGTTGTTTGAGCGCCAGGCGCTGGTGCGGCCCGACGCTGCGGCAACTGTCTTTGAAGACACAAACCTTTCTTATGGCGAGCTCAACAGGCGGGCAAATGCCCTGGCCTGGCATCTGAGGCAGCAGGGCGTTGGCCGCGGCTCACTGGTGGGCATTTGTCTTGAACGCTCTCATGACATGATTGCAGCGCTGCTTGCGATTTTAAAAGCCGGCGGAGCCTATGTGCCTCTTGAGCCCTCATATCCGGTAGAGCGTATTCAGGCGATTGTGCACAGTGCAGGTGTTAAGGTAATCGTATCCCAGGAAAAGCATGCCCGTCTTACCCTGCATGCCGGCGTGCAGACTGTCAGTATCGACGGTTCTGCACGCAGCGCCATTGCCGCACAAAAAACCGGCAATCCGCCGCGCGTGAATAGGCCCGATGATCTTGCCTACGTTATTTATACCTCCGGCAGCACGGGCGCGCCCAAGGGGGTCATGGTGGCACATAAGCCGTTCAGCAATCTGTTTGAATGGTGCTGCCGCACCTGTGGGTTCGGCCCTGATGACAGCGTGCTTTTTATCACATCACTCGGGTTCGATCTGTCGGTTTTTGATATTTTCGGCATGCTTGGCTGCGGCGGAAGGATTTATATCGCAAGCGATGCCAGCCGCAAGGATGCCTCCCAGCTGGCCCGCGCACTCTGCTCTCAGGAGATTACCTTCTGGGATTCAGCGCCCGCGGCCCTGCAGCTGCTGATGCCGGCGCTGAAGGCGCATCCGCGGCCTGTTGCCAATACAAAGCTGCGGCAGATATTCTTAAGCGGCGACTGGATACCGGTGACCCTGCCCGACGATATCAGGGAGGTGTTTCCGGCGGCGCAGGTCATGAGCCTTGGCGGAGCGACCGAGGCAACGGTGTGGTCCAATTACTTTTCCGTAAACCGTGTTGAGCAGCACTGGCGCAGCATTCCCTACGGCAGGCCCTTACAGAACAGTCGTTATTATATTCTGGATGATTATTTGCAGGTCTGCCCTCCGGGAGTTACCGGCAATCTTTATATCGCAGGCCAGTGCCTGAGCATGGGCTATTTAAACGAGCAGGAGCTGACCGATCGTAGCTTTGTTCTCGACCCGTTCCAGAAAGGCCCTGACAAACGCATGTACCGAACGGGCGATCTTGCCCGTTATTATGCAGACGGCACTATGGAATTTCTCGGCCGCAGCGACTTTCAGGTGAAGGTGCGCGGCTACCGCATTGAGCTTGGAGAAATCGAGCATGTGCTTCGGCGCCATGCTGCGGTGAAAGAGGCGGTCGTTACGGTTCAAACTGGCGCTGCCGGCGACCAGAAACTGGTGGCCTACCTGACTTCCGCAGGCGGCCCCGTGCCGACGTCCAGAGAATTGCGCGGTCATGCCGGGCAGTTCCTGACAGAGTATATGGTGCCCAATCTGTTCGTGTGGCTCGACGGGATGCCGGTCACGGCAAACGGCAAGCTCGACCGCAGGCAGCTGCCCTGGCCTGTTGGCGAAGCAGCTGCGCAGGAGCAGGCTCCATCGGAAGCGCCGCAGGTGGTGCAGCTTGACCTTGAGTCTGTTTTGGGCGCCTATTTCAGGGAAGTTCTCGGGTTAGCGTCGATCCTGTCTGATGCTGATTTTTTCGACCTGGGCGTCACCTCGCTCAACCTCATACAGATTGCCGAACGGCTGCACGAGGAGCACGGCCTGGATGTGACGGTCGAGACCTTTCTGGACCATCCCAGCATTGCCACCCTAGCAGCAGGCATGCGGAAGCAGATGCCCGGCTTTGTGGCTGCGCCCGCTGCCGGGCAGCAGTCGGTGCAGGCACCCTGCCTCCCGCAACAAGCCACGCCCGCGGCAGACGGGGCCACTGCTCCTGCCAGCGCTGCGACCGGTACAGGGACTGTGCAGGATATACTCAAAAAAATACAGATAGTGCTGCCTGTCGAAGCTTTTACCGACAGCGCAATTCTTGATGAGGTTACAGCGCGGGTGCGGCAGGTGTTCGCCGAAAACCGGATAACTGTGGGCGCCGGGACTCCTCCTCCCCCGGCGCCTACCCGTGCTTCAGCAGCCGTTTTGCAGCAGACGAAGGCTGCAGCTGCGCCAGGCCCGGCGGAGTTGGGCTATCTTGCCGCTGTCTTTAAGTCCGTGCTCCGCATTGCCTCAATTTCTCCCGATGCGGACTTTTTTGATCTGGGCGTTACCTCGCTCAATCTTATTGAAATCGCCGAGCTGCTGCATGAGCAGCATGGCATTGATGTGCCCGTGGAGGTCTTTCTTGACCATACAACCCTGAGAAGCCTCGAAGCCTACCTTGGCAACCTGGCCCCTCAGCCTGCAGTTACCGCCTCCGGGGCAGCCATGGCGGCATGCCCTGCAGCTACACCTGTACCCGCTGCTGCGCCTGCCTGCGACTGGGTAGCCCTTGATGCTGCAGCCTTCAGCCCCGAGGCGTATGCCGCAAGCGCCTGCCGCCGCAGCTTCGCCCCCGGCGTCGTTCCGCTGAGCTCGCTGAGCCGGCTGCTGGGGCTTTTAAAGCAGGAAACTGTGCAGGGGGAGGTAAAGTACCTCTATCCTTCGGCAGGAGGCCTCAATGCCGTTCAGACCTATCTCTATGCAAAAGAAGGCCGCGTGGAAGGGCTGCCGGAGGGCATCTACTATTATCACCCTGTTGCTCATCAGCTGATAGCTCTGGGGCAGGCTGCCGCCATGCCGCAGCAGATATTTCATCCGGCCGACCGGCAGGTGTTTGATGATGCCGGGTTCTGCATTTTTTTCATTGCACGGCTGGCGGCACTGCAGCCGGTCTACAACTGCCTGAGCCCGGCCCTTGCCGTGCTTGACGCCGGGTATATGACACAGCTGCTGATGAGCCGCCAAAACAATGCCGGCATCGGGCTGTGCCATCTGGCAGGGGTCGATTTCAACCGGGTGAGGGATCTGTTCAGCCTTGACGACACCCATCTTTTTATGTGCTGTCTGGCCGGGGGACCTGACGGCGGCAGGACTGAAGCTCCTGCGTCTGAAGCCAGCGCGGCCTTGTTTGTCGAGCACTTTGCCGGCCCTGCTCCCGACTGGGATTGCCTGAAGGCTGTTGCCATAGGCAGGCTTGACTGCCTCAATGCCCTGACCCCCCAGGAGCATGAGCAACTGCACAGCTCGCAGCCGCATCTGCGCAGGTTCCCGGAGGGGCACAAGGCCGTATCTCTGCAGCCGGTTGGTTTTTTACACAATCACTATGTGCTGCGCTCGACACAGCGCAGCTTTGCGCAGCGGCCTGTGGCGTTTGCCGCTTTTTCAAAATTCATGGCCCTGCTGAAGCGGCAGCAGCTTGATGGAAAAGCCGCCGCGCTGTATCCTTCAACTGCTGATGCTTATGGCGTGAATATTTATCTTTATGTGCAGCCCGGCGCCATAGAGCAGCTGACGGAGGGCATTTACCGCTATGATCCGGAACATCACAAGCTCTGCAAAGTGGGTAATTCGCCTGCATCCGATCTGCGGCAGGCCCATTTCCCCCGCAACCGAGCCTATTTTGCCGAAGCCGGTTTCAGCCTTTTCTGCATAGCCGACATGAACAGGCTGGAGCCGCTCTTTGGAAGCCAGGCGCTGCAGCTTGCCATGCTTGAGGCTGGCTCTATCGGCCAGCTGCTCATGGACCATCAGGCTGAATTCGGCATGGGCGTCTGCCCCATTGGGGCAATGCGGTTTGAGGGGCTGCGCGGCATTTTCCGTCTGGGGCAGCACCAGGTTTTGCTGCACAGCTTTCTGTGCGGCCCGGTTGACAGGCCCGCAACGCTGCTGCTCGGGCAGGCGCCATTATTATTGGTGCGTCAAAAGCAGATTGCCACGCCAGGGGTACATGCCTGATAATGCGCCTTTATATGATCCGGCATTAATCCGTGCGTGCAATGTGGTGCTGCGCATGCACCATGTGACGATGAACGGTCTATGCATTCTTGTTTAAAAATGGATAGGAGCGCCAATCATCCCGAATAGTAAAAAAAATATGATAGAAATTCCTGACCGTTTCCCTGCAGCGGCGCTGGATAAAATAATATCCAGCGGGCAGGATGTGGGCATTGCCGATTTTATGCTGCAGATGGAGCTTTGCTTTGAGCACAGGCTTGACGCGCAGCGGCTTGCGCGCGCACTGGAGCTTCTCCTTGATGCCCAGCCGATTCTGGGCTGCAGGCTGGTCACAGAGAAGAAAAAGGTTTTCTGGAAGCGCCTCGAAAGACCATGGCCGGAAATGTTCTGCCTAGCCTCGAACCCTTGTGAATTTGACAGCTTCAGAAACAGGCCGATTGACAGTCGCCGGGGGCCGCAAATAAGTGCCTGTCTGCTGCGCGCAGCAGACGGTGACCGGCTGCTTGTAAAGGTTACCCACCAGGTATGCGATGCAGGCGGGCTCAATGATATAGTCGCGCAGCTATCCCATATTTATACGCAGCTTTCAAAAAATCCCGATTACGAGCCCCGGCCAAATATTCACGGCGCACGCCACTTCGGACAGATTATGCGGCATCTGCCATGGTATATTTACCCGGTGCTGCTTTTCCTTTTTCTCCGCACCACGCTGTCCTATCAAATCCCGAAAATATCCCATGCCCTGCAGGTTCCGGTGGGGCCGCCAACGCCGTTTACATTTGTGATCCGGCATCTTGCACCCGGGCTTGTTACACACCTTGCAGACTATGGCAGGCAGCATCAGGCAACCGTCAATGACCTGATGATTGCAGCTTTTTACCGGGCGCTGCTGAAAAAAGAAGCCTGGGACGGAAAGGCTGCGCTGAGAATCCAGACGACGGTGGACCTGCGGCGCTGGTATATCCCTTCAGGCAAGGCGGAAGGGATCTGCAATTTGAGCACCTATGAACATATAAACCTGGGCAGAGATCCGGGCAATAACTTCGGAGCCACTCTATCACGGGTCAGCGCAATAACCCGGCGCAAGAAATCCGGCTGGGTCGGGCTGAGCGAATTGTGCACGGTGCCACTGGCCGGCCTGGCGCCTTATGCCTTTATGGTACAGGCCGGTGAGAAGCTTTTGCAGGAAAGAATCTCAAGCAGGAATTACCCCAGCGGGCTCACGAATCTTGGCATGATACAGCCCGAGTCTGTTTTATTTGACGGCCATCCCGCCACGGGCTGGATACTGCCGCCCGTGGTTTATCCTCCGGTTCTTTATATGGGCTTTAGCGGCTATGGGAATAACCTGACACTTTCCGCCGGCGTGCCTTGTGCCGCAGGCCAAAGCCTGGAAGAGTTTATTGAGCAGATGCTGGAAGAATTGCCTGTTTGAAAAAAACAGCACCGAGGCACACAGCGTGAGCAGGCAGGGCAATGCAGGCATTCAAGGAGGCTTCATGCTTGCGCCTCAGGATAATTGACAAATGTTTGTGCAGACAGTACATATAACTCGAGCTTGCTTTTGCACAATAAAAAATCAACACCGTATCAGGATGGAAGGGTAGAGCAGCCCGGATGCATACATTCATTAAGAAACCCCTCAGCCGTCTCAGAATGAGAAAGCTCACAAGACGGGAAATCGGATCCTTCAGGAGCGAAATCCTGGATGCGCTGCTCATGGCACACGACCCGTATGCCTCCCTGAACTATCAGATTGATATTGGCCCCTGCCGGCAGTGGGTAAAAACTGCCGGGTCGGCCAGCAAGCGGCATATACTGCTGACCCCGGTGCTGATTAAGCTCATTGCACACGCGATAGAAGAAAATCCGCGCTTCAATCAAATTGTTTTTGGCTCAAGCATCTACCAGCTTGAGGATATCCATATCGCCAATCTGGTCTACATGCCCGAAAGGGATATTGCAACCAATGTCGTCATGAAAAACCCTCATAAAAAATCCCTGCATGATGTGCAGCAGGAGCTGTTTGCGGCAATCGCGCAGGCAAAGATCGATTGTTCCTCGCCGCCGAATCCAGTGGTTGATTTTTTTACCAGGCTTTGCTATCGCTACTGCCTGTACCGGGTAATCGGGCAGCGGCTCGCCTTTAAAACCATCTATGAGCGGGATCTCACGGCCAATATCATTCTTGTGGTTCACAACTATGCCACACCGGCAAACTTTACCATGGTTAAGGATATCAAAACGACACCGAACAACACGCCGCGCATTCATGCCAGCGGCCCTTTCAAAAAGCCCGTTCTTGATAACGACCTGCTGGTGATCAAAGATATACTGGATTTACATATTACCACCGACCACAGGATCATCCACGGTAGTGATTCATACAACTTCGGCATGTCGCTGGAGCGGATCGCTGCAAATTCGGAAAAGTATTTTACTTAAGTTTGAGGCCTGGGGAGAACGCGGCTTGCCTGGAGTGGTTTTTTTAATGGTATAGCCCAATTGTCATTCCCAATCCGCCGCGGCCGATGAGTCGGAAGGTTGCGTCCCTGCTCAACGGGGAATTCTCAGATACAGGTCATAACTGATCACCGTGTCGTCATCGCGCTCCACGCCCATCAGTTCGGCGAGTCCCTCGCCTGCATATCCCGCGCAGCAGCATTTTTCCCATTGACGGGCGAAGTTGTCTGTGCTTAATCATTTCTTCATAGTATTCATCCTACCAGCACTGCTTTGGCAAACTATCAGCCTGATGGCGGCTATCCTTCAACATGCCGCCGGAGAAAGGATGCGATGTCAGGTAAAAAGAAACAAGCTGTGAAGTTCAGCGCCGCAGGCAGGCCTACTGCACCAGCACCCTCACAAGCGGCCAGGCACGGTCAGTGGTATAACTATATCGGCCTGTTGGCTGCAGCCCTCGGGCTGCTCCTGTATGCCGGCACGCTCGGGCATGACTACTGCTATGACGACTACAGCGTTACTACGAAAAACAGCCTGATACGGGGTGGCATCAAAAACATTCCGGCTATTTTTACGACCCAATACTACTTCGGCTATGAAACCCCTGGCGATTTTTCGAAGGCTATTCATATGTACCGCCCCCTGCCGCGTGCCGTGTTTGCGCTTCTCTGGCAGGTTGCGCCCGACCGGCCCGGCATCTACCACCTTTTTAATGTTCTGATGTACGGCCTGACAGGATGGCTTTTATGGATCACCTGGCGGCGCATTCTCGCCGGCTGCCCAGCCGGGCTTGCTGCCGCGTCAGTGCTGCTGTTTATGGCTCATCCCGTGCATACCGAGGCCGTGGCAAACATCAAAAGCCTTGATGAGATACTGGCCCTGTTTTTTTTTACCGCTGCCCTGTACGGCCTGTGGCGCTTTTTCGAATGCCCGCGCCGGGGCTGGCTTGCAGGAGCTGCTGTCTGCTATGGCCTGGCCCTGCTTTCAAAGGAAAGTGCCATCACGTTTCTGGCTCTCTTTCCGCTGACAATCTGGTTTTTTACTGACCGGAGGCTTTCTGA
>CAIWCT010000395.1 GCA_903911225.1 uncultured delta proteobacterium
CATACAGATCTTAAGATATTGGTTGCTTGCCCTAAGCATAGGATAGACATTCTGTTAGATGGGCGCCCTGATTATTTCGAAGCATTTGGTATAAAAAATGGCTTGGCTGTAGTAGCAAAAATTAATGAATTAAAAACAGAGTACGCAGTAAATCCTTTAAAAAATTTTTCTAAAAAATATGAAAATAATGAAATCAGAGTTGGGAAGGGTGTATTGGTTGATATGATTCATTTTACAATCACTAAATCCGAAATCAATGCTTACTTTAATCAAATAAAAGCTTTGGCTGATACTGGCCCTGAATAGTTAAGGTCCCAAAGGGGACTAACTATTAAATAGAACCGTCCCCTTTTTATAAAAATAGGGGAAGCAAATAAAGTTATTCATTTATTTATGGATGATCTTGCCCCAGTTTTTCGGACGACCTAGTTAAGCGGCATCCAGGTATTTTCAAAAGCCATAGGACTTTTGTTTTTCAAAAATGAATGCCTGCGCTTGCGATTGTAAAAAAGCTCAACATAGCTAAAAATACTGCTTCTGGCTTCTGCTCGAGATTTGTAATCCTCAAAAACCACCCATTCTGTTTTGAGTGAATGAAAGAAGCTCTCCATTACCGCATTATCCCAGCAATTGCCTTTCCTGCTCATGCTGCAGACGATCCTAAAATCGCGCAGATACTGCTGATAAGCACCTGATGCATATTGGGCACCTTGATCAGAATGCAGTACTACGCCTTCTATATCCCTGCGTTGCTGAACAGCCATTTTCAAAGCATCTCCGATCAATTCAGTACTGTTTTTATCCCCCATGGACCAGCCGATGATTCTGCGGGACCACAGGTCCATAATCGCTGCCAGGTAAAGCCATCCCTTTCGTGTCGGGACGAATGTTACGTCTGATACCCATTTCTGATTCGGCTTCTCGGCAGTGAATGCTCCCGCCAATATGTTGCTTGCCGGCCTTTTGGTTTTTCTGGAATCTGTTGTAACAACAAACTTTTTGTGCACCTTTGATTGAATGCCGTTCTTGCGCATTAATCGGGCTATCGTGTTTTTTCCGACCCGTTCGCCCTGATCAACCAGTTCATCGCGTATACGGGGAGCTCCATAGATGCGCCTGCTTTCTATATGGGCCTGCCGTATCTTTGCCACTAAACGGCGATGTCGAACGGCACGAGGGCTTTCCGGCCTGCCCAGCCAATCATAATAGCCACTGCGTGAAACCTCTAAACCCCGGCACAATACAACCAATTTATACCGCGTTCTTTGCGATCTGATAAACTGATACTTTATTTCAGCTCCCGCGCAAAGAACGCTGCGGCTTTTTTTAAGATTTCAGTATCCTCTTTCGCCTGGGCCAGCTCCCGCTTTAACCGAGTAATTTCTTCGGCTTCTGCGCTGTTCCCGACCCGCCGACCAGGCCCCGGAAATACCTCACTGCCTCGCTTATCCTTCTGCTCTTTCCATTTGTACAGCTGATTTCTTCTGATGCCTAGTTCTCGGGCTAGGTCGGCTACTGGTTTCTTCCCTTCTTCAAGCAGGCGTAGTGCTTCTAGCTTGAACTCTCTGCTAAACGGTGTTCTTTTTCTCATTGGACACTCCTTCCACTTCTATTGTATCCTTTTTGAAGTGTCCGTCAAACTGGGGCAGGTTCAAGCCTGTCCCCGATTAATTTA
>CAIWCT010000396.1 GCA_903911225.1 uncultured delta proteobacterium
CATAGCCATATTCGCACAGGTGAGCTTTTGGTGAGTGCCGCCCGTGCGGTTCGAGCGATTGCCCTGCCATCATTGCCGGTTGCTCTTGCGAGAATTTAGCACGGGCAAACGAATCAAAAACGCACCTGTGCAGACGGTTACAACAAAAAGAAAAATGCTCTAAAACGCCCAGTGAGATGGCACTATTCAGGGTTTTACCGGCTCCGCTTCGGTCTTACTGCCGCATATTCTGGCGGCAAGTTCCACGAATTTCTGGCGGTAGTCGCCATTTCCGAAATCAGGATACCTGGTATTTGTTGCTCCTATCACCTGGCAGGCATCAGCCTGCTTGCCAAGCCGTGACAGCATATCAGCCTCCCTGTAGCGCGCCTCAAACCATTGCGTGCTTCCCGGTGCCAGGCCTTTTGAAAACCGCAGCCACGTGTCGAAGGCATCCTGCCACTTATTCTGCTGTTCATAGATAAGGCCCAGTTTATATATTGCCTCTGCGGATGCGGGGTCATGCTCAAGCCTTTTGCTGTATATGGCTGCCGCCTGTTCAGGCTGACCGGTCATGGCGTACAGTTCGGCAAGGCGCATGTCAACAGGTGCTGCAAGATCCCTGAACGCGTCATGTGCAGCAATACTGCTGCTCAGCTTTTTATAAATGGTAAGCGCAGTACGCGCATCCTCTGCAGCCCCTGCAGCATCGCCTCTGTCCTTTGCACTCGTGTAATATTTGTCAGCCAGATCAAGCACAAACGACACTGTCTCCCGGTCAAGAGAGGGAGCACCGGCGATAGCGCCAATCTCGCGCTCTGCTTCAGCAAGCATATGCAACTGCAGGTAGCATTCAAGGCGCAGCTTTTTTACCATGCCGTACAAAAGATCACGCTGCCGGGTGATCGGGAACCTGCTCTCAAAGTTCACGAGCAGCGGCAGCGCCTTTTTGTAATCCGTTTCAGGACCGCGCACGTACAGCCGCGCCAGCAGGCATACCAGGTGAGAATCACTGTCTATGCTCCCGGCAGAATCGGTTTTAGTTCCTGTCTGTTTGTACCACTGCTCTGCCTGTTTGACAGTTTCCCGGTACAGCTGCAGAGCCTCATCTGATTTCCCCTTACCCTGGCGTTCAAGCTCCTCAAGCTTTTCACTGTTTGCCTGAAGCCTGTCAGTCTCAGTTGCGCGTCCTGCCTTTTGCGCCTCGGCAAAATGGGATGAATCGTTTTTAACAAGCGAAAATTCCTGCAGGGCCTCCGGAGTCTTATTTTTATGCTGATAATACTGCCCAAGCTGAAAATGCGCTTCGTTTTTATCCTGCGCATCAGGGCAGTTTTTCACGTAGCACTCAGCAGCCTTGATGTAGCGGCTATAGGTTGCATCAGCCGGGCTTGTTTTATACAGGCGTGCGGCAACCGCGTAGTAGAGGCAGGCTGCCTTGCCGCCAAATGATGATTTTGGGAATTTTTCAAACAAGGTCTCAAGGCAGGAAAACGCTTCCTGCCACTGCTGCTTCTGCGACAGACAATAAGCCAGCCGAAAGCAGACATCATCAAAATGGCTTTTGATAGCCCCGTCAGAAGAGCTGTACAGGCGCCGGTAATGCTCGATTGCCTTGTCATATTGCTTTTTATCAAAATACCAGTCGGCAAGGCCCATCGCACCCATGCACCCGAGCTCTGTATCAGGCAGATCGGCAAGATCTGTGGCATGCTCAAAAACATAGCGGTACAGTATGGCCGCCTGTAGAGGATCAGCCTCAGCGATTTTTTTAAGTTCACGCACCGTATCACGGTATGATTCTTTGCCCCCGCTGCCCTGAGCAGCCGTCTTTTTCTCTGCAATGCCAAGGGCAATGGTTGTCTGCAGGTTTTTGATTTTCTCCCTTACTGCCTGCGTCGTGGCACCGGGACGTGCACCCTCCTGCAGCTCCCGCAGTTGTTTTGAGGCAAGCTCCTTTTTCCCCGACTGATAGCTGATCAACGCACGCTCATAGCCTGCCTGGCTGTACAGCACATCATCGCGCGACAGCTTTGCCATCAGCGACTGCAGCTCCTGCTGCGCTTTCTCCGGGCGCCCAAGCTCTTTGAGGCAGAGCGCGCGGCCAAACAGGCTTCGGTTGACAACAGACTGCTCCTGAAAATCCATCATAGCGCGTGAAAACCCGGATATCGCCTCTTCCAGCAGATTCGATCGAGAGGTTGTATACTCCGGAAAAAGAATGCCGCCGTAATACCCGTTCCACCCCAGCCAGTAGCTTGCAAGTGATATTAGATACTGCGACTGTCGCCATTCTGTGGAGGCGAAAAAGGCGCTTTTATCTTCCGCGCTGCCGGGCCGCTCCTCCAGCACCGTGTCAATGCGCGTCTGGTTATAGGCTGCCATACCGCGCAGCAGCTCACCGTTTTTTTGAAAAGCAGCAGCAAAGCCCTCTTTCTGTGCAGCCTGCTTCATATCAGCCGCCTGGCTCAACTCGACAAGACGCGAGATGCATTCCCCGGATTTTACTGCCAGCGTCTTCTGCAGATCAAATGCCAGAGTGTTCTGGGCCTTCACCCCTGCAAAGCCGGACTCAAGCACACTCAAAGCGCTTTTAATTTCTGAAAGCGAGCCCAACCGCTCGATGTTTATGCTGCTCACATCACCAGAAACTGCCGCCGACCAGGCGCCTTGGCAGAGCACTATAAAAATGCTTAAGGCAATAGCCCTTATGAACGCTGCAGCAGGACTGTTCATTCCAAGTTTTTCCCTTTGTTATAAATTTTTTAAAAACTCATCGAGATAAGATTCCCATTTTGCGCCAAAAGCAAGCACGACCATTTGCTTTATTACCTTTTCTTCATCAACCATGCGCGCGCACTCACCGCCTCCAGCCTCGGCAAGCTGCCTGAACTGCGGCATGACAGAGCGGCTTACGCCTGGGGCCGAGGGCAGATTGCTTTGGACACTTGTATCAAGGGTTGCCACCATGCCGCCCATCTGAGTTCTAAACTTTTCAACCAGATCAATTGTTTTTTGCATATCTTGCTTGTGCGGGGGGGCATCGCCGATAATCAGGATTATCTTTTTTGAACTTTTATCCCAGTTAAACTCGTTGATGGCGACACGAACCCCCTCGTCCATGGCTTCTTCCAGATCGCCGCCTCCCACGGGGTCAATGCCCTTCAAAAACAACTGCAACTGCTGGGTCTTGTGGGTGAGGGGATATGCTTTTGTCACAAAGTCATCACCTCTGTCGCGGTATGCCACAAGGCCGATGCGTGTTGTGGGCACAAGGGTCTTGAACGACATGACCAGGTTTGCTATCTTTATCTTCACCTGCCGGAGAAATTCAGCCATGCTGCTTGTCGCGTCAAAAACAAAAACGATATCAAGGCCCATTTTCCGCACGCCCTGAATATCCCGTGCAAATGACCCTGAAAATTTTTCGCCCGCCCCGTAGAATGGCAAACCCTGTGAGCCGATGCTGTCTGTTGGGCCTTTAGGTCCGGCAAGAAGCGAGCGGTCAAGAGTTGGAGCTCCAGCAAGGTTGCTATCCTCGCGCACCTGTATATCAGGTGTAAATTTAACATCAGGAACCGCTGCATATGATTCAAGTTTCGGCAGAGGGTTGTCCTGATTTTTTTCGGCCTTCAGCTCGTCAAAGGCATCCGTGCCCTTGACCCTGAACTCTTCGAGTGCCTGCGGTGCAATGGCGGGCTGGAAGAGAAACTGGTTCTGCTTCTGGGCGATTATGGATATGGCCGGAGGCTCATTCTCGCCGTGACTGCGTAGAAAGGCCCAGTTTGGATTGCACAGCGCCAACAGAATCACTGCGTGAAGGCAGCAGGACAGCGCAAATGATCGCAGCGGCTTAAGGGGTTGGCCCGTTGTTGTGCCGGGATGCATGATAGCAGTTCCTTTATGAATTGTTGGCGTCCCGGGGATCGCCCTGGGTTGCCGGCTGGGCCTGCTGCCGGCGCTCGGTTGTCAGGCTGATAGTGTGCATGCCGCCCGCCTCAATCTGATCTATCACATCCACAAGCAGTGAGACTGCAACCTGCCGGTCGGCATAAATAACGGCGCACTCGGGATGCTGCTCCATGAGCAGCGTTATTTTATCGGTGAGCAGCCCCTGAGTTACCTGCTCATTGTTGAGAAACACAGTTCCATCGGGCTTTACGGTAATAATAATATTTTTTGTCGGCACCTGATTTACCGACGAGGACTGCGGCAGCTGCACCTGAATTGAGTTCATCACCATGACCGGAGTAATGATCATGAAAATGATCAGCAGCACAAGCGCAACGTCAATGAAGGGAACCATATTGATCTCGCTGAGAAAAGGCGTTTCATTTGTAATTTTTATATGCATACTTATTTACCCCCCTGTAGGGCGATAATCGTTGAAATATGCTCAAGCTCAAGGCCGAGCCTGCGGGAGCGCTTCAGAAAGTAGTTGTAGGCGATAACAGCAGGCACGGCAACAAAAAGGCCTGCAGCGGTTGAAATAAGCGCCTCGGCAATGCCGCCTGCAACAACCGAGGGGCCCGCGCTTGCCTTAACCGAGATCGCCTCAAATGCGCGGATAACACCGATCACAGTTCCGAACAGGCCGATGAAGGGAGCAATGTTTGCAATCGTCCCGAGCGCTGCAAGCCGGTGCTCAGCCTCCCACCGGAGCCCCTTTGTCTCTTCGTTTAAAAGGGCGCTGAGGGCTTCAACGGGCTGAGCAATATGCTTGAGCCCGGCCCTGATCAGCCGGCGGTGGGGCGTCTCCTTTGCTTTTATGAAAGAAACAAGGTCCTTGTATCCGTCCCGGCCGGCCTCAAGCAAACGCAAAAGCTCGGGCATCTCTTCCCTGTTTAAAAACAGGTAATATGCCTGGTTAATCATAACGGTTACCGAATACAGTGACAGCAGTGTGAGGACTATAAAGGTCGGATTGGTATAATAGAGGCTAAGTTCACTTGGCATCATGATTCTAATCCTTTCATAACATTTTTATTGTGTCTTAATTCACTTCCCCCCTCACACCCTTTGTTTACAACTATCTACTTATATTTTGTTATATGCTTTAAATATCGTTGTTGAGCCAGAGCAGCATCCGCCCTGTGCGCTCATTATAACCGCTCAGTGGCTGTTGTAGAAGATTTACCTCATAGGTACCAAAATATATCTTATTGGTAAATGAAATTGCTTTCACGGGGAAGAACTCCATTAGCACTTCACATCTCTGCCCTGTCTTTATCCTATACAATATAAATGCCAACTTTTATCTATTAAAAATAATCATGTAATTTAAGGTGGTTGAGATACACGAACAGGGTTTGACAAAATGGGGAAAAGAAGAGTTTCTAATTATTTGAGAAACGTATAGCGAAAATATTTATAACTTGCTGAATTTCTACAGGCTTTATGGATTATCTAAAAACAAGAACCTGTCTCGAATTTTGCGAAACGTACGCCATAAACTTCACGTGCTGCAATAAAAAAAGCCCTTTGAAGACACACAGGCCTGCAAAGGGCTTTTGTTACATAAACAGATTTGATTTACCCATTCATCATTTCATCGGGAATGTCGAAATTGGAATACACATTCTGCACATCGTCGGAATCCTCAAGCGCCTCCATGAGCCGCAGCATCTGCTCGGCTTCTTTGCCTATAAGCTTCACGGTATTCTGCGGAATCATAGAAATTTCGGCAACAACATAGGCAGGAAGATCCTTTCGCTTGTCGATCTCATCCTTGACCGCATAAAATGTTTTAGGGTCAGTTTGAACGATGATAGTGCTCTCATCCTCGGTCACATCGTCGGCGCCGCATTCAAGAGCAATTTCCATAAGCTTCTCTTCGTCGACTGTGCCCTTCTCATATACGATCGTGCCCTTTCTGGCAAACATCCAGCCGACACAGCCCGTATCACCAAGGTTCCCGGCGTTTTTCGAAAAAACATGCCGGATCTCTGCAGCAGCCCTGTTCTTATTGTCGGTCAGCACCTCGGCCATCACAGCAGCACCGCCGGGGCCATAACCCTCGTAGGTGAGTTCCTC
>CAIWCT010000397.1 GCA_903911225.1 uncultured delta proteobacterium
GTTGTTCCTCCTGTTTACATTATACGTGTAGCGCTTTTACTACCCTCTCCGCCATATACTTCGGCGAAGCCATGACTTTATGTATATTGATACATCCGGGATATTACTTCGTCTCAATATAAGCGAGCCAGATGTATATTCGAGTAGGGAAAAATAATCGTAAATTTATAAAATAAAACCCCTTATATGTCAAGGTTTTATCCCGCTACCACAACATATTCTCTTCATTAGGTTAAAAAAAGACACTCTTTCTAAATGGCTGATGTTGCAGATTAAAATCTTATTCTCAGCACAATCCTTGGATATTAATCAAAAAGCCCGGAACGAAAAATCATCCCGGGCTTTTTGAGCTACATTATAAAGAAATTCTACTTCTCGCGCGCCATGGTGCCTTCCCAGGTGCTGACCTTGCCCTGCTTTCCGCCGGACAAGAACTTGTAGGTAACTGATTTTGATTCGGTATAGAACTGCACGCCGTCGCGGCCCATGCAGTGCAGGTCGCCGAAAAATGAATTCTTGTGGCCGGAGAACGGAAAATAGGAAACCGGAACGGGAATGCCGACATTCACGCCGACCATGCCGCCATGGGTGCGGAACACGAACTCTCGTGAATAGTAGCCGCTCTCGGTGAAAATGGCCGAGCCATTGGCAAACTCGTTTCTGTTCATCTGGGTGATGCCGTCTTCGAAATCCTTGCAGGTCTTGATAAAGGTAACCGGGCCGAATACTTCCTGCTGACCGCAGGTCATGGCCTCGGTCACATTGTCAACAACCGTGGGTCCGACAAAGTGGCCGTTCTCAAAACCAGGCACCTTAACATTGCGGCCGTCAAGCAGGATTTTGCCACCTTCCTTCTCAGCCGTATTGATCCAGTTCTTTACAAACTGCGCATGTTCTGCGGAAACCAGAGCGCCGACATCAGTCTTTGGATCATAGGCGCAGCCCACAATGCGTGATTTAGCCAGATTCATGAAATGATGCATAAACTCTTCCTTGCCGCCCTCTTCGATAACCAGACAGGGCAGAGCCATGCATCGCATGCCTGCGCAGCCAAAGGTCGAGTTGACGATACGGGTTGCCGCAGCTTCCATTGACGCATCGCGAAGGATAAGGGCATGGTTCTTTGCTTCAGTCAGGCACTGAACGCGTTTGCCGTTCTTGGCGGCGGTTGAGTAGATGTGCAGGCCAACGGAGGTGGAGCCGACGAAAGAGACGCCGCGCACATCGGGATGCTCAAGCAGCAGGTCTGCTTCATTGCGGCTGCAGGTTACAAGGTTTACAACTCCCGGAGGAAGACCTGCCTCGATGGCAAGCTCAAGAATGCGCATTGAGGTCATGGGGGTCAGACTTGCCGACTTCAGCACGAAGGTATTTCCGCAGCTGATGCAGAAGGGAATCATCCAGCCCCAGGGAATCATGGCCGGAAAGTTGAACGGCACGATACCGGCAAATACGCCGAGGGGCTCACGGTACATGACCGTGTCGTGGCCGCCGGCAACGTTCAGCAGTGAATCGCCCTGCATGAGATATGGTGTTGCGCAGGCGCATTCCATAACCTCGATTGCCTTAAGCACGTCGCCGCGGGATTCATCAAGGTTCTTGCCGAGCTCTTTTGAACAGCTGAGGCTCAAGGCTTCAAGATGTGCATCCATCAGGGTCTTCAGGCGGAACATGACGGCGATGCGGCGCTGAACCGGGGTAACGCTCCATTTTACGTAAGCTGCCTTTGCGGCTGCCACTGCGTCATTAACCTCTTCCTTGGTGCAGCAGGGGGCTTCAGCAATGATCTCACCCGTGCTGGAGTCGGTTATGGGCATATACTTCGTGGTTTTAGAATCTTTCCACTGATTGTTGACGCAGTATTTAAGCCTTTGTTTCGCCGATTGCACTACCTTAAGATAGCGCTTCTTCACCACTGGTGAACTATCGAGATTATACAGATCATCATTGACTTCTTTTACGTCCATTTGCAGCTCCTTAGTTAGGGTTTTATTACTTTTGATGAAATTAAATTAGCGAACTTATTATGCTGATTACATACAATACCTGTGCCATATTCAAACAATACTTAAAGGTACTGAAATTACTTTGCTTTTTCTAAAACACCAATGTTCCTTTTTTTCGCTTTGGAACACTTGAACCATATAAAAACATTCAAACCATTGAAATTGCTTTATATTTATATGTTTCACCAGTGGAACGTTTCAGCTATGATACATAAAACTTGCCAGAGGTAAAAAAAAATAGTAAAAACAAAGTAATATCAAGAAGGTTTCCCCAGTGATACAGGAGAAAACACCATGTCATTTCAAGCTTTTGATACAAAAGTCGATTACATTGAAGACTTCAGACGGCTTTTACAGGAAAAAATTAAGCTTGATGAACGGCTAGAGGAGCATAAAAAACTTATCGAAAGCGTTATGACCACATTTCACGATGGCATCACGCTGGCAGCGCCTGAGGATCTGCAGCGCCTGTACAGCCAGTGCTACCGTTTCATGCCGCCGCAGCAATGCTCGGCCCTGCTTGATCCTGAAATTTGGAGCATTGTGTGCGATGCAAACAATACCATCATCGCTGTGTCGGACAACCTGCACGAAGCTCTGGGATATAATAGAGCAGAACTGCTCGGGGCCTATAAGGGCAAGCTTTGGGCGGAACGGCCCGACAATCAGGCTGGCGGCAGCCTGAGCAGTGCAGGCTATCTTATTTATGAAGTAAAGCAAAAGCACTTTCATGGACTGCATGAGGATGCTTTTATCACCAGCGACGGCCGCGTCATCACCATACTGCAGCAGCGTCTGGACCTCAAGCTTTCCGGCGGGATTGAAACCGCCGGTTATCTCTATCTTATAATCGACATTCAAAAAAACAAGGCTACGGACTATGCCCTTTCCGTAGTTATGGGCAATATCGAACAGGATCTGCAACAGGATACAAATATCGAACTGACGCAGGAGATGCGCCGGTATCTGGTGAAAGACCTCATCAGCGTGCGAGAGTATATCGAGAGCGTTCTTTCAAACGCCATCGACGGTATTCTGGTGACAAGTCCGGCGGGTCTTATCATCGGCTCAAATGCCTCATTTAAAAGGCTTGTGGGATACACAGAACGCGAACTCATCAATCAGATGATCACCATGGTTGCCCCGAACATTGGGACCTATCCGCTTGCAATCGACGGCACCGTCACCATCGACGAACAGTATTTTATTGATATGGCAACCATGATCGACAGCCTGTTTAAAAATGGAGAAATTTACGGCTTCAGGCAATTTTTTAAACGCAAAGACGGCCGTCTCATCCCCACCGAGGTAAATATTTCACTTTTACGCAACAAGCAGGGGGACATAACAGGATTTATCCGCAACATTCATGATCTTTCCGAGAAAGAGCGGCTTCAGAATGAACTTATTGAAAAACAGCAGCAGATCAGGATGTTGCAAAAAGAGATTATCGAGTATTACGGCCCGGAAAACATCGTGGGCAAAAGCCCTGCCATGCAAAAAATCTTTCGCCTCATGAGCAAAGTTGCCGAAACAGAAAGCACCGTGCTGCTGCAGGGAGAGAGCGGTACGGGTAAGGAACTGATCGCCCATGCACTCTACAATTTAAGCCCGCGGAAAGGCACGCCATTCGTGGTGCTCAACTGCGGCGCTATTCCGCAAAACCTGCTGGAGAGCGAGCTTTTCGGTCATGTCAAAGGGTCTTTTACCGGCGCCATCCGGGACAAAAAAGGTCTTTTTGAAGAAGCCGACGGCGGCGTTATCTTTCTTGATGAAATCGGGGAGTTGCCGCTCGACATGCAGGTGAAGCTGCTGCGAACCATACAGGAACGTGAAGTTAAACGCGTTGGAGATAACCGCTCCATCAAAATAGATGTGCGCATACTAGCGGCAACGCATAAAGATCTGCTGGAAGAAACGCGGCGAAAAAATTTTCGTGAAGACCTTTATTACCGGATTAATGTTGTCACGATTAAGCTGCCGCCCCTGCGGGAAAGGCGCGAAGACATACCGCTGCTCATCAACTTTCTCATGCAGAAAAATAGGCCCGGCAGGCAGATTAAAATATCGCGCGATGCGATGAGGCTGCTGCTGGAATACAAGTACCCCGGCAATGTTCGCGAGCTTGAAAATATTATCGAGCGGGCCATAATTCTATGTGAGGGCGAGACCATTCTGCCCGAAGACCTGCCGCCTGAAATCACCGACAAAGCAACCTCTGTAAAACAACCCTCTTCGCACCATGAGGAAGGCCTGCGGCATACTTTATCGCGCAGCACCGACCTTGCAGAAAAGGAACTGCTGGTAAAAGCGCTCCAGGACACGGGCAATAACCGCGCTCTGGCCGCGCAGATGCTCCAAATTGGCAGAACATCACTCTACAGAAAAA
>CAIWCT010000398.1 GCA_903911225.1 uncultured delta proteobacterium
CAGCGTCGAGCCGACAACAACCACGACCAGCGTCGAGCCGACAACAACCACGACCAGCGTCGAGCCGACAACAACTACCACTACGAGCGTCGTACCAACCACAACTACAACAAGCGTCATACCAACTACAACTACGACCAGCGTTGAGCCGACCACAACTACAACAAGCGTCGAGCCGACAACAACTACAACCAGCATTGCACCGACCACAACTACAACAAGCGTCGAGCCGACAACAACCACGACCAGCGTCGCACCAACTACAACGACAACCAACATTGCACCGACCACAACTACGACCAGCGTCGAGCCGACCACAACTACAACCAGCGTTGAGCCGACCACAACTACAACAAGCGTCGCACCAACTACAACTACGACCAGCATTGCGCCGACCACAACTACAACCAGCATTGCGCCGACCACAACGACTATTGCACCAACGACAACAACCGTTGGACCAACCACAACAGTAGTGTCGAGCACAACGACAACAGCAGTTACATCAACCACTACCACGGCTCCCGGGCAAACGACCACCACGACAACCGTTCCGGCCTGCTCGGTGCGGATAATCCCCAAGAACATCGGCTGGCTTATCGGCGAAAAAGAAAAGATCAGATTTCTGTTGGTAATTGGAGATAGATGTGCGGCATTCAATGCGCGCACGAAAGTATCCTGGAACAGCGATGCAATTGAGACGCTGAACACTCGGGTGTTTCTGAAGCGGTTTATGCTCATGAAAGTGCGCATGGACGGTGCCAGGCTTGACAAAGGAGACTATCGCGTGTCAGTCGGCGGTTGCACGGGGTCAGTGCATATGGTGCGGTAATAATTATAACTAGAGTTTTTATTCTGGCCCCTGAGCAAAAGGGCGCAGACTTTCCAGGCGGAATCAGTGCTGGTGCTGGGATATCAGTTATTTAAAGACGGATGTGCGGCGTGTATTCTGGTATTTGTATGTGATGCTTGATGAGTGGTAAAGAAAGGTTGTTGTCTGGAGCCATTTGCGCTCGTGGTGCCAGGTTGATGAAAAAAGCCATGCCTTACTAGAGCGCGCCATAAACAAGCTCGGGTTGTCTGCCCGCGCCATCGCCGATCTTAAAGCATCAGAGCATCTCCGCGCCGAGCACATCTCAGAGGCCGTGCAGTACCGCAGCCTTGACCGGCAGTTCAGGTCATAAAGGAAATATTTGCTCTGGAGTTTGATGTGTCGCAGGTGAGAAAACGAATTGCTTAAAAAACTGTTTGACTATGGTATCCCTCTGACAGAAATTGTACGGCGAGCAGGATTTTCGATCTCAGCTATTTCAAAGGCGCTGGCTGCAACATAAATAATGCAAGTAATTCAACAGCGATCCCTAAATGTTCCAAAAACCATTTTAAGCCCCGCTTTGTTCCTGCTGTGTCACATACTCCTTGAGCTCCAGCAGCAGCTCATGCATGGAGACTTTCAATGCAACAAACTCGACGGCATCTTTTTTGGTATTCGATACCAGGGTCTGTTCCAGCTGATATGCTGTAGCGGCAAGAGCCTGCGCGCCGATACTTTTCACTGATGATTTTATCCCATGGGCGATGCGTGCAGCAGATTTAAAATCATTGTCCTGCAGTGCCCGGTCGATTTTTTCCAGCTCTTCGGGAAATTTTTGAATCATTGCACCGCATACGCCAAGAAGTATCTTTCTATCACCTCCCATAAGCTCCAGGGCATACGTTTCATTGAGATAGTGCGCAGGCTCAGCGTGCGTGCCGTTCCGGTGCGACCGGCTTTCCGCAGCGTTGCGGGTGAGTTTTGCTATAAAGCAGAAAAGCTCTTCAGGTCTAACCGGCTTGGGAAGGTATTCATCCATTCCTGCATCAAGGCATTTTTCTCGGTCGCCCTTAATGGCATGGGCGGTGAGCGCGATGATGGGGAGATGTGCGAATCCGGATTCTTTTGCAGTGTGCATGGAGCATTCCCGGCGCCGTATTTCCCTGGTTGCCTCCAGTCCGTCCATTTCAGGCATTTGCACATCCATGAGCACGAGGTCAAACCCGTTGTGCTGTACAGCTTCAACCGCCTGATTCCCGGTTTCTACCACGGAAACCGTGTGCCCCTGCTTTTCCAGCAGCGCCCTGATCATTTGCTGGTTGACATAAAAATCCTCGGCAAGCAGGATACGCAGGGGGCGCACCGGCGATTGCAGATCAAAATCCTTTGGAATGGCGGTGCACGCTTCGCGTTCTGCAATCTCCTCACGGGTTGCAGCTTTCATGGCCACGAAAAAATGAAAGGTGCTTCCCTTGTCGGGCTCGCTTTCAACCCAGATTTTTCCTCCCATAATCTCGACAAGCTGCCTGCTGATGGACAAGCCCAGGCCTGTGCCGCCATACCTGCGCCGATAGGAGCTGTCCACCTGGGAGAAGCCTTCAAAAATTGTTTCAAGTTTGTCCCCGGGTATCCCGATGCCGGTGTCGGTGATGGAAACCAGGATAAAACTTTCACCCTGCGCGGATTGCGGACCCCGGGTAGGGGAAGTGACGGCGGCAGAATGGGCAGAGGCTTCAGTGGCCAGGCGTGTCCGTACGCGTATGCTGCCCCCCTCGTGGGTAAACTTAATGGCATTTCCGATAAGGTTGACAAACACCTGCCGCAGCCGGTGCGGGTCGCCTTTCAGGCAGCAGGGCACATCAGCATCAACGCTGCAGGACAGCGCAATGCCTTTTCGCTCCGCCTGGTAGGCAAGGATCGCCACCGTATCGTTGATCAGCTTGTTCAGGTCAAAAGGTATCTCTTCAAGCTCAAGCCTGCCGGCTTCAATCTTGGAAAAATCGAGAATATCGTTGATGAGGTTCAGCAGGTGGTCTGATGCGCTGCGAACGGCTTCGACATAGCCGCGCTGCTCGCGGCTGAGCGGCGTGTCCAGGGCAAGGCCGGTCATGCCGATGATTGCGTTCATGGGCGTTCGTATTTCATGGCTCATGATTGTAAGGAAATCGCTTTTTGCCCTGTTTGCCCCTTCTGCTTCAGTTCGGGCCTTTTGCAGCTCCATTGTCCGGGATTCAACCTGCTGCTCGAGCGTGGCATCCCGGCTCTGAATTTCAGAAAGCATTTCGTTGAACCCGTCGATGAGAATGCCGATTTCATCCACGCTTCTCTTTTCAGCGCGGATTGAATAATCCTTGTCGCGTGAAATGCAGCGGGCCGTTTCGGCAAGGCTCAGGATGGGGGCGGATATGACGCGCTGAAAAATCAGCGAAAGCAGCAGCGCAACGCAGAAGGTGGCCGATATTATAACAAGGCTGATTATCAGATACTGGCTCATCTGCGCCCGTATTTCCCTGCGGTCATACTGGATATAGACGGTGCCGTATGGCCTGTTGTTAAAACTGATTTTTTTGAAAAGCAGCAGGTTGCCGCTTTCTAACCAGTGCCGGTCCTCCTGCGGGAGCGGCGGCTGCAGGATGGTGGTGCTTCCCGGGCGGCGGTACTGGGCAAAAAGCGCACCCTTTGAGTCGTAAATGCAGGCATATACGACATGCTCTTTTATGGATAGCGCAGCAAGCGCATTTTCAGCAAATTTCGGATCATCAAACATCAGGGCCGACCTACTGTTAAGGCCGGTTATCAGCGCCAGGGTTTCAAGATCGCCTGTCATCTTTTTCTGAAATGCAAAATAGTCATTCACATGAAAGGCAAGGGAGGCGAGCACCAGCGCCACAACCGTCGTGGTCATGATGATAAGCTTCAGCTTGCCTTTAATTGACAGGTTTCTAAAAATGTTCATAGGCTATTTTTCCGCAACAATTCTTGCAACCTTCAGTATCTCCGAGCTGAGCTTAAGCCCCGCCCTTTTTGCAGCTTCCGGGTTTATTTCAAAGCGAAGTCTGTTCTCGGCGGTGAAAAAATTGATAATGCAGCCAAGCCGTGCGCACCCGTCAGCCTCTCCTATCGTCAGGATGCTGCGGCCGGTCGCCCTGGCGGAAATGTCAGCCAGCGCTTTTCTGTCCTGCGTGTTGATAAAAAGGATGTGGCAGTCAAGGCCCGCCTGCATATCGTCGTAATTTCTGAACACGAGCTGCCTGTTCCTGATTTTTTCACTGCGGTAGGAATCAAAGGCGCTGCCTGCGGCCTTGTCGTCATAGATACAGATGACAAGCGGACTGCCGGCATCTTTAAATGCCTGTTCAGGCCACTCAATAAACTGCAGCAGGTTGTAGAGAAAGGCTGCTTTCAGCTGATACTCGGGCGCAGCCTTGGGCTGGGCGCAGCATACGGGTACAGCCAGCCACATGGAGCAGGTTGCCGCCAGCAGGCACAGAAAGATAGTACGAATTATGGTATTTAATTGAAAGCGCACAGCTGTTTGCCATGAATATTTTTGTTTTATTTAGATAAAATCCGCAATCCGTATTCCAAAATCCGAATTTAAAAAGTCCACGTAACCTTTCCAATCACGCTTCTTCTGATTTCATTCTTTCGGTCGGCCATCATCAGTTCCGTGTGGCCCTCCCGTAGAAGGTTCGCACCCACAAGCGACAGTTCAACGCCCTTCACGGGCCTCCAGCCGAGCCTCACCATGAGATCGGTATAGCTGCGCAGGTCCTGCCCGCTGATGCGGTCGGTAAAATATAAGTTCGCGTCAAGCTCAATGTCACGCGTGATATCTATGAGCGAGCGCAGGGTACACTGGTTTTTGGGGTTGAGCTCTTTTAAACCCTCATTAGTGGCATCATGGGGGCCGGGATGAAGATTGAAGTGCAGGTGCGTATAGGATGACTGCAGCTTCCACCACGGGGCTGCCTGCCAGGTGGCAACAGCCTCAATGCCGCAGGACTTTCCATCCATGTTGTTCACATAGTCGTAATGGGGCACAAAGTACCGGGGATGCCTTTCTACATAGACCCTATCTCCAGTTGTCAGGAACTGGTCGTAATGATTGACAAAGGCGGTAATATCCAGCGTAAACGCGCTTGCCGGCTGCACTCGGTAGCCCGCCTCATAGGAGGTGAGCTTTTCCGGGTCTATGCTTCCGTAGTTGCGTGCCTGAAGGAGCATGGTCCGCAGGATGTGAAACTGGCCCGGCTTGGGCAGGGTTCCTGCGGTGAAGTTTAGATCATGGTCGCCCCTGAGATCTGTTCGCGCGGTCCGGGATACGGCGAGCCAGAAGGTATGCTGGTGATGCGGCGTCCAGAGCAGCCGCGCGCTGGGGTCGGCCTGAAAATGACAGAAGCTGTTATACTCGAACTTCGACCCCACGGTAAGAGAAAGCCTGTTTTCAACGATGGTTATTTCATCCTGCATAAATCCGCTGTAATACTTTTCGGTCCTGCTTGCAGGCGCGAAGGAAATCATGGGGAACCCTCCCATCGTGTCATCTTCTATCCTGAGCTCAGCGCCCCAGACAATATCGTTGCGGCTCATCAGGTTGAACTTGTGCTGGAAATCGATATCATAATACCGGTACCGGTTATGCGAATCATCCGGGTCGACGGGCTCTCCCTGATAATTATACGTGAAGTTCCCCTGGTCATAATACACCTTCAGGGCCATGTCCGAGGTCGGCGAAAAGGTGTGCTCCCATCTTCCCATCAGGTGCAGGGCTTCAGCATCCGTCCTGGCCGTATAGCGCTCCATGGTCGGCAGGTAAAAAGAACCGACGAGCAAATTCTCAAAACTGCCGCCGAGGTTGTTCGTATACGATCCCTCGAACATCAGCCGGTCGGCTGCCGACAGGTCCCAGTCAAGCCTGAAGGAGCCCTGTTTGTATTGCGGGTCCCGAAGGTGCACGGCGCTGTCGACGGCGCCGAACTGCTGGTACTTGGCGCCCGCGGTAAGATACATGCCCTCCTGCAGTTTAAGGCCGTACCGGCCGCCGCCGAATCCCTCTTCCCCGCTTCCCGCCGCCGCGGTCACGAGGCCGCCCTGTGTGTCTTTTGCATGTTTGGTGATGATATTGATGACGCCGCTCACGGCCTTGGTGCCCCAGACCGTGGCGCCGGGCCCGCGTATGACCTCGATGCGTTCGATATTCCCCAGAACGATATCCACGGTCTGCACGGACGTGGCAGGCAAATAGGCGCCGTCGACGCGCAGGTCGATCATGTCCGCCCCCTCGCGGGCTCCCAGAAGGCCCCGCGTGCTTATGCTCCAGGTATTTGGCCCCTTGCGCGCGACCTGAAGTCCCGGCACCATGCGCAGCAGCTCCGGCAGGCTGGTGGCGCCCGACCGGCGTATGTCTTCCTGCGTTATGACGAATATGGCGGCTGGAGCGCGCGAAAGCTTTTCCAGTTTTTTTGACACGGAAATAACCTCGATATCCATGAGCTGGCTGAGGTCGAGCTTCTTAAGCTCGGTAGAGAGGTCGACGGGCTGATCGCCGTCGTTGGCGCGACTTTCATTGTGAACCGGCAGCAGCAGCAAAGCGAATATCATGAAAGGCAAGAGAAAAGATGCATGCAAAAGTCTCGGTGCCTGCAGCGTCATAGTATACCCCCACGTACTATACAGGTTGTTTGGTGTGTACGGCCGAAAGCCGGCAATGCTGCGCCGATTCTAATTATTATTGAGGGCAGATGCAATAACTTTAAAACATGAGCGCATCTCCCGGCACGCCGGGACATGCGCTCACCGGACCACTGCTTATTGCATCACTCAGGGATAGCTCACGCCGTTAATTGATTGTCATGGATACCAGCTCGTTTACCATACCGGTTTGAACCGTATTGAATGGGTAGAAGTTAAATTCATTTGCCATCATCATGGCATCCCACTGGGTTTTCACCTCGCCTATGCCCTTTGCCGACCAGGTGGTCATCTCCATGCCCGCATTGCTTTCCGGGCTCTTTGCATAGGTGACGGAAACGATGATCTTGGTTTTCATGCAGTTGGTGAATGTGCCGGCAGGCACCGTCACATCTTCAAAGCCCAGATTTTTTATGGTCAGCATCGTGGTGGCCGTATCGTTTGCCATTTTCAGCCCGAACAGATTCACCTTATCATCAAAACAGGTTGCGGCACTCACGAGCTGATACCCGTCCAATCCCGGGTTAACGTAGCGTACGGATTTTGAAAACGGCGTAGGAAGCTGATAGGATCCTTTCGTCCCGTAGGTAGTGTTGCCGGGGAAGTATTTTTTCATGGTCATCCGGTATTCGGAAAGGTCCGGGAAAATGACCTCATAGGCGCCTTTTCTAAGGTTGCCCTGTGGATAATTGCTGTCGGTAACCACCCACTTCACCCCTTCTATTCCTTTTACCGTTTCTTTGCCCTGCACGGTCTGCGTGCAGTGGTAGGGCTCCTTGGTTGCGGGGTCTAGCCAGTTTTTTGCCACAAAGGTTTTGGTGTTGCCTTCGGTGAGCGGCATCCAGTACGCGCCGACATCAAAAAGTTCGTCATCACTGCAGCGGGCGTTGCTGCCGGCAAACATAACAAAACCGAGTGCTGCAAGAAGAATTGTTGCGATTTTAAAATTTTTCATGGTTTTCTCCTTTCATAAAGTTTTTTTAAATTTCAGACAACCTGTTTTTTTTGACTGCCCTGCTATTTTTTTCATACCCCCTTTCCTGTAAGACAGCAGCCAGTGCTTTTTGTAATCTCTTGTATTTCAAGATAAATGCCAACCCCGTGGAAAACTAAAAAATGAAGTATTTATAGATAATTAGGATAAATAACGGCAAAAAATGGGCAGCTTAAGGGGCATAAAAAGTCTCACTTTTTAAGACAGCAGAAAATACAAAAAAGAGTGCAATGTCTTAACTTTACTTTGTTTTATTGGTAATTGCGAAAAAAGACTGTTGTTGCATAAGATTAGACAAAATGCAGAAAAACGCTTATGATATGGGCTCTGGCATAAGAAATTATTATCTTCAGAAAACCGTTGCCTGCGGCGATGGTTCCTGAAGAAGGCAACTGAAAACTCTGCGAGTTTTCGATTTCGCCCTTTCAGGGCAAAATCAGGCCACACGCTATGTGTGTGGCCGTTGACTACAGGAAGGCGCCCCATGTCCCGAATTTTAATTGTTGACGATGATGAGGTGTTCTGCACGCAATTGTCGCTTTATGTCAAGCGCATCGGCCCTGCATGCGACATCGTAGGAACACTCAAAGACGGCCTGACAAAAGCCGGAGAAAACAGCTATGACATAGTGTTTCTTGACAGGGTGCTTCCTGATGCCAGCGGGCTTGATGGAATTGCGGGTTTCAGGGAAACAGCTTCGCAGCCTGAAATTATCATAATCACCGGTCAGGGAGATCCGGACGGTGCAGCCATGGCCATGCAGAACGGCGCATGGTATTTTCTTGAAAAGCCGCCTTCCTTTGATACCATCAGCTTACTGGTTAACCGGGCTCTTGAATACCGCCAGCAAAAGCTGCAGTTTGCAGAGCGCAAAGTTTTGCAGAGGGATTATATCATTGGCAACAGCCCGAAACTGCTTGAGAGCCTTGCTGTTGCTGCCAAAGCAACGGAAAGCGACGGCAGTGTCCTGATCACCGGCGAAACAGGCACGGGCAAAGAGCTGTTTGCCCGGGTTATCCATCAGAACAGCTGCAGGGCAAAAAAGCCGCTTGTCACTATCGACTGCACAAACATCCCCCCTAATCTAGCTGAAAGCCTTCTTTTTGGGCATGTAAAAGGCGCCTTCACGGGCGCCGACCAGGAGCGTGAAGGGCTCATCGCGCAGGCAGAGGGGGGCACGCTGCACATTGATGAAGTCGGCGACCTTGCCCCTTCAGTGCAGAAATCGTTCCTGCGGGTGCTGCAGGAAAAATCGTTTCGCCCACTGGGTGCAAAAAAAGAGGTGCCCTGCAGCTTTCGCGTTATTGCATCGACAAACAGGGATATAAAAAAAATGGTGCAGGAGGAGCAGTTCCGCCAGGACCTGTACTTCCGCCTTGTGGCATTTCATGTGCATCTGCCGCCGCTACGGGACCGGCGCGATGATATCAAGCTGCTTGTCAACCATTTTGTCTATAAGATCTGCGAGGATTCGGGATCCGGCACAAAAGGAGTCTCAAAGGATTTCATGGACTGCATGATGCAGTATGACTGGCCCGGCAATATCCGCGAGCTGATCAACGTGCTGCAGACTGCCATTGCAGAGGCGACTAACGAGCAGGTTCTGTACCCGCATCATCTGCCGCAGACGGTGCGCATTAATTTTTATAAAAAAACAACCCTGAACAAGCAGACCGCTGTGTCGGACGATATGAGGTTTGAGCTAAAGCAGATCAGCGGCTTTGAAGGGTTCCCGACATTCAAGCAGTTCCGCACTGCGGCAACTGCTGTTGCCGAATCAGCCTATCTTGATGAGGTTATAAAAAGATCCGCCGACAAAGCAGGTGAGGCGATCCGCCTTGCGGGGGTCTCCCGGGCAAATCTCTACCGGCTGCTGAAGAAGCACAAAAAATCTCTGGATAGATGATGCATCCCTTCCGTGTTTGCATCCCCCAGAGCTGCTGCATTTTCCGAGGGCCACTCGCCGAAGGTTTTGGCTGGAGCTAAAACGTATTCTGCCGGGGCAAAAAAAGACGCCTTTTTTATACAGGCGGCCCTAAAAGGCCGGCATATATTTTCTGCTTAAACACCAGATGCATGGTGACCGGAATCGCCTTCTGAGCCATAAGACTTTCAGCACAATTTCTTATACTATTGCTTCCCGCCTCCACATTACTGCTCGCAACTTACATAAGAACGAAAGATCATATCTGTATCCCTTTATGTGATGCCTTTCGACTTCCCAGTTGCGTATAGTCTCTTTAGCCCCCCCGGATTTTCCGCCAGATGCACTTGATATAGCAGATTAACCTTCCGGTATTTTTTGACCATTTCCCCGGTGCTGGTTATAGTATGTTTTGAGGTAATTAAATACTACTTGGATAATCATGGTGTTGTTGAAAGTCCGCATGGGTGCATGTGCGGTTATTACGGCGATGCCAAGCACGACTGCACCGGCTCAGCAGTCAAGCATCCAATGCAGCTATATTTAATCCCACCAAAATCTACTGCAATGAGCAAATGGCCTCGTGCCATTTGCTCACATAGTTTCCGGTTGATGAAAAAAGCCGAATACTTAAAGTCGCCCGCACAATCCATGATCTTTGAAGCATGCAATAACATCCTCCGCCGGGCATATCTCCGAAGCCGTTCAGTACCGCAGCCTCGCCCAGCAGTTCGGGTCATAAGCACACACAAAACAAATTAATGCCTTTAAGAGAACCACACCTGTGGCTATGCCCATTTGAAGAAGGCACTATTAACAGCTCTGTTTCGGTGTAATAATTCTTTCTGGTTATCTCCAAAGCTGCAGTTGTCTGCGGTAGCAATTCCCTTCCGCTGTCTAGATTCCCGCATGCGCGGAAATGGCAAGTTTTTTCAGTGTATTTTTTCTCTCTCTGTCATCCTCGCGAAGCTTGTCCTCTACCTGATCGGGGAGCGGGGATCCGGATTTTGGTGTTACTTCAGCTTTGGAGATAAATATCTAATATTTTTTCAAGTTAAAACAGCAAGTTGTATGATTTCCAAATTTTTCACCCCCCATAAATCTGTCAAAAATAAATTATTTAATTTTTAAAACACGGGCAATAAATTCTAGTTTTATACTAGTATTATATATAAAAAAAATCAGTATTGAATCTCTGGATGGGCATGGTATGATTAAACTGTAGAAAGAATAAGCCTCACGAAAAGTCAAAAATCGATATCTTCTCAAAAACCAAACAAGGAGGGTACCATGAAAAGAGTTATCGTAACACTGGCCGTCGTTTTGGGGTTTTTAGTTTCGTCAACAGTTGTCTTTGCGAGTGCTTCACCCCCTTCGCCTCCTGGACAGCCTTCAACCGGCTACGGCTCAACGCAAAACTATATCTGTTCTACACTCTATAATGGCAAAGCGATAGACTACAACAATGCCATCTCCTTCGGCGATGAACTCGCCGGTACCAAGTGCTGGGTCTACATTCCCTCCAAGCTGAAAAATGGTACGACAGCTCCCGTGGTGGTATATCTACACGGCATGTTTATGATCGTGCCGCCGATCTACGACGGACAGATTGCGCACCTTGTGAAACAGGGCTATATCGTTATTTTTCCGGAGTACAACAAGGGTTGGACCGGTTTGCTGAGTGACATGGACCAATATCAAATGCTTGACAGGGCTATTGCGGCAGTTGACACAGCCCTTGACCTTTCTGCGGTTGCCTCACGCGCCGACATGGGCAATATTAATCTTGCCGGGCACTCAAACGGCGGCAATCTGAGCCTGTGCTGGGCTAGCAGGGGTGGCGTTCCCGTCAAATCCATCACCCTGCAGCATCCCTGCTACTCCATGGAAGCAATTCCGAGCGTTGTACGCAGCCTGTTCATGGGCGGCACGGTAGAGCTTGATTATAGAAACATGGCAGCGGGCATCACCTGCCCGATAACTTTTATCGGCGGTACTGCCGACAGTATAGCGCGGCCCAATCAGCTGAGCAGCGCCTACCGCGCTTGTGTGAATGCCCCTACCAAGGTCCACTATATATATTCCACCGATTCGCATGGAGATCCCTCCCTGCAGTCAGACCATGTAGCCCCCTGCCAGAATGACGGCTTACTGCCAGCTTCGATTCTTAACCTGTTGTCGAGCATGGGCATCTCCGGATTTGAGCAGGATTCCGTTGATTACCGCATCATGTATGCCGCTCTTGATGCCGCTCTTGACGGCAAGACCCGTGTGCCGTTTGATCGCGGCAAATGGAGCGACGGCGTGGCGGTATCCCCCGTAATGACAGCAGCAGATTCCACGGTAACCGCTGTGACGATTTACCAGGACTGCGGTTTCGAAGGCACCATGGCGCAGCTGCCGGTGGGCTCCTATACTCTGGCTGCCCTACAGGCGTTTGGAATCAACAACGACGACCTTTCCTCCATCAAAGTGCCCGCGGGCCGGAAAGCCATCGTGTATGTTGATGACAATTTCAAGGGCTCCTCAAAGGTATACACCGCTGATCAGAGCTGTTTTGTGGCCGACGGCCTCAACGATAAAATTTCTTCCATAATCGTGCAGTAAGTTTCAGCATAGCAATAACACTCATAAAAAAAGCGGCCGCACAGGCCGCTTTTTTTATGGGCTCGAAGTTAAGGGCATAAACCACAATAAAGCTTTTTTTGCTTGCGCAGGGGATTGAAATGCGCAGAGTTATATCCTATATTTTATTCGTATTCCTAAACAATCTGCCAAATCACTCAAACAAGGGGGTGCCGTCATGAATGAGGGGACCACAATCAACGCTAGTCTTTTGACGGAAATTGTCGAAATGAAGAGGGTCTATAGCGCTCTTGAAGCGGCGATGCAGCATCGCAAAAACGTCTGCATTGCAATTACCAGCGCCGAACAGGGAGAAGGCAAAACAACCATGCTTGTCGGTCTTGCGGCGCTTGCTGCAAAAGAAAACGGCAAACACGTGCTTGCAATGGATCTCAACTGGCATGCACCTTCGCTGCACACATACTTTGGCGCAGAACTGCTGGATCCTGAAAAGGTGCAAAATGGTGCATCAATACATAAAATTGTTCACCATGTGCCGGAAGCCAACCTGGATGTACTGCCCGCGGTGAAGGAAGCGCTAATGGAGGAACTGCACAACGGAGAGGAAGAAACGCTGGCGGAAAAGCTGTTAAAAAAAGCACGTGAGGAATATGATATGGTGTTTATTGATACCTCAAAAATGTTCCCCACCAACCGGCACATGATTGATCCCCTGGTTATTGCTCAAAAAGTCGACGGCGTCGCCCTGGTTGTCGCCTCCGGCAAGACCTCGCGCCATGTGGTAAAGAGGGCACACTTCGAATTGGAAACAGTAAAGGCTCCCATTATGGGGGTCATCATAAACGACTGGCAAAATCCTCTGTCATAAAAACTTTAGAAAGGGGGCCACAGCCATGTTTAGCTTTTTTTTAAAACGCTATCTTTATAAGATCTCTACCATGCAGGGCCTTTTTATTCTTGCCCTCATCCCGGCATTTATCTATGTGAGCCTAGCCGCCATTCAAACGGACCGTTTCACGATTTACCAAAAAATAAAAATCCTCCCAGATACACCGCTGGCATTGTCAAACAGCCCGTCGGACTTCATCATGATGGACTGGTTTCTGTTTCATCCGGATGAGCTATTCCAGGATGCCTATGCCATTCAGTCATTAAACCGTGAGCTTCAAAGGGAACTGCCTCCTCAGGCGGGCCTCATGACAGAGCCCCAATTAATCCAGAGCATCAAGCAGACAATGTCTTTGTCCTATGAAAAAGATACTCTCTCCATAAAATATACGGGCTTCGATCAAAAGCTGGGCAAATTTATGACTGCTTTTTACGCAAAAAAAATAATAAAAAAGGCTGAAGACGGCGTAAGGAGACAAGAGGCGCTGCTGGCCAAACAGATAAAGCCTGAAGGCCAGGTGACACCCATCCCGAAACTGCTGCCATACAGTGAACTCAAAGGCGATCTGACAGTGGAAAGCGAAAGAGAGCTGTGGAGAAATGAAAGACTCCCGATGACACTGCTGCTTCTTGCAGCCGGTCTGGCTGTAGTGCTTGTCTTAATCGGCGTGCTAGAACTGCTTGACGCTTCGTTCAAATCAGAACGGCAAATAGCACGCGTGCTGCACCTGCCTGTTTTAGGCGCTGTCCCGAATTTGAGCAGAATATCAAGGGTCATGAGCGCCAAAGCGTAAACAAACGCTTGATCGCTTGATACGGATCCATGAAACCCTTCAAAGAGGGGGCACGATTTCATGGAAAAATCGCGTTCGTCCTTTTTTTTTAAAGCATATTGTCCCAAACACCTGGGAATTGCCATTCTTGTTACCGCACTGTTCAGTGCGGCCAATTGTCGAGCTGAAAATGTAACCCTTGCCTGGGATGCAAGCCCTGATCCTGTCACCGGCTATACTGTTTTTTATGGCGAGAAGAGCGTGCTGACCAATCCTTCAACACCTCTATCAGCAGGCAAAGCACTGACAGTAACCATTCCCAACCTTGCGCCCGGCCATACTTATTATTTCGCTATCAAAGCCTACTATTATAATAACGAAAGCGGTTTTTCTAACGAGCTAATCTACACAGTGCCTGCTGCCGGTGCCACAACAACAAGCGCGCTGCCGGCTACC
>CAIWCT010000399.1 GCA_903911225.1 uncultured delta proteobacterium
ATTTTACAAAAAAGGAAAAAGCAGTTGACCGCAGCTCGCAAAAATCGCATAGATTACTGGCGGGCACAACCATTAACCGATGGCGGCTTGTAGTGTTTTAAAGCCGGTTTTGGCGACATTAACTAAAAATCGCGGCGTAATTTAAAACCATAATGGTACATTTACGTAGCGGGTAGGTTGGGTAAAGTGAAACGTACCCAACAAAATGTTTGATAGAAATTAAATTAATGCTGGGCACGCTGCACTTTGCCCAGCCTACGTACTTATGAATGCGGGGGCAACTTACGCAGGTGAATTAGTTGAATTTTTTTAGTTGCAGTTTGCATGTCGGAACGCAGCAGCATGAAATTCGGTTTTCGAACACCATCACTGAATAAACGCATTGCCGCCCGGACTTCCTGGAAGCGGGTTGTCAGGCATTCAATGGGCTTTAAGGCGCCCCGGGGGTGGGGGTGGCTCACCAATCCTAAAAAGGCGGCATACAATCGCATTTATAATCGCACCACGCGGCCGACATGTCTGGTGATGTTTATTGTCATGCTGCTGTTTTTTGGTATGGTTCTTGGTGGTGCTGTATGGGCAGCGACCAGAGTATTTTGAACACTAGAGCCGTAACAATTGAGCATACCTGCAGAGGCAATTATGAAAACAGATACTGGTTCGACGCTCAGTTTTTTTTCGGGGTTTAAGCCCATCCGCATTGCAACGTCAGGCGCCGAGATTAATGGCGTGATCGGCGGAAGCGGGCCGCCGCTGCTTCTTTTGCATGGCTGGCCGCAGACCCATGTGGAGTGGCATCGGGTGGCGCCGATGCTGGCTGCGCATTTCACCGTTATTGCAACCGACCTGCGCGGCTATGGCGACAGCAGCATCCCCGCCGAAGGAAGCAATCATGAGGGGTATTCCAAGAGGGCAATGGCCTGTGATCAGATCGAGGTAATGCGCAGTCTGGGCTTTGATCGTTTTGCTGTTGCGGGGCATGACCGCGGCGCGCGGGTCGGGCAGCGTATGGCAATTGACTATCCGGATGCTATAAAAAAGCTTGCTCTGATAGATGTTGTCCCGACATACAAATTGTACACCCATCTGACAAAAGAATTTGCAACTGTGTATTACCACTGGTTTCTCCTTATCCAGCCGCCGCCGCTGCCGGAAACCATTCTTGGAAACAGCGCAGAGTTTTTTTTGCGAACCTGGGCCTTTAGCGGTTTGATACCTGAGGTGATCACCGCTGAAGCTTTTGCCCACTATCTTCGCTGCTTCACAAATCCTGCGACGCTTCACGCCATGTGCGAGGATTACCGCGCCGGTGCAACAATTGACCTTGAGCATGAAAAAAAGGATCTTGAGAAGAAAATTGAGTGCCCGGTGTTGGTTATCTGGGGAGCTAAAGGCGCCATGGGCCTTCTCTACGATGTGCCGGCCGAATGGCAGGCCATGGCTATAGATGTGCACGGCAAGGTATTTGACGGAGGGCACTGGCTGCCGGAGCAATTTCCTGAAGACGTTTCAGCAGAGCTTATATCTTTTTTGAAGTAGCAGCAGGGAGAGTATCGCGCACCTTGCGGACTGTGGCAAAGCATATGATAGAACAGTGGATAAGAAGATATTTTCCCGAGGACCAGCTGGCGGAAGTGCTTGCTTTATTATCCGGGTACGGCACTGAAACATGGCACCGGGAGCCAGAGCGGGTTAAGCGTGATTTGGTTATTGTATCGCGGGGCTCACTCGATGCTCTGAAATCAGCGATTGAGCTGGCAAAAAACGATTACCGTGATGTGCTCATCGGGGAAGAAATAGACCCATGGGTAATCGGGGAGATTAAGAAATACAAAGCCTGACGGCATGTAATTTGGATTTTGCACACCAACACTGAAGAAACGCAGTTTAATTCCAATACTGTTCATTTAAGCAAAAAACCATCCTCGCCCCCGGCACGGGGGAGAGGATCGAGGTGAGGGGGCCGTGTCTTTTTGCTGTGTTTTCAGCGCCCCTCATTCCTGAATCAAGTTCAGGACAGGCTCTGACCTTTTCCCCTCAAGGGGAGATGGAACTCTTAAATGAACAGCATTGAGTGTAATCCCCTCCGGCAAACCTTGCGCATTTATTCCAAATGATATAAAAGAAAAAATATGAGCTACATCGACAGCGAAAAAATTATTGCTGCAACAGAGCGCCCCATGGCGCGGTATCTGGAAAGCATGAAGGGCGATCTTGAGGACTGGATGCCTCTGGAGCATGCCGCGCAAATGCTTCTTGCGGGCACGGCTTTTAATGAAACCGATTTTGCCGCCGACTTTAGGCCCATCATCGCCATGATGCGGCTTATACTTGAGAAATCAGCCTCCGGCGGCTGGAACTGGGCAGACCCCGACGTGCAGAAGGTGTTTTGCGATGTGGCCTCGGGGGCGGTTTACATGATGTATGCCGACGTGCTTGTGGACATGGTCATCGAGATTCTCAAGGCCGCGCCCATACGCACGGTGGTGGAGGTGGGTGCCGGCTCGGGGTTTGTCACCGGCAGGCTCTGCCCGGCGCTGCTTGCCGCTGGGTTCGGCGATGTGCGCCTTGTGATAACCGATATGCTGGAATCAATTCATCCGGTGGCAGATTCTTTTCGCAGCAGGTTCCCCGGGCTTTCAATTGATGCATGCCGGTGGAATATCCAGACCGGCCCGCCGCAGGAGCTTCAAGCTATGCTTGCCGCACCCGTGTTCGTGTTTGAGCGGTTCTGCCTGCCCTATGCCGGCTGCGGCGCAATCGGCAATCTGGCCGCAATCTCCGATGTGCTGCTGCTGGTGGATGACCTGAGCCTGTCCGGCCGGAAGGCATCGTTTGACCATATCTACGGCAGAATCGGCACGCAGTTTCTCGTGCTGGAAGAAGCCTTCCGCCATCTTGCCGCTTGCTTTTCCCGTACGCATACCTGCGACAGCGCAGTCATTGAAAAAATTCATTCCCCCGTCTCGACCTTCACCCTGGCGATTAAATAGCACCGTGGAGCATGGTGAAATGGGGGTGGGCAACTCTCTAATTTTTAATGGAGTTTCAGCCATGCCGATACAATTTAAAATCGAGACTGGTAATCTGGCGGTGTTCCTGGTATCGGGTAAGCTTAAAAAGGCGGAGCTTGATGCGGCGCAGCGCGAGTGTGAGAGCCTGATTAAAAAGATCGGGCAAGTAAAGATTTTGGTGCTGCCGGAAAATAATTTTGCCGGGTGGGAGCGCGGCGAAGACTGGGCGGATATGTCTTTTGCAGCCCGCAACGATAAGTTTATTGAAAAAATTGCGATTGTGGGAAGCCCCGAGTGGAAGGATTTGGTGTGCGCTTTTATCGGCAAGGGGTTTCGGCCTGAACCCATCCGGTATTTTGACCTCGCTCAGGAAGCAGCCGCGCGCCTGTGGCTGAATACCCCGCAGGCGAAATAAAAAATTAGCAGGCTGTTGAAAAACGCCCATCTGCTGCGTTGCGCTCATCATGCTTCACTCCGGCGTACAAAAAGTACGCCTCATTTCGCATGATTTCGCACGCCTTGCATCCGAGCATTTTTGAACAGCCTTCCCCTATGGACTTTTTCAACACCCTGTTAGATTTATTTTGGTGGACGCACTTCGTGAGTCAACCCTTTAGACTGTCGACTCTAACATTGCCTTGACACACAATAGACCATCATTCTATAGTACCTTCATCAACAAGCGGGCTTTTATAAAAAACGCCACTCGGCAGTTCAGATGAGCACTCCCGCAGCCCCGCAGGGGGCCGATCATGCTCTGCCACTGGGCGCAAGACCGAGGCCGAAGGAGAAGGGGGCCATGAACGACAAGCAAAGGGTGCTTATCGTATCGCAGCAGAACCTGAAAGCTGAATTGCGCAACACAGTGCTCTGGGGCAAAGACGTGATGCGTGAATGGATTGCAGATATCCATCAGGCGCTTGACCGGATCGCACTGTTCAAACCCCAGCTCATCGTTATCGACTGGCCTGACGAAGCCCCCATCTATCCCCTTATGCAGTCCATCCGCCAAAATGACTCTACGAAGGAATCAGGTATTGTGGTGGTCAGCAGGAACTTGACTGCCGCTGTCGAAAAAAAGCTCATCAAAGCAGGCGCTAACCTTATCCTGCCGGTGCCTTTTAATTCCGGCCTGTGGAACAACCGCCTGGATCAATTGCTTAACGTGACTCCGCGTTTTAACACCCGGGTCAGTGTCACGTTCGCCCTCTGGTCGATCAATCTCTCCCAGGACAAAGCCGAGTTTCAGGGCACGGCGCTGAACCTTTCTTTCAGCGGCATGCTTATCAAAACCCGCATGCATCTTGATGTGGGTTCAAAGCTTGACATCCGGTTCACGCTTCCCGGTCAGGACGGCCAGTTGAATGTTGTCGGCCAGATCATGTGGAGCATGCAGGCCTCGGCCAATGTCTATAACAGCGGCATCCAGTTTATCGTCATGCGCTATAACGCCCGCGAACGCATCATGGCGTTTATCGAAGCAAATCAGCCGGGAATCCCTTCAGGCATGGCCGGCTCTGCGGGTATGGGTGAGCAGGAGGAGAAAGCTGAGTGGGAACGGGAGCTGCGCATCAGCGAGGCCCGGAAGATGAGCCTTCTGGATGCCTCAAACGATGCCATCGTATCGGTTGATTCCGAGGGATACATCCTGGAGTTCAACACCGCTGCCGAATCGATCTTCGGGTTTCAGCGCTCGGAAGTTTTCGGGAAACTGCTTGGTGATACCCTTGTGCCGGCCTCGCAGAGAGAGAACCTGCACAGCAGGTTCCGCTGGCTTATCACGGAGAAGGCCGACCTCTTCGAGACGCTCAAATTTACAGCCACCGGCCTGCGCAGCGACGGCACCGAATTTCCGGCTGAGATCAGCATGACGCCCATGATGGTCAAGGGCAAAATGCTGTTCTCTTTTTTTCTCCGCGATGTCAGCGCCTTGCGGCAGGCTGTCGAGCAGCGGCAGCAGCTGGAGGTGCAGCTTCAGCAGTCGCAGAAACTTGAGGCTGTGGGAACCCTTGCCGGCGGCATAGCCCATGATTTTAATAATGTTCTTGCGGCAATCATGGGGTATGCGGAACTGTCCCTTGATGTGATCCCCAAAGGAGCTCCGGCAAGGAAGCACCTTGAGAAGATATTGAAATCGACCATGCGAGCGCGGGATCTGGTCCGGCAGATCCTTTCCTTCAGCCGCAAAGGCCTGGAAAAGCGTGAGCCTGTGCAGGTTAGCTCCATTGTCAAGGAATTAGTAAAACTGCTCAGGGCGACGCTGCCTGCAACCATTGAAATACGGCAGCATATAAATGATGAGACATGCATGGTCCATTCAACCCCCACGCACATTTATCAGATGTTGATGAATTTGTGCACCAATGCGGCCCATGCAATGAGCGAAACCGGCGGCGTGCTTGAGATTTCCCTGGATTCTGTTTTTCTTGATGAGCATCTGGCCGCAGATTATCCCGATTTAAACCACGGGGAATATCTGAAACTGGCTGTGCGGGATACGGGCACCGGGATTGCTCCGGAAAACATCCCCCGTATTTTTGAGCCGTTTTTTACGACAAAGGAGGCGGGCAAGGGAACGGGCATGGGGCTTGCGGCCGTGCACGGCATCATTAAAAGTCATGGCGGAGAAATACTTGTTGAAAGTAAGCTTGGGAAAGGCAGCACCTTTCATGTGCTGCTGCCGCGGATAGAGGCAGAGGCAGTGAAAAGTTCCAGCGAAGAAAAGCCTGTGCCAACCGGCAAAGAGCGGATACTGCTTGTGGATGATGAAAAAATACTGGTCGAACTGTGGCGGGAGCAGCTTGAGGCCCTGGGGTATACGGTAGTAGCAAAGCACAACGGCCGTGACGCGCTGAAAGCTTTTCAGGAAGAGCCCGACAGCTTTGATCTTGTCATAACTGATTTGACCATGCCGCATATGACCGGTGATATGCTGGCCAAAAAGATTCTCGATATCAGGCCGGCTATGCCCATCATCATGTGCACCGGCTTCATAGAAAAGATATCAGAAGCAAAGGTGAAGGAGCTGGGGATCAAGGCCCTTGTCATGAAACCGATGCCTCTTAAAGAAATCGCAAAAATAATCCGCACTGTTTTAAAAGGCGCCGTGCGTAAAGAATCCCCCGTGCTCAAGCATAAAAAAAAGTGATTTTTTTATCCCTCTGCCTGCCTATCGAGTTCCTGCAATAAGCAGAGGGCTTGAAATCCGCTATTCAAGCTTGAAAAATAATCTATTGTTTTTTTGTAACTACTCAGGTAGCGAGGGCTCAGGGTTCAGAATTCAGGAAAGAACTATGGGAGCGTACACGAGGTTGGAGAATTTGGCCGCCTATCGGATGCTTTGCCGTTTGCAAATTGAAACAGACAAAGGCACCCATGGTTGGCCAGCCAAAGTGAAGTACGAGTTAGAGTTCTCCTCCGACCGCGCTATCCGCGAGTATTGCGAAAAGATATGGCGCGTGCAAGTCTGTTGAAGAACATATGCTGTAGGCTTAATGGCGTAGCTGAATAGCTGCTTTACTGGGGCTTTTTCTGTCATTTCGACCGGAGGGGGAAATCTTGAGCTGATGTAAAATAAAGGTGTTAAGATTTCTCACATTCGTTCGAAATGGCAATGCGGTTACACTATCTTGAAAAAATTTTCTAACCCATTATAAAAGGGAGAACTTATGCCGGTTGCCGATTACAAAACATATTGTGCCATGCTCGACCGGGCCAGGGATAAGCACTTTGCCTATCCCGCTATTAATGTTGCATCCCTTGCAGCAGCCAATGCGGTGTTGCGGGGCCTTGCCGAAACCAAAAGTGACGGCATCATTCAGGTCTCGACGGGCGGCGCCGCCTTTGTTTCAGGAGCTCTGGTGAAGGACATGGCGCTGGGGGCCATCTCCATTGCCGAGCATGTACACCGTGTGGCAAGCCGCTACTCCGTCTATGTGGCCCTGCATACCGACCACTGCCAGGCTGACAAGCTCGACAGCTTTGTGCTGCCCCTGGTGGCCGAGACCGAGCGCCGACGTGCAGCCGGGCTTCCGAACCTGTTCAGCAGCCACATGTTTGACGGCAGCGCCCTGCCGCTGAAGGACAACCTCGACATTGCCGTAAAGCTGCTTGAGCGTTTTCAAAAAAGCGAGCTCATCCTTGAAATCGAAGCGGGCGTTGTGGGCGGGGAAGAGGACGGGGTGAAGGGCGAGTCAGGCGCCAAGCTCTACACCACGCCCGAGGATACGCTTGAGGTCGCCCGGCGTCTGAACGCTGTTGCCGGTGGTCGCTATATGCTTGCAGCCACGTTTGGCAATGTGCATGGTGTATACAAGCCGGGTAATGTAAAGCTCAAGCCGGAAATACTCAGAGACTGCCAGGCAGCTGTTGAGAAGGCTTATGGCAAAGCCGCAAGGTTTGACCTTGTGTTCCATGGTGGATCAGGGTCCGAGCTTGTTGACATCCACGAAGCGCTTGACTACAGCGTGGTAAAAATGAATATTGATACCGATACGCAGTATGCCTTTACCCGGCCCATTGCCGATCACATGTTTAAAAATTATGACGGCGTGCTGAAAGTCGACGCCGATGTGGGCAATAAAAAGCACTATGATCCGAGGTCGTATCTGGCGGCTGCAGAGGCAGGCATGGCCGGGCGGGTTAGGCAGGCGGTAAGCGATCTGCGGGCTGCCGGCACAACCATGTTTAAATCCTAGATGAACAGAGCACGTCATCGGGGGCAAAATGGATTCGTCATACCGTCGAAAGCCGGCACCCGGTTTTTTTCGACTTTTAAAATAAGCTCTTAGAAAGGTAATTTCTCTATGGCTGCAACTGATCTAAATTTTGAAATAGCACGGCTTGGTGCATGCAACATCCATTCCCCTATGTCGGGCGTGCGGTTTGTCCGCGACGGCGAGCATGTGCTCTATCACAGCAGCATGAAGGAAATCGAGGGGTATCTGCAGTGCAATGCCGCGCCTCCGGGCATGGAGCTGGCCGGGCCGCGGGAAAAAATTTATTTCGACCCTTCCAGTCTTCGCTGCGGCATAGTTACCTGCGGGGGCCTGTGCCCGGGCTTAAACGATGTAATACGGGCCATTGTCATGAGCCTGCACTTTCACTATGGCGTGCGGCAGGTGTATGGCTTTCGCTTCGGCTATGAGGGCTTAAGCAGCAAGTATAACCATGAGCCCATGGAGCTAACGCCGGAAACGACAAGCCGCATTCACGAAACCGGCGGAACGATACTGGGCTCATCCCGCGGCAACCAGGATGTGGCTGATATGGTCGATACCCTTGAGCGCATGAATATCGGCATTCTGTTTGCTCTCGGCGGCGACGGCACGCTGCGGGGCGCAACGGCCATAAGCCGGGAGGCGCAGCGGCGGGGGCTGAAGCTCAGCGTCATCGGCATCCCCAAGACCATCGACAATGATATCTCGTATGTTCAGAAGTCTTTCGGCTTTGAAACAGCGGTTTCCGAGGCAAAGCGCGCCACCTATGCCGCGCACAGTGAAGCAACCGGCGCGCGCAACGGCATAGGCCTGGTGAAGCTCATGGGCCGCGATTCCGGCTTCATTGCCGCCTATTCAGTGCTTGTCGACAGCCAGGTTAATTTCTGCCTCGTGCCGGAAGTAGCGTTCACGCTCACGGGGTTTCTCGAGGCCCTTGAAAAGCGACTTCGGCACCGGGGCCATGCCGTGATTGTGGTTGCCGAAGGCGCCGGGCAGGACCTGATGCCGCAGACCGGCGAGCGGGATGCCTCGGGCAATGTCAAATACGGCGATATCGGGTTTTTTCTACGGGACGCAATAAAGGACCATTGCAAAAAACAGGGTGTTGATATCAGCCTGAAATATATCGACCCGAGCTATATTATTCGAAGCCTTCAGGCAAATCCCCATGACTCGGCATTCTGCCTGCTGCTCGGGCACAGCGCCGTGCATGCGGGCATGGCGGGCCGCACGGATATGGTTGTCAGCAACTGGAACCAGCAGTTTACCCATGTGCCCATAGAGCTTGCCGTGTCGGCGCGCAAAAAGATCGACCCCCACGGCTGGTTCTGGAGCAGCGTTCTTCAAACAACCGGCCAGCCTGCGGATATGAGGTGAGATATTTTGTAGGGGCGGTTCGCGAACAGCCCCTACAGCTGTATGACCCGGCATGGGGCAGTCGGTAGGTTGGGCAAAGCGAAGCGTGCCCAACAAATATTTAAACCAATGAAAGAAAGTTGGGCACACTTCGCTTTGCCCAACCTACGGAGAAACATAAACCCCATTCAATAAATACAAACACAACCTACACCATGCACGATAGGGTGACAGCATGACAAAACTTCCGGCAAACAAAACCAAGATCGTCTGTACCATCGGCCCGGCTTCTGAATCTCCCGAGGTTATGCAGCAGA
>CAIWCT010000400.1 GCA_903911225.1 uncultured delta proteobacterium
ATCTACCCTGGCACGGAGTTGCGAATGGTCTACAAGATGCTCGCACCGGCATCGTCCGGTGACTGAAAACCATACAACCTCTTTTTCCACGAATCAAGAAGTCTGAAATTAAAAGCGGCGCAGGGGCCTGCCAATGCCCCATAAATATTTTGACTAATCCAAGCATGACTATTCCCGTTTCTCCAGCAACCGACGTGTTATGAAAACAAAATCATACAACCTCCTGATTCCGTTGCCCATGGCCTCAAACCCCGGCGGCGAGTCGGATATTCCGCCACGATGTCCTCCCAATGACGCAATTATCCTTATCGCGTCACCTACTGTTTTCACGTCCGCCGTTTTTTTTTCTCGTCCAGCAGATCCATGACCAGCAGTTCATGTTTGTCAAAAACGATATCGGCGGGCATTTCGGGACATTCCCTTCCGAGAAGGGTGAGCAGCATTATCCGCCATGCGACCACCATGTCGACTGCGATGACTATTTTAAGTTTTTCAGCGCTGTCGTGTTTGTGGGCTTCGACCTTGCAGGCGCTTTTAAGCACCCGGTGGAATTCCTCTATGCGCCAACGGCATTTGTAATACTTAATACATTCCAGTGCGTCCTCCGGCGACTCAATCTCAAGCGTCGTGAGCAAAAACCATTTTATCGGTTCTGCGCCTGCGGGAGGGTTCACTTCTATGGCGCAGACGGCATGCATGGTTAAAGGCGCGTGGTCTTTGAGCAACGGGGTTTTCGGCGGCGCTATCGTCACTTTTTCATATGAGACCTTCAGTTTTGCGATTCTTGCGGGAAGATAGGGTCTTCCCGGCTCATCGCCTTTTCTCTCTCTCCCCCTCTGCGGCGGGACATTTATTTCGGCGGTGAAGGCGGTCGGGCTTCTTCGCAGATATTCGAAAAGTTTCAAATCCGTGTTTTCCAGGCTCCGGTCATGCTGCGCCCTTATGACCACCGGTGCGGTTTTCCGATTGTCGCACGCCACTTCGAACAATTCATAAATATCCGCTTCCCTGTCCATGGCGGATACGATCCTTGTGCCGGGGCATTTCCCGGCGATTTCCAGAGTCTGGCGGTAATGGCTGATCCACCGGAAGCTTTCCTTATCCTCTATCGGAGTCCTGTTCCGGTCTCCTCCGTTTCTGTTGATTATCGCGGGGGCGGTGCATTCCGCATAGGGGATGCCGAGCGGCAGGCCGCCTTCACTGACCATGAATACCGAGTGCAGCATCAGCCCGGACGAACCACCTCCGTTTTTTCCGTTCTTGCTTATTTTCCCGAGGCCGCTCGTTTTTGCCAGCCCCGAATAATTCAGGTCGCTCGTGTCCTGTACCGCTATGACCGTCTTAAATGATTTCATCCTCCTTATGGTTGATTCCGCATGGCGGCTCATGACTTGTCCAAAGGTGATTTCATCGTTGGTGTTCGACAGTAAATGATAATACCCTTTCATCGCGAGCCTGTCGCCGTTCACAGCCTGCGGATAGGAAGCGGCCGGACTGCCGCCCTTATCGCGGGCAATCTTCACCAGACGCCCCGAAAGGCGCCGATCCCCCAGTTCTATGGCTCCGAACTCCTGCTCGGCCCATTCCGACGTGCCCAGCCCCGTCTCGATGTCCATCGCCGCATACCGGTCAGGCGGCTCGGAAAGGCCAGCCAGCGAGCGGAAGCCGGGTTCCAGCGTGTAGACGTAAATGTCCTTGATGCTCTTTGCGTTCTTCGAATAGCGGTCGTAGCGGCCGCGCCCCTTGGTCTGCCCGAGATATTCCCAGTTCGCCGCCTTGTAGCAGGTTCCGGAATATTTCTCCGTATCCACGAACGTCTCCACAAGCCAGGGGGAAATGGCGTAACGTTCCGTGAAGTCATTCTTGAAGCGCTTCATCACTTTCGACAGCAGGTGCGAGGCGAGGTTAGAGCACCTCACGCCATTCCTGATCAGGAAACGGCTCATGTTGAGCACACGGGACTGATGCTGCTCCCGCTCCGCCTCACCCCAGGTGAGCCACTTGTCCCGGGCCTCAAGCCGCAGTGCGGAACTGCTGAACCCCATCGCCCCTATGTAGCGGCCACCGTAAGTGACAAGATACTTCACCTGATAGCCGCAGGGCCGGGTCTCCCCGAGGGGATGCTCGGTGGCAATCAGTTCGTTCCACGTTCTCTTCAGGCGGTCATCGGCCTCGCCTATCAAAATAATTTCAATGCCGTCCCCCATCTTTTCAACACTGTCCGGAATTTCCCCGGGCGGCGGCAGAGCTTCGTTCAGGCGGAGCATCGGAGTGTACTTCCTCCTGCTGAATTTTCTCTTTTTCAGGAAATTTATTTTGCCGCCGGCAACAAGGGATTGGAGCGCCACCAGGCAGCAACTGTGCTGCATTTTCCCATTCGGGGATATCAGCGAAAGTCTGGTGCAGAGCAACTTCGCCATGGAGGACATGCTATGGCCGGGATTCGACTGAAGCTCGTCTTTTATGAATTTGATATTATCCTCCTCCCCGATTCGTTTCTTGATCGTGGTCTTTACCGAAGCACTCATTTTTCACCTCTCATTATTTTTAATTAATAATGAAAGATAATTGCTTATTTCAATATTACCAGTTTTTATTGTTGGACAAAGGCAGGGCGCACCGGGGCAAGGACTTCTGGAGCATCGAATTGCGCCTCCCGGTTGCCGACCCCAAGGCCGCAAACTTCGACCCGCTGCGCGGCATCGCTGGACAAAAACCGACCGACACCGCCC
>CAIWCT010000401.1 GCA_903911225.1 uncultured delta proteobacterium
ATAATACCCCCGATAACGCCCATCAGCATGACAACGGGCACGCTGAACCCGAGAAGCGAATACTGCCAGCCCAAAGCAATAACAATAACAACTATCGGCCATAATACAAGCTGGATAATTTTACGCCGTTGCTTAAGTTCTTTGCAGGTAACAGCCATGGCAGAAAACCCCTATTTTTTCGATCATACCGGTTGACAAAACAAAGGTTGTTGATGCACAGAAAAATTTTCCCGCAAACCCTACTGATCCAATAAGAACAAGTCCGCTGAGTGCGCCTGCAAGATAGGGGTCCCAGAATTTTTTGTCATGTGCTGTCATACTATTCATTACGACCTCCTTTCTTGTCACGTGCATTAAGGCCCTGTTTGATTATGCAGCATCCAAAGCATCAAGGGCTTTTACAACCTCCATGATATGGGTAAAGGCGGGCCCGCCCCCCATAAACACGGCAACGCTTGCAGCCTCCATTATTTCCTGCCGGGTCGCGCCCGCCAGAACTGACTTCTGCACATGCAGGTAAATACACGGTACGCAGTGCTGTGCAACAGCAATCCCAAGCGCAATAAACTCCTTCTGCTTTGTGTCAAGGGCGCCGGGCTTCAGCGTTCCTTCAACAAGGCACATAAACTGCTTGACCGTTTCAGGGATTGCGGGCGCCATTTTTTGAGTTGCTTGCATAAAATCCTTGTAAAAATTTTTAACTTCGTTTTCCATTAGTTTTTTCTCCTTCCAATAAATTTTTTTCACTATCACAATTTTTAAAAAGCCGCGCTCTGTTTTACAATCATTACTGGCTCTGTGGGCAGGACTTCCCATGATGTATGCTATTCAACAACGAAGCGTTGCCAGCAGCCGTTGTGGTTTGTAAAGCAGCTCCAGGGCTTGAATTATTCCCGGAGCAACCAGATCAGCCTTAATACATGCCTGCATGGCAGCACACTCTCCGCCGATAACCGCGATTCCCAACACGCATGCGCCAAGCATGAGGCGGTCATTCATGCCGTTGCCAATGCAGGCGCACTGATGTTCACCCAGAGCCTTTATGTACGCAAGCTTAGCCTTGTCCTCAGGGCGGCCTTCAATAACAGAAACCCGAACCGGCAGGCCTGCAACGTGCTGTGCGCAGGTTTTATGCGTATCAGCGGTAAGAATGTGCACGTCCAGCTGCTTTGACAACTTTTTGATAAGCTTTTTAACTCCCGGGACAGGCTTGCCATCAACGGCAAGCGTGCCGTTATAATCAAGCACAAGATGTTTTAAGACCAGATCCTTAAAGCCGGGTATTGAAATCTTTATCATGGCATTTCCTTTCAATCGCCAACGTGGAGGTTTTTCAGTTTCCGGTAACATTAATCAAGTTTCAATCATGAGCCGCAATAGTGTTACATTGGTATTCATACATCGGCATCCGAATCGCTCTTCTTCTTATCTGTCAGTACAAATCGATTGTCCGCAATAACCTGCGACCGGTTTTCCGCATGCTCATACCAGCCGGTTTTAACCTGAAGCCGTACATCAAAATCCGGCACATAGGGCTTTATGTCAAGCAGAGGGGTTCCATCGACAATATCAACGCCGCCGATGGTCAGAATGCCGCCGTCAATCCCCAGAAGCTCAACCACCGAAAAGCCGATGGGGTTGGGCCTGCGGGGCGCGCGGGTAGCGAAAATGCCATGCGTCCGGGTATCGAGAAAGGGCGTACAGGTAAGAGAGAAGCCTTCGACCCGGTGCATGAAATAGATAAGGTGGATATGGGAAAAGCCCTCAAGATCGGCAAGCCCGGCGCGGTAGTCGGGAAAAATCTCAACCCGGCCCTGCACGCCTTTAGAATAAACCGGCTGAATCGGCGTGCCCTCGGGGCTGCCATAGGGCGAATAGATTATTCCTATGGGACTACAAACGATTGTCATAGCGCCAGGCCTCCTTTACCTCAGTAAATTATGCCTCAGACATTTTCTTTTTCCAGATGTTTTTTACCGTGCCTTCTGTCGGGTGGATTTTGAGATAGACTATTTCATCGGGCTCGATACTGATCAGGTTAAAGCGCTTTACCGCCTTCACGACCTCCTCGTCAATGTTATCGACCGGGGCACCCTGAGCAGCAAGCATTTCGCCCATGACCTTTGCGGCGGCGGCGTACACGCCCATAATTTTTAGCCGCTCGATAAACTCCTGTTCATGCCCTGCAAACAGCAGAAGTTTTGCCGTGCCGTTTATCTGCAGGCTACGGTTGAGAACGCTGTGGTCCATGGAGTGGTAAATGCCCACGGCAACCTGGGAATTGGAGCGTATATTGCGTATTTTCAAGCCCGGTTCCCCGGCCAGCCAGAGTGTCATACCGTCGACGAAAAAATCAATTGGTGTTGCGCGCGGGAGGCCATCATGCACGGTGCACAGCACGCAGGCAAGGCCGTGCCTGAGGGGGCAGCCGGGCTTGTCGGTTGTGCCGGGCTTCGAGCCCGCATCATCAAGAAAAGCACGAATTTCCTTTTCAAGCTCCTCAGGGGTCATGGTGTTTTTGTGAATGTGGTCAGCCAGAAGTGATTTCTTATTTGCCGTCTCGTTCATATGGGAAGTCTCCATGAGAGTGAACTGTTATACTTTTTTGATTCTTAATGTGCTTTGAAAAACAATAGAAATGTCTGATACGGAAGTATGTTCGATTTGTCAACATCCAGAATAAAATCTTGTTCTGTAATCATACAGATAAGCCTGCTTTTGGGTATTTTTATTTTTTCAGGCGGACCTTCGGGCACATCACCCTCTTTGAATTCCACAACAACAAGGAATAGTTTAATGGCAGCTATGAGATGCGCAGGCATTTTCCACGGTCAGCTCTTCAAGATCCTGCGCATCGAACGTGCTGATGATTTTCTCCACCGTGCCGGCCACTGCTCTGAAGACCTTGATGCCCGTCTGGTTAAGCATCATGACAGCGCGGGCGCCCATGCCTCCGGTGACCACGACATCGACAGCCCTGCCCTGCAGCGCTGCAACAGGGTTGCACGTGCCATGCTCATGATGGTTGTTTGCATTATTAACAACTTCGATGGATTTCGCATCCGTGTCATAAATCGTAAAAAAAGGCGCGCTGCCGAAATGGCTGTAGACCTGCGCGGTTTTGCCATCGCCTGTTTCCGTGGGAATACAAATTTTCATGCTCTGTTCCTTTCCTGGGTCTCAGTTATTGTTTATTTTTTGGGGAAGCCCCTTGATTTTCAATGCTTTGCCATGCACCAGCGCATCGATCATAGTACGACGCGCATATTTATTGGCATATGCTAATAATATAAGCCCGTGATCACCATTTGTCAAGGGCAACCTGTTTGCTCATGCCGCAAAAGGTACAAGAGACCATACAAACAGGTCAGGTTGCCTTTATTTTATTTTGACCTGAACTGCCGACCAAGACTGCACTGCGTCGAAGATTAGGCTGGCACGGGGCGAGGAAATCGGGCCGGAGAATCTCCCCGACCACATGCTGAAGTCTCGTGCTGCGGACAAATCCTGCGATGCAAGAGAGCGCATCGAGCTTGCCATGAAGCGATCGGGCGGCAAAAAGGCAGAGGCGGCAGCCCTGCTTGGCTGCAGTAGAATAACTCTATTGAAAAAATTAAAACGCTACAGCCTCGCCACAGAAAATAAAGGTATTCGGCGAATCAAATAACTGATTTTAAGGCTGCCGTACCTGCTGCAACAATGAGGTAAATAAGGCACGGGCACTGCGCCCCTGCAACAATGAACTTTGAACCCTGAACCCTTGAACCTTGAACTTGTTTATAAAACCGCAATGCATTCTATTTCAACCAGCGCACCTTTGGGAAGATTTGAAGCCTCGACCGTTGAGCGCGCCGGTCGGTGCTCACCGAAAAAAAGCCCATACACAGTATTGACTGCTGCGAAATCATCCATGCTTTTCAAAAAAATGGTGGTTTTGGCGACCTTGCCGGGCGAAAAGCCTGCGCGCACAAGCACTGCTTCTATGTTGGCCAGTGCCTGCCTCGTCTGATTTTCAACACCCTCGACAAGAGCACCCGTTGCCGGATCTATGCCGATCTGGCCGGAGCAGAACACGAACGGCGCGGCAATTACGGCCTGCGAATACGGCCCTATTGCTTCAGGAGCATACGGTGAATGTACAATCTGTATCATTGGTAACCTCCGAAATTTTTATTAACTATCAACAGGCATGGCATCAATCCCGATGCCTGACAAAATAGTACATATTCTCTCTTTATTTAAAACCAACTCCTGCAGTGTGGTTCTTACAAGGATCAAATCGACTGCCTCCACAATTTTGCTGCTTATTTCAGAAGAGAGGGCGGACGGGACGCCATTAAATAATTCAAAGCCATCGCGGAACGGCATGCACGACAAAGCGCTCTCGGCATGCTCGATAATCTCTTTGATGGTTATTTCTCCAGCAGGCCGCCTCAGGTAGTACCCGCCTCCCCTGCCCTTCCTGCTTATTAAAAGACCAGCTTTTACAAAAGCAGCCAGCACATGCCCAAGATACTTCAGGGAACATCCTTCCGACTCTGCGATTTCCTGAAGCATGCATGCTTCGCCCTGGCCGGTTTTCAGAGCAATAGCTATCATAGCGCGAATGCCATAGCAGCTCCTGGTGGTGTATTGTGCTCTCATCACAAAACTACGGTATAATGCTTGTTGTTAACCATGATTGAATACCCTTGCAGGAGATTGCTCCATCTTCTGCCAGAGCATCATCTGCGGTAGTGCCGAGCTTCTTAAAATCGAAAAGCCCGAAATCCATCAGATGCGAAGGCACAACGCGGCCGAGCGCCGACAACATGCTGTCACGCAGCATGGGAACATCCTCAGCAAGATCATTTATTAGCTTTTTTATACGCCTGCGCTGAAGGTTGGGCTGGGAGCCGCACAGATCGCAGGCGATAATGGGGTAGTTCATATGCGCCGCAAACCCGGAAATCTCTGCTTCACGGCAGTAGGCAAGCGGCCGTATGACGGTATTGCGGCCGTCATCGCTTCTGAGAATCGGGGGCATGGCCTTCAAGGCGCCACTGAACATGCAGTTGAGCAAAAACGTTTCCAGAATATCGTCGGCGTGGTGGCCCAGTGCGATTTTGCTGCACTTCATTTCAACCGCTGCATTATACAGAATGCCGCGCCGCAGACGCGAGCACAGGGAGCACGTTGTCATGCCCTCGGGCACTTTCTGTTTGACGATGCTGTAGGTATCCTTCGTGATTATCCGATACGGCTGCCCCAGTTCCTCAAGATATTTCGGGATGACTGTTTCCGGGAATCCCGGCTGCCTCTGGTTCAGGTTCACGGCGATAAGCTCGAAGCGCACAGGCGCGCGCGCCTGCAGGTCTCGCAGCAGTGTGAGCAAAGTATAACTGTCTTTGCCGCCGCTCAGGCAGACCATGATACGGTCGCCTTCAACTATCATGTTGAAATCTTCAATCGCCGTTCCGACCCGGCGAAGAAGTTTTTTATGTAATGATTGAAAGCTGTTCATATTCCCCGGCGCTTGTTGCAAAATGACGTGCAGCAGTGTGTTATTTTTTTCGTATCCACAGCGTTTTCTCTCCGTCATGTTCAGCCGAGTCGCAGATGACCTCTCCCAGGTCCTGCAACTCCACGGACCGGGGTACATTGGCAAACGAGGGCGCATAATCAAGGATGACCTTAAGAACCCTGCCCCGCTTAAGTTTCTCAAGCTCCAGTTTCGCATATACAAAGGTCATGGGGCATTTCTTGCCACGCAGGTCGGCGGTTGCATCCGCCGGGGGTTCTGCCGCGACGCCGGTCGCACCTTTATTTTCTATAGAAGTGGCTGTCATGTAAACGCTCTCCGAATTTCATAATTTGTGAGGACCGAGGTGACACACGGTCACACAGGCCCCATAATCAAATGTTTTATAAAAGGGCTCCTGCGGTTGGGCGCAGGCAGCGCATTTAGGCAGCGCTGCGATGTCAAGAAAATCAAACGAGCAGTCGATAAGGTTGAATATCAAGAGCTTGTCGGTTTGAAGCGCACCGGCGCCTATGATTGATTTAATCGCTTCATTTGCCTGTATCATCCCGGCCATGCCCGGCGCCGCTCCCATGACACCCGCGCCCGAACAGCTGTTCTGCGGGTCTTCCGGCGCAGGCTCGCGAAAAAGGCACCGAAGGCATCGCGTTCGTCCCGGAACAACCGACAGAATCTGACCGTAGAACTGCACAACCCCGGCAATGGTAAACGAAATGCCGAGATGAATGCAGGCATCGTTTACGAGAAATTTTGCCGCCTGCCCGTCGCAGGCCTCGATCACGTAATCGCTGCCGGCAAGCAGATCGTCGATATTGGCCTGATTGGCAAACATGCGCACTTCCTCTACCGTCACATCGGGGTTCATGGCCTCAATCTTTTCCTTAATGCTGTCGACCTTGAAGCGGCCTACGTCCTTCGTATGATGCAGAAACTGGCGCGGCAGGTTTGAAAGCTCCACTCGGTCGCCATCGATTATGCGAATGGTTCCAACACCCGCTGAGGCAAGCACCTGCGCCGCCGGGCATCCCAGCCCTCCTGCGCCGACTATGGTCACCCGGGCGCCCAGCAGCTTCTTCATCCCTGTTCCACCCACTTGTGCAAGCAGTATCTGGCGCGAGTAGCGGTCTATTTGTGTTTCCGTCAGCGCTTCTATCCGTCTCATTCTTAATACCCTCGCAAAAAATCGAAAATGCTACAGAATCGTCATACCGGCTTCCGCCGGTATGACGACTTTTTGCGACTTCATTATTCTTGTGCTCATACCTGTTTCAATGCGGTGATCAATTCGGAAAGTTTAGCAATGACATAATCGATGTCTTCTTTCTCAGTATATTTCCCGAGAGTCAGCCGCAGCGATTCCGCTACTTCCTGTGCAGTAAGGCCAATGGCCGCGAGAACGCGCGACGGTTTCGCGGACTGCGACGAGCAGGCAGCGCCGCTTGAGCAGGCGATGCCATGACGGTCAAGCAGCAGCACCAGCTCATAGGCGTTCACATTCTCGAAGCGGATATTGATATTATTGGGCAGCCGCTCGACGCGATGGCCGTTGAGCGCCGAGCCCGGAATTTCCGAAAGCAGCCGCCCGATGGCATAATCCCGCAGCTTCCGCTCCCGTTCGGCAGAGCCGGCCATAGTGTCGCGGGCAAGCTCCACAGCTTTACCCAGGCCCACGATACCCGGGGTGTTTTCCGTTGCGGGCCGCAGCCCCGCCTCCTGCGGGCCGCCGTACATAAGCGGCTCCAGAGCAGTATCGGGGAGTGTCCTGATGCCGCGCGCCGCGAGCCGCGCTGTCGTCTCATGCCTGTTGACATACAAAAGGCCCGTGCCTTTCGGGCCGTAGAACTTGTGCCCCGCCGCCGAAAGAAGCGTTATCTTCTGCTCATTCACATTGATGGGAATTTTGCCGAAGGCCTGCACCGCGTCGGTATGAAAAACAATGCCGTGTTTTTCCGCTATCAAGCCAATCTGAGCAATGGGCTGCAGCGTGCCGATTTCATTGTTTGCATACTGCACGCTTATAAGCACCGTCGTGTCTTTGATTGCCGCCTCTATGGCCCCGGGATCGACCATACCGCAGCTGTCGACCGGCACGACCGTCAACTCATGGCCGAGGCTTTCCAGAAACGCGCAGGTGCTGTAAACAGAGCTGTGCTCGACTGCTGAAATAATGATATGCGCAGGGACTCTGCCTGCTGCAAAAACGCAGCCCTGCACGGCAATATTGTTTGACTCAGTTCCGCTGCCGGTAAAAATGATATCGTCGGCTGTTGCGCCGATAAAATCGGCGATAATGCGCCGGGCCCCCTCGATGCCCTGGCGCGCCCTGAATCCGAAATCATGCAGCGATGAAGCATTGCCAAAATTTTCTGCAAAATAAGGCTGCATGGCTGCAATCACTTCAGCGGCTGCAGGCGTTGTTGCGGCATAGTCAAGATAGATTGGCTTCATGGCTGTCCTTCATTCAGAATCGTTTTGTTCATGCTTCCTGTTCTATACCCCTCGGCGTCAATCGTGGTGTATACATAGCCCAGTTCCTGGAACCGCGCCGCTATCTCCCGGCGAAGCGGCTTTTCAAGCAGCCGGTGCATAGCATCATCTGAAACTTCAATGCGCGCCACATCGCCGTGATGGCGTACGCGCACCTGTGTAAATCCCAATCCGCGAAGGAAATCTTCGGCAGCATCAATGCGTTTAAGCACCGGCTCCTCGATAGCCGTTCCATAGGGAATGCGGGAAGACAGGCAGGCCGAGGCAGGCTTATCCCAGGTGGGCAAGCCCAGTTCACGCGATAGCAGCCTGATGTCATCCTTAGTCAGCCCGGCCTCCATGAGCGGGCTGCGGATGCCGAGCTCCCGGGCCGCTGCAAGACCAGGCCGGTAATCAGAGGTGTCATCGCTGTTGCTGCCTTCAATCACCTGCTGCAGCCCCTCCCGCAGGGCAATCTCCTGCAGGCTCATAAACAGCTCATGCTTGCACCAGTAGCAGCGTGTGCGGTCATTGCGGACAAAAGAAGCATTACTCATTTCATTGCCTTCAATCACCATGCTCCTCGCTCCCAGTCGCTCAATCATGGCAAGAGCATCTGCCCTGTCATGGGCGGGAAGCGTGGGAGACCGGGCAAGTACAGCCAGCGCGTTTTCATGCAGAATATCGACTGCTACTTTTAAAAGAAACGTGCTGTCGACCCCTCCCGAGTAGGCGACAAGCACACTGGCCATAGAGCGCATAATTCCCTGCAGCTGTGCAAACCGCGCCCGGATATGAGTATCAATTGCAGACATGTTCTGTCACCTTCTCAATAATACCGCCGCCCAGCACCACATCGCCGTCATACAGCACAACGGACTGCCCCGTTGTGACCGCCTCCTGCGGTTCGAGAAAAGACACTGTCAGCTCATCGCCTGAAACTGAAAAGCTGCACGCCTGTGCTTTATGGCCATAGCGAATTTTGGCGCTCGCCTGATGCGGCACGCTGTCTGAAAGCATATTGATGCTGCCGGCGACAAGCCCTTTGGCTTTAAGACAATTCTTATCACCAACGATGACCGTGTTTCCGGCAGGGTCAAGCGCTGTTACATAGAGCGGATTTCTTGCACTGATGCCAAGGCCCTGCCGCTGGCCGATGGTGTAGAAGCAGATCCCCCGGTGCCTGCCAAGCACCCGGCCCGCCGTGTCAATAATATCGCCGGGAGCGCTTTCCGGCAGCCGCGCTTCCAGAAAAGCATGCAGCCCCTTTTCAGGGATAAAGCAGATGTCCTGACTTTCAGGCTTTTCAGCAACCGGCAAACGAAGCTGCCTCGCGAGTGTGCGCACGTCATCTTTGGTATAGTCGGCAAGAGGGAATGCCGTATGCTGAAGATCATCTTTTTTGATACAGTACAGGAAATAGGTTTGATCTTTTTTACGGTCTGAGGGACGCTGCAAAAAATAATGGTCATCATGCAGAGTGATACGTGCGTAATGGCCGGTTGCAATGCCGTCAAACCCGAGCGCCTGCGCTTTTTTCAAAAGGATGCGGAATTTTAAATGCCGGTTGCATTCGATGCAGGGATTGGGTGTGCGGCCCTTTTCGTATTCGGACAGAAAATTTGCAATGACCAGAGCCTCCATGTCTTCGGAAAAATCAAAAACATAGTGCCGTAGGCCAAGCGCCGTACAGACACGGCGCGCATCATCAATTTCCTTCGGGCCGCAGCATTTCTTCGGACCAGCCGGTGTGCTGACACCCAGGCACATGGTAGCGCCCGCTATTTCATAGCCTTTATCTTTCAGCAGCGCCGCGCTCACGGAAGAGTCAACACCGCCGCTCATGGCAACAAGAATCTTTTCCATTTTAATTCTCTACTAAAGTTATAGATATTATAGATAAAACCCGATAAAAGTCAAGCTGAATGGAGTAAACGGTCTGGCAGGTAATGCTTTATCCTCGGTCAAACAATAATAAAAATGCCGGATTGCAACTCTTCGCCTTTCCTACAGCCTAACAGCCTATAGTCAACCAACCTTTCTTCCCCCCTGCCCTGCTGTGACTCTGTGTTTCGTCTGCCCTGCCATTATAAGTCAATATATATATTGACTTATTTATTTTTTTATCAATAAATATATTGACAAAATTCTAAAAATATCAATATATATATTGACAGGAGGCAAGTCCATGAAAACAAATTGCAGGCTAATTCGACAGCAGCTTGACCATACCCTGAAAAAGTTTCAGCCATTGCGGATTGCACCGATTCCAGGCAGGGGCTGGATCAGAGCTATCCGTGATGCTCAGGGAATGACAGGCCGGCAACTTGCTCATCGTCTGGGGCTAAGCAAACAGCGTACAGCCTTCATCGAAAAGCAGGAACTTGACGGCACCGCCACGCTTAACACCATGCGCAGAATCGGCGAGGCGCTTGATTGCGTTTTCGTCTACGGTTTTGTGCCCAAAACCAGTCTTGAAGCAACTATTCTCAGCCAGGCGGAAACTGTTGCCGCTAAGCAGATTGGCAGGGCCGCTCATACAATGAATCTTGAGGATCAATCCCTGCCAAATCAGGAGAATCAGGAGAGTCTCATGAATCTGACCCGGAAGCTTGTCGATACAATTCCGAAAAATCTTTGGGAGGAATAATGCCTGATTTTAACTATCCTGAAGGACCAACTCCCCTTGACCCCGATGAAGCTTCAGGGTTAATTCTTACGCATATAACAACTCGCGATGAGCTGGATAGATGGGAGCAGGACAATATCATTGAAGCCCAAATCTGGCTTGACGGCAAAAAACCGAAAGACATTCTAAATGAACTGTTTCTCAAAAATCTTCACAAACGGATGTTCTCCAGAGTCTGGAAATGGGCGGGGCGCTATCGGCAAAAAAATAAAAATCTCGGTATTGACTGGCAACAGATACCCATGAGCATCAAAAATCTTTTCGATGATACAAAGCTCTGGATTGAGCTTCGACACGACACGCCCGATGAAATCGCTGTTCATTTTCACCACCGCCTCGTTGCGATTCATCCCTTTTCAAACGGCAATGGCCGCCATGCACGGCTGATGACGGATCTGCTGCTTGAAAACATTTTGACAAATAAGCGGTTTACCTGGGGAAGCGGCCAGGAGCTTTCAAAATCCGGCGAGACCAGAAACACATACATTACCGCTCTTCGTGAAGCAGACGCGGGAAACTATAAACCCCTGCTTGAATTTGCCAGATCATAAGCAGAAGAATAACACACCCCCCGCTGCGCTCGCATCTTAAGCCTCCGCGCCCCCTGAACCCTGCTGCCTCCATACCGCCTTTCTTCCCCCCTACCCCTTCCTTTTAAATTGACCTTGTTATTCTTTTTTATTATCATTGTTTATCTTTTTTTATCTTCACCAGAGGGGGAACAAAGCCACACAAACTTCCCACGCCATTAACAATTCAGAATTTAAAGAAGGTTGTCATGGGGGATTCAAAGCAACTGGTTTCGGTTGAACTTATCTGTACCGTGCAACTTAATAAAATAAACCTCAGAGAACCTCATTCCTGCGAAGCTTGTTCTCGACCAGATCAGGGAGCAGGAAACCATAAAACGCCCAAAAACCGGACTCCCGCTTTCGCGGGAGCGACGGATTTTTTATAAATGATTTCGAGAAAAATAAAGATGCACAGCATGCAGGTGGGGGCAACTCACCATTGAATGTATGAAAAATAATCGGTGGGTTCCGCTGTGCTGCACCCACCCAGACTTAACAAGGAGAGCATGATGAAAAGCATTGACCAGTTACAAAGCGGTGCGATTTCTCTTATAAAACAAACCATGCCTCTCACGCCGGTTCAATTAAAATATCCTTTTCCGGTGCGGCCGGGCCGCATGCTCGGCCTTATCAAAATTGACGGCCAGGTCTACCGCTCCAAAAAATTCAACCGCGCGGTGCTCATGCAGATACACTTCCCTGTTTTCATGAAAGTCTACTCCACATTTCTGGCTCCGAAAATCGAATACGACCTGCCGGTTTTTCTTTGCGAAGCGGTAAAGATGGGAAACAAGCGCGTCTTCATAGTCGATGCGCACAAGGGCGGAGCAGGCGGCGAAAAACAGTACGATGATTTTTTCGACCGGCTGCTGGAAATCAGGGGCAGGTACCCTGAGCTTATGAAATATCAGAAGGTGGCGGCCAAGGGCATTTCATCTGTAAATTCAAAGGCGGTCTGCCAGGTCAAAATACCCTGCGAGCTCGATGAGCAGGCAATAAGCATTTTCACCGAGTATCTGAGCGCCTACATGGAGCTTATTAAAACTTCAGAACCCCTCACCGGCAATGCTCTTGAAAAAATAAAAGCATCATTCAAAGAATATCTGGTAACCGTTGTCGATCACGACCCCGGCATAAAGGGCAATATTTTATTTTTCGGAAGGCAACAGGGCATCGAACGCGCGCTGGATATTTTTTACGGCGTATAAGTTTCGGGCGGCTGAAATGTCAATAGAGCCGCCCCCCAAACACGGCGGCAAAAGAAAAACGGGCAGCATCTGCGGTGAAGTTAAAAACATATTTTTATGGAGGCCCAAAGCCATGAAGCCATATGCTGCAACCATTTTTATGTTTCTTGGGGTTGTGCTGTTGAGCCAGACTGCCGCTCGCCAGGCCCTTGCCGACAGCGTAACCCCGCCTGCGCAGCCCGTGCGGCTCATCTTTATTCATCATTCCACGGGGCAAAACTGGCTTGCCGACGACAACGGCGAACTGGGTTTGGCTCTGCGGGACAATAACTATTTTGTGAGCGATACCAACTACAGCTGGGGCCCGGACTCGATCGGCGATGCTACCGATATCGGCAACTGGTACAGCTGGTTCCGCGGACCAAACAGCGCAACATATCTGAGCGCCCTGTACGCCGAAACCGAGACGCATGCAAGCTACTCGCGCCTTGCCACCAATCCCGGCGGCGAGAATGAAATTATCATGTTCAAGTCGTGCTTTCCCAATTCAGCACTGCAGGGCAGCCCGGGCGATTCGGTTCCGGCAATCGGATCAAATCCGCTGAAGGGCCAAAGTGCAGGCTCTGCGAGTCACACAGTTGCCAATGCCAAAGGCATCTATATCGATATTCTGCAATACTTCACGACCAGACAGGATAAGCTCTTCATTGCCATCGCGGCTCCACCCCTTTCCGATGCAACGTATGCAGGCAATGCCCGGGCCTTCAATAACTGGCTTGTCAACGACTGGCTCGCGTCGTACCCGTACCGCAATGTGTTTGTCTTTGATTTTTATAACGTGCTCACGACAAACGGAGGCACAGAGAATATCAACGACCTCAACAGTGAAACGGGGAATCATCACCGCTGGCGGAACACTGCCGTGCAGCACAAGACCGACGGCGACAATGATTTAAGCCCCAACGTACTTGAGTATTCGTCCGGAGATGATCACCCCAGCACAGCCGGCAATCTTAAAGCGACGGCCGAATTCCTGCCGCTTCTGAATCTGGCATATAACCGCTGGAAAGATAACGGCACCACGACCACCACAACAACCATCGGTGGTACGACAACCACAACAACGATTTCCGGCAGGATATGCCCTGCCAGGAGCGTTCTTGGCGAGAACAATTCGTATCTTGAAAATCTGCGTGACTTCCGCGACAGCAGCCTTGCCCAAAGCGCCGTAGGCCGCAAAGCCATTCAAATATATTACAACAATGCCAACAGCATCAATGCAGCCCTTGAACGCAGCCCGGCATTAATGACAGTGGTACGCATAGCGCTTGAAGAGCTTGCGCCGATGTTGAAAAAAAAAGATAAATGCGCAGCGTCTGCTGTGAAATAAGGCTTAAATTGCTTTTCGTTCAGGAACTAATTAGCCCCAAGTTGTTCCAAACACCTGGTTTTGGTGGAAATCTCTTATTTCTCCCTTGACTTAACGTATCATGGATGTCCCCGATTAATTTAGGAGCCATATGAATAAACGGATCACAATCCCACTGCGCCGGGCACTGCTAACAGCCCTTGTCTGTGCATACGCTATGTCGGGGTCAGTTTGGGCAACAACCTATTATGTCTCGACAACTGGCGATGACACCCGAAGCGCAGCGGTTGCTTCAAATCCCTCAACTCCGTGGCGTACCATACAAAAAGCCGTTAGTTCGATTAGTTTAGGGACACCTCATATTATCAGTGTTGCAGATGGAACATACAATGAAGATACGTATATCCGCATAGATCAGATTAATTTGAAATTTACCGTGCAAAGCACAAGCGGAAATCGTGATGCAGTAGTTATAAGTGGCGCTGGGGCGTATACCGTCTTAATATACACCTACACTGATGTGAACAACGACATTATATTTAAGGATTTAACAATTGACAATTCTGCAGGGGGCTCGGCTGTGGGTGTTTTCTTTGCTTCTTCCTACGCAAAATTAACACTTGATAATGTTGTTATAAATGCTGCCGTGGGAGTTAACGTCACAAACCAACCCGCCATAACGCAAAGATTAATCATAAAAAACAGCACTATCAACTCGACAGCTAAAGGTGTTTGGATTGGTGGGGCAACGGGTACTGATGTATACCATTACATCGATAATAACATTTTCAATATTACTGGTTGCCCTTCAGTCGGGTATGCAATGGTTGCCACAGACACACCAGAGTTGAGAATATCAAATAACACGATTACCCTTAATTGCGCTGCAAACGCGAACATCGCTGTTATGATTGGTGCTGACGGCGGAGAAAATCTGGTGCGTGTTACCAGAGCCACAGTGTTTGGTAATTATATAGATTACACGGGTGCTTCGAAATCTCATGGGATGCTGATAGGGTATGGTGCGGATAATGGTACGTATTATGACAATCATGTTGTTGGTGGAGATATTGGAATATGCGTCAAGGGCAACTATAACAGTATCCACAATAATGAATTGCGACCCGTTGGTGGTCAGCCCTATCTTGTAAAGGGCGGCAACTGGAACTCTTTCGATAATAATACAGTAACAAATACCGCCACTGCTCCATTGGCAGGCACTACGCTATCAGATCAACCTCTTGCCATAACTGGCCTTGCGTGGACAGATGCAACTAATACTCTATCCGGTACGGATAAATTCAAGGGAACATATTATGCGTATGCGGTTGGGGATGTATTTCAGGTTACGGCGGGCGGCACTGCGGGATATTACGCTATTATTGGAACACCCACAAAAGATTCAATAGTCATTGACGGTGAAATTAAAGTTGGAGACGGTACGGGCGTGGCAGGAACGCTACACCAACCCGCCATGTATAACTCAGTAAGCAATAATGTTTTTGTCACAAATAATGCCAAAGCTGCTATTAATCAATGGTACAACACGGCTTACGATGGCAAATATAACTCCGTCCATAAAAACCACTACTGGTCAACAAACGCTGCTGCCGTGGTAGCCACAATTAACGGCGTTGATTACACTATTACCGATGGAATAACTGCAATCAGGACGGCATGGGCAACGGTGGCCGAAGGAACGCCTTATGCAACAAATGACAATGATAGTATCATTGCAGATACACCTCTAACAACGACGACCACACAACCGACTTCCACGACAACTCAACCGACAACCACAACAACGCAACTGACAACCACAACAATTCCTGACGGTACAACAACCACGACGATGCCGCCCACAACTACGACCACGGCGCAGGGCAGCCACTGCCCTGCCACGAAGGTGCTGGGAGAAGACAATCCGAACCTTGAAAACCTACGGGCATTTCGCGACAGCAGACTTGCGCAAAGCGCTGTTGGACATATGGTCATACAAATCTATTACAATAATTCTGACAGCATCAACGCCGCCCTTGATCGCAGCCCTGCGCTGCGGGCATTTGCCCGCAGGGTGCTTGAAAAAGTTGCGCCAATGGTAGGAAATAAGGAAGAGTAATTCGCCGAAGCAGCCGGTAGCGGTAGGTTGGGCAAAGTGAAACGTGCCCAACAATCACAATGACACAGACAAATGAATGCTGGGCACGCTATGCTTTGCCCAGCCTACAAACTGAAAAAAAATGGCGGGGATAAGTAATTTCTCCTCCCCTACCACTTCCTTTTACATTGACCTTATAATTATTTTTTATTATCATTGCTAATCTCTTCTTATCTTCAACAGAAGGGGAACAAAGCCGCTAAGAAACTTCCCACACCATTAACAATTCGGAAATAAAAGAAGGTTGCCATAAGGGATTCAAAGCAACTGGTTCCGGTCGAACGTATTGAAAATACAATTTTGAATGATCGGGTTCATGGCAAAAGAAAAACGTGCGACGTATGCGGTGAAACAGAAAATGGGAACGAGATCGGTGTAAACTCAACAGCTAATTGTTCTCGGGAATTGAAAAGGAAACAATTCAACCAATTCAACAATGCCCTTCAATCACTCCCTTAGCTATACTTTTAGGTTTTTTTGCAATTATAACCTTTTGTAACGTTGGTCATGTATGGGACGATATACGGTCGCAGAGTTTTGCGTTGGGGGTGGGGGGCAAGCGCTGGGGCTTGAAGCTGCCGGGTTTGAGTCTGTTGTCGCAGTGGAAATTGACAGCCAATGCTGTACTACTCTGAGACTGAATCGGCCCCAGTGGGATGTCAGGCAAGATGACATGCGGCTTGTGGATGGCAGTCGTTGGCAAAAAGTGGATCTATTTGCAGCGGGAGTCCCTTGTCCGCCATTTTCCATTGCAAGCAAACAACTAGGGGTCAACGACGACCGGGATATGTTTCCTGATGCTTTACGCTTGATCAAGGAGATGCAGCCGAAAGCAGTCTTACTTGAGAATGTGCCAGGCTTTGCCTCAGCAAAATTCACTGAGTACCGAAGTGAACTATTCTCAACTCTACACAGACTCGGCTACAAAACTGACTGGCGAGTCTTGCAGGCAGCGGATTATGGTGTGCCACAATTGCGCCCTCGTTTCATCCTTGTTGCACTTCCCAAGAAAAACATGTCTTTCTTTGAGTGGCCCACGCCATATCCTATCAAGGTAACTGTAGGCGATACGCTGAAAGACCTAATGTCAGCAAAAGGGTGGAAGGGTGTGCAGCATTGGCTACAAGGGGCTCAGCAGGTTGCGCCAACGATAGTCGGTGGGTCAAAGAAGCACGGCGGCCCTGACTTAGGCCCGACTCGTGCTAAAAAGCAATGGCGCGAACTTGGCGTTGATGGCCTTGGTATTGCCGATGAACCACCGCCTCTCGATTTCCCGATCGATGGCCTACCTCGCCTGACCGTTCGTATGGTTGCGCGTATCCAAGGCTTCCCTGATTTTTGGAAGTTCAGCGGCAAGAAGACTGCCGCCTATAGACAGGTTGGCAACGCTTTTCCACCACAAGTAGCTGCCGCTGTTGGTGGTGCAATTGCCGCTGCACTCGACTGCAAATATCCGACGACAAGATCACTGACGGCAACTCAGATGCGGCTCTTTGAGTCGCGTGTCCCCTACTGCTAATGAACGCATGACTGACGTACAAGTTTAACATGAAGGAGTTTTCGATGGGTTCAATCGGGTCGAAGGAAAAAATCAGGTTGTTTCTACTCAAAAACATTGGTCGCGTCATCGAATCGCACGAATTGCAAGATGCTGCCGATGGCGCAGTCCAATACAGTCGCCGCTTGCGAGAACTTCGCGATGAAGAAGGTTGGCCCATTCTTTCACACAATGACTGCGCTGACCTAAAACCAGGACAATACCTTTTGCGTGAAAAACCACCAAAAAAAACACTTCCCCACTTTGCACGTACCATATCCGCTCGACTCCGTGCTGAAGTGCTGGATCGTAACGGCTTCACCTGCCAGATGTGCGGACTTACCCCCGGCGAGATTGATCCGGCGACAAAACGCAAAGTCAGGCTCCATGTCGGGCACATCAAGGACAAGGCACTTGGAGGAAAAGACGAATTGTCAAATCTAAGGGCACTCTGCTCAACCTGCAATCAAGGCGCAAAAAACATTACGACAGAAAAGGCCAGTTCAATCTGGTTGCTGTCCCAAATCAGGCGAGCTGGACAAGATGAACAACGCGCCGTTTATGACTGGCTGCGAAAAAAATTCGAGAAACCAAGTCGATAGGAAACATATCCGTAAAAATTGAGTGCAAAGAAAAAGTGTTCCGTTGTTTCCTTTTGCTGCTTTGTAACCGATAGCGGACATCCCGAGTGGTCCGAAGAAAAAAATACGTTTTCTAGCAAACTAAACATGGCTGACATCTTTACAACACAAAAACGTTCAGAGGTAATGCGTAAGATTAAATCAAAAGACACAAAGCCAGAAGTTATTTTGAGGAAAGCCCTTCATAGACAGGGGTTGCGTTTTCGTTTGCATGTAGCTGAATTACCTGGGAGACCAGATATAGTTTTGCCGAGACACCGAACTGTAATTCAAGTTCGGGGTTGTTTTTGGCATGGGCATAATTGCATTGATGGGCATATGCCAAAAAGCAGGCAGGAATATTGGGGGCCAAAACTAAGCAATAATAAACAGCGTGATTTGTTTAATGATGCTTTGTTGAGAAGAAATGGTTGGTCCGTAATTGTGGTATGGGAATGCAAAATTCAGAGCCAACGAACTTTACAAAAAGAAATCGATCGAATCCAAAAAATTATTAATAGTTTGTAGGATGCGCCGCGCGCACCGATGACCTCAGGTTATTGTGTTGCTATGCCTGCAGTGTGAAAAACCGGATTGGCGATGGGGTTTTAAATTTTGTTTAATTATCGGTGCGCACGGCGCGCCCTACGGTCTAGTCGTATCCTAACATAAGAGGAAGGGTGAAATGAATAAATGGAAAAAATCCGCTGCGCATCTTGCAGCGGCATGCGCCGTGCTTGCAGCACTGCTTGCCGGCTGCAAGCACGAGCCAATGCAGATCGTCTTTCCCTATGACCATGGCCCTCATCTCAGCGCAAAAACCGAATGGTGGCATTTCAGCGGCGAGTTGATATGCAAAACCGGTGACTCATTCGGCTATAACATGACGATTTTTAAAGTGCCGCTATACGGGGAAGGGGCTACTTATTTCGTGAACCATCTTGCGATCAGCGACCTTCAAGATACGGAGCACACCTTTTCAGAGTCTACCAGAATCGACTTTCCCGGCCTCGGCAACATGCCGGGAAAACCAGCCATAAACGTTGAGGTGGCTTCCTTCACTTTTGACGAGGACACGGGCTTTCATATTGTCGGCATGAATGGACAAGGTATCAACATCAACCTTCAGCTTAAGCCGGTTCTGCCTGTTGTGCTTGAGGGTGACAATGGCACCATCAATATGCCCGATGGCCATATTGCCTACTCTTACAGCTATACCAATTTAAAGACAACCGGCGAGATACTGCTCAATGGCATTTATTATTCCTTCTCAGACAACGCCACACAGAGCCGCTCATGGATGAATCATCAGTGGGGGCTTTTCAGCATATCCGCCGATGCCCGGCAGGCCTGGGACCGGTTCTCGCTGAGCTTTGAAGACGGCAGTAGCCTGATGGCGCTGCAGTTTCGGAAAAAGGATACCAATAAGGTACTGAATTACGTCGCCTCAAATGGCCTGCTGATAACACCGCACTGGGTGTATCAGCGCGCCGACGGTACGGTAGTGCGCGGCAAAAGGCTGTCGACAAACTATACCCGGACCTGGCAGGACACAAATGCAAACGCCACCTACCCGATGGACTGGACAATACACATCCCGGACCTGTCGGCGACGATTACTGCAAAGCCCGCCTTTGACGCGCAAAGCCTCTATGCCCTCAGCACTCCGCCCTACTGGGAAGGCATAGGATCAGCGGATGGCACTATCGAGGGCACTGCAAAAAATGCCACCACCCATATCGAAATGTGGGGATACGACGTGCAATAATATTCAACAGTTTGCAGGGTGCGCACGGCGCACCCTACGGTCTACAGACTTTTTGATGAGCGGTAGGTTGGGCAAAGTGCAACGTGCCCAACAATCACAATGAAACAGACAAATGAATGCTGGGCACGCTACGCTTTGCCCAGCCGCACTAACTTTTCCGAATCATCAACGATTCGGGATTCAAAGCAGGTTCCAAAAAGGGGGATGCAATGCAACTGGTTCCGGTCAGACTCATCACAAACAAAATTCATCTGATGTGCGGGCAGAAGGCACCTAAATTTTTAGGGTTCATTACTGCCGTGACGTTTTGCATAGGTCTGCTTGCCCTGGGCGGGTGCAAGTTTCTTTGTCCTGAGCCCAAGCTCTCAGACAATGTCACGATCATTACCTGCCCGTGCCAGCTCACCCGATTACTGGATGCACAGCCCTGGCCTCTACAACTTTCAGATAACCTGACCATCACCGGAGATATCGAGATCAGCGGTTCGGTAACAATACATTCCTATGATCTGAGTTATACCGATAATTACGTCAGATCATCCTTCTGGTATCCGATCATATTTGCTGACGACTTTGGCGGCCAGGGAATTGAAATTTTAGAAAACAAGCCAGTCGGCCGGCAGGGTTGGGGTATGCAGAAGCTGACACTGAGTAATATAAAGCTGCGTCTCAGAAAAGTGACTGAATATGCTGCTGATGTAAATGCCCCGATGGTAACCATACTGCCGCCTTCGGATCAGCCCTGCGGTGAAGGACAGCGCCGTTGCCCGGATGACCTCGTCTGCTACGATACCGATGATGACCCCTATTGGAGATCATATTGCATACAATGCGAGAAATTATCCCTTGATGAGTGTGCCTGCCGTGATGCGCAAGGTACCGCACTGGATAATGGCACTGAATGCATATATGGCGTCGACGATGCCCCTAGTATAGGCACGTGCAGGGGAGGGGTTTGCGAAACGGGTGCAGCATTATAGGTTGTTCAACAGTTTGCAGGGTGCGCCGCGCGCACCGATGACGGCAGGTTATTGTGTTGCTATGCCTGCAGTATGAAAAACCGGATTGGCGATGGGGCTTTAAATTTTGTTTAATTATCGGTGCGCACGGCGCACCCTACGGTCTACAGACTTTTTGATGAGCGGTAGGTTGGGCAAAGTGCAACGTGCCCAACAATCACAATGACACAGACAAATGAATGCTGGGCACGCTAAGCTTTGCCCAGCCTAAGGACTGCAAATTTATATCAGGGGGCTTGCAATGAAAAAATCAATTTCAATACCAGTAGTGCTTGTTGCCGTATGCTGTTTATTTGCAAGCGGGTGTAAGCGCGAAGCAGAATTGTATTATGATGCAAGTGAATATGCGGTTGAAATTTTGGGTTTTGGCTATACCTCAACAACTGATGTTGCATGCTGCGTTGTTTTCGAAGCCAACAAGTTATACGATTATGTCGGGTGGAAGATCGTTGAAATAAGGCTTTTTAACCCTGATCAAAATAATTCTGTCAGCTATACCCCCGAAGTGTATGAGGCCCGTGCAGGCATTTCAAATCCAGACGGTCTGGTCAGCTTGAATTCGAGTTCGGCTGAAATCACGAGCCTCAACTGGAAAACAATCACCCTCGATACGCCGGTCACTATTGAGGCTTCCATGGATTACTGGGCAGGGTACAGAGTAACGGCGCAAGCCGGCCAGCATCCTCTTGCTGCAGGCGCGGAGCCTGATTATTCGAATAGCTATCTCTCAACAGGCGGCGGTTTTGCAGCCGTTACGAAGAACTGGGTCATCAGAATTGTTGTAAAAAGATAGCGCGCAAATTACAGTCAAGCCGGAGTGTCCATTGTTTTTTCTCTCCCCCTCGCGGGGGCGAGGAAGAAATATGCTGCACTTAATTCACATGTATTGGAGGTAAAGCCCCTCCCCATCTTTTCCCTTTTTCCCGACTCGCGCAGCGTTATGTGAAAAAGGCGAAAACAGCCGGGACCAGCACCGGGCTGATAGCGATATGGGTGAAAGTAAGCAGCGTAGCGGTTTTCGCAGCGCAGTCGTACCGGGCGGCAAAAACAGGCCCCAGGATCGCGGCAGGCATGGCGCTGATCAGAACCAGTATCTGACGGTGTTCAGCGCTCTCACCCAGCAGGCTTGAAAAAGTATCGCTAAACCATGGCTGAAACAGCATCTGCACCGCTATGGACACACCTATCAGCATCCAGAACCCCGTTGCCGGTTGAAAGGAAAGCTGAAGGCCAAGAACGACGGCAGAAAGGATCACGAGCGCCCCCTGCGTCATTTTCAGCGTTTCCAGGATCGTATCGACAAGCGGCATCCCGACCGGAAAGTGCAGCCGCGAGAAGACAAGCCCGAGGACGACTGATATGAATATTGGCGACATGATGTAATTTTTCGCCAGTTTAGCCAGATCCGTGCCGCCTTTAAGCGCCCCCCCGAAACACATGGCCACAAAAGGGCATAAGATAAAGATCGGCAGCCCCACGCCGAGTTCGCTTATGACGATTCCCTCGGCAAGCGCCTGGGGATCGTTAGCAAAGGCATACTGGATGATGGGATATCCTATAAGGGCCGACGACCCGAACGAGGAAATGATCATCAGCGCGCCGATGTTTTGCCGGTCGAATTTCAGCAAAACTCCCGCCAGCCAGCTGACCGCAAGGGCGGCGATTCCCGATAAAAACATAATCATAACAGGAGCGAAGTTACTGCCCGACAAGGGGTTTGTCCAGAGCGAATAGAAGATCGTGGCGGGCAATACGGCCTGCGTGAGCAGCCTGGCGAACATTGCGCCGTCTTCCTGTTTCAGCACGCCTTTTTTTTTCAAACAATACGCCGCCAGAACCAAAAGCATAAAGGCGGTCACGGTTTCCGAAACATGCAGACCTACATCCGACATTTTAAAATATCTCCTTAACCGATGTTACGGCAGAATAGGCTAAAGACGGAAAAAGCGCAGAAAGCAAAACGGGGAAATGCTATTGTGTAAAGATGGGCAATAGCCTTGTATGCGGTTTCCCTTATTGATAGCACTACCGGCTGATTATGTTTTGATATACCAGCTCCAAAGATATCTTGCAAGGCGCTTGGTGGAATTGAGAGCAATAGGGGGCGTAATGAACCTACCCCTCTATGGTTCTTGCAACACGGCGCTAAATGCCCGGCCGTTTCTGCGATGCATCAAAACGGCGCGCGGCCGTTTGCAATATCGGACCTGAAGCGCAGTATGGCCTTTCGCAGGTCCGGGCCCGCCGATACGGCCACAGCGTCGGTGAAGGCCAGGATATCCTGCCGAAGGGCGGAAGGAAGCGCTGCTTGCTGACCTAAAAGACGCTTTTGAGCAAGTGGAAGCAGACTGGCAATGAGCGACGCAGCCTGCTTCTTCAGCACGGCATTACCGCCCAGAAGCGCCGCGACCTCGGGCGCATGGCGGTAGTAAGCGGCAATACATGCCCTGCCCGCCGGCGTTGTCTTAAGCCCTCGATCGCGCATTTGCCGCAGCTGGTCAAGCACGGCGCTGTTCTCCTCTGCCGCAACCCTGGCAGGGCACGGCTGGACGAATGTTGCGCTCACGGCTATATTGTCTTCCATGGTAACGGTGCAGGCGCCCGTGCCCGAGCACAAGCCGCCCCATCCCGTAAAAATTCCGCCCGCCGCCGGTTTGGCCCGCAGCATAACCGTTGCGCCCTGCGCAAAAGCGGCTTTGCAGATGCCGCTCCCGCAGCTCATGCCGGCGTCGGGGCTGCTGAGGATTGTACCGTCGCCGCTGCCTAATATGCGCGCGGTGAGGGTAAAAATAGAGGTTGCGCCGCTTTTGTCTGTGGCGTATTTCAGAACGCCGTCGGATGCGTCGTAGTAGCTGATATGGGATGCGCCGGTTGCATCAAGGGCCACTGCCGGCTGGCGGCCCGTTCTGTGCTTGACATCGATATTCTCGATCACCCAGGCGCCGGTTGCATTTGAGGCATAGCGCAAATCGGCGGTGGTTGTGTAGTAGTAGGCGATGTGGACCTTCCCCGCGCCGTCCACGGCAATGGCGCTGTAGGGGCCGGAATATCCCTGATCGCTGTTCACCGCCTCAAGCGCCCACGCGCCCTGGGCATTGGTGGCGTAGCGCACACGGCCGACACCATCAGTGCCTTGACGGAAATAGCTGATATGGGCTTTGCCCTGACTGTCAAGGGCAATGCTTGCGTTCTCGCCTGCCGTCTCATTGTCCACATTCTGCCTCAGCCAGGCGCCCGTTGCATTGGAGGCGTAGATCAGTGCGCCCGTTGACCAATCGCAATACGTGATATGCAGCGCTCCGGCAGCATCAATGGCAAGGCTGGAAAATGCACACACACCACCGTTGTCGTCGATGACCGTTATTTCCCACGATCCCGAGCTGGTAGTTGCCAACAGGAGCCTGCCCGCCTCCCCATCATAAAAGCTGATATTGACTTTGCCCGCCCCGTCAAGAACCAGCGAGGGGGAATACCCCACATCGCCCCGATAATACACCGTTTGAACAGCCCAGGAGCCCGTTGCGTTTGTTGCGTATCGAAGATCTTCGGCAGCGAAATAGGCGATGTGGACATGGCCCTGAGCATCCACGGCCAGGGATGTTTTACTGCTGTCGGACACGCCCACGGCATCAACAGTTTCGGCTGCCCATAAGTCCGTTGCGTTTGTCGCATACTTAAGAGCCCTGCTGGAAGCGTCATAGTAGCTTATATGCGCCCGGCCCTGGCCGTCGATGACGATGGAGGAATTCATGCCCGTGTCGGCAACGGTGTCAACCGTCTGGGTGACCCACGGACCCTGCACAATACTGAGATGCTCCGTGCCGATAGAGACCGTTGCCGTACGGTTCCGTCCCACCGTGTTTGCAGCGATGTTCAGGGTGACGATGCTGGTTCCGGAGCCGGCTGCGCCTGTGCCGACGCTCACCCAGCTCTCGCTCGGCTGAACGCTCCATGCGCAGGCCTCGGGAGAATGCACGCGCACGGTGACAGCGCCGCCCGATGCTTCAACAGAGCGGCTGAGGGGCTCGATGGAGGTCAGCATGCAGCTATCGGCCGGCATCCCGACCTGCTCGATGGCCACGGCATTCGAAGCGAACTGGGTATCGCCTTCAAGCTCGCTGTAGGCGATTCTGAAATAGCCGTCCTCGCCCCAGTCCGGGCCCCAGCTATTTTTAACTATAAAGCACTGGTCGGCATCATCCCACCCCACGACAAGCACGGCATGGTTCCCCAAAACGTAGCCCCACACATGCCTGTAGACGCCGGTCATGTAATAGTCGAAATCATCAAATACGGTAAACCCCACCATGACGGGGCCGTACTGATAGACCGCTGATTTCAGCGCCGCGAGATCCCCATTGTCGGCATACGTGACCCAATGCCAGGCTGTGGCCTGAAACGCAGTATTTTCCCAATCCGCGCACAGCGAGCATGTTTCATCGACGGCGCTATAACCAAAGCAGCTCTCCTTCACTGCGCCCGATATTTGATAATAGTTGAAGGCATCGTTGAGATAGCCGCCGTTACAGCCCTCAACGCCCATGCAGGAAACAAGGGTCTGTTCGGAAAGATCAAGGGGGAAGCCGGGCAGGTTCGCCGCAATCAAAACCGCCGATTCAAGGGCTGCCGTGCCGGCAAACGACCAGCAGCTGCCGCAGTAGGCCTGGTCCTTGACCGGCGTGACGTAATTGCCGCCGTGCTCGTCGCGCCAGTCATAAACAAAAGGAAGCTTCCGGGCGATTTTTGTCGTGCTCCGGTTTTCCTGCTTCAGCTGCGCACGCCTTTCAGACGTATGCGAAATAAGGCCCAGGTGCTGCTGCCGCTCCTGCGTGTTCATGAAGGCAAGCGGCGTTTCTCCGGCGACCCACCGCGCACCCGCTTTTGCAATAGCCGCATTAATCACATCGAGCTGCGATGCGCGGCAGATAGTCGCGCACAGCAACAGAATCACGCAGCCAACAAACATTCCCAACTGTCTTTTCATGGATCGATCCTCCACTGTTTTTAAACCCCACTTGATTTACAAATAAGCCAGCTTGCAAAAATGCAATCTTTTCGTACTTCTGTTTGTATGAACTTTTGTTTGCAATCTGACATCTTACTCCGTGGCTGTTGCCGATTTCCGTAAGAACCGTTTTTTTGATTCGAATTCTCATCTCAACTGGTTGCCGCCTGCCCACAAAAGGCTCATGTCAGGGAAACAGCCCCTGCATTTTCTGCTTCATTGTAAGGCTGAGCTGCTTATACAAAGTTGCATTGTACGAATACGAGGGCAGCATCGACTTTATAGTCGGGTCGGCAACATTTGGGTAACCGGGAATCGTCGGATCTGAACCAGGCCAATTCGGGCCAAGATCATTGTTGACTATCTGCTGCGCCGCGACAGCATATTTGCGCGATATTGCAGCAGGCGTCCCCTCTTTGACTGCCGGATCAACGTCGGTCGTGACGATTGAAATTGTATAGTCGCTGTTAAGGTATATCTCAAAAGTGCGGAACTGCTGAGGGTAATCCCGCAGCGATGAAGTTTCAACCTGCCAGAAGCCATTTTCAGGATGGGCGGGATCAGTTGATACGAACGCTTTAACGGTATTGTAATGACGATGTCCGGAGATCCACAGGAGCAGATTCGGATGGCTTTCAAGCTCCGCGATCAGCTCAGGCTGTTGTACAGCATTTTGCGCATTGGTCCACCATTCCAGGTTCGAACCATTATCCTGGACTCCTATCGGTATGTGGGCAGCGATGATCATGAGCTGATCGTCAGCATCACCGGCCGCAAGCTCATTTTTAAGCCACGTCCAGCGGGCCGCATCAAGAAAGCCATGGCCGTGGATGCCGGTATCGCCATCGGTTTCATTTTGGGTATCGTCGAGCACGATAACTTTGATTGGTACTGCCGACTTCGGCACGAAGCTGTAACAGGCAAAGCCTTCTTCCTGATTTTGGTCGACCAGGTTGAACCCGTGACCGATGGGATTTGAAGTTGTGGTAAAAAATTCGTTTATAAACTCCGTTCTCAAAACCGAACGGCGGTCCGGATCGGCTACAACCTTCGGAGAACTGGTAAACGTTACGACCGGCCCTGCCCCAACAATGTCGCCGTACGGCGTCGAGCCATCGATTACGCCCATATAGTAATTAGGGCTGTTTATGTTGAGGGTATTCAAGAGGACATCTCCCACAGCGATAACCGTATCGCTGATATAGGACTGCCGCAGGAAAATGTTCACCGGAAATGAGCCGGTCCAGAAATGATCGTGGTTGCCCAGGCACTGATACCAGGGGATCCTCTTATCAAGCCCTGCCGCTTTGTATGGTTTCTGGTAATCGATGGTACAGGCCCCGTCATGGGCGCCGGAGCTTGGGGCTATGACTTTGCCGTCAAGAACATCGATATACCACCGTAGCTCGTTGTACTGAGAGCTGTTGGCAACGTCGCCCAGAGAGATGCCGAAATCGAACGAATTTTGCTGGTGCAGGGCGTTTACCGTCTGCACGGCAGCGTCGAGGACCTGCGTTGTATAGAGCATAACCGGTGAATAGATTGACGTCTGCCATGACCATGGGTAGTGCGGATCCTGGTCCAGCGGGGGCGGAAAGAGGTTAGGGTAATACAATTGTTGCAGATAGATTAACTGGGAAGGAGATTCTTTGTCGGTCATATGGACGTCGGTCATGGCAAAGAAATTCAAAAGCTTCGCTTTGTGCGGAAGCGCAGGAGCTACATACCCGACCTGCATGATACCTTGCGTTGCGTTATCCAGCCGCGGGTCGGACGGCAGACCCGGGCCAAAAGTCCAGTCTCCGTAGCCGTAGGTCACGTATTGCGAAATATTTGAAAGCTCATGGGGCAGAAGGCCCGGCTCTATGGGGTACGGGGTAAACGAGATCGTCCGGTTGTCTGTCGTAACGACTTCGGAATCAATCGGGTACTTTTCGATCCGGCATCCTGCTAAAGAAAAAACCACCATGACCATAAAAATGGTTACATAAAAATTTTTGTATGTTTTCAAATTTTTCTTCAGTAAAAAAAAATGTTTTTTCATAATGCCCTCATTGTTTGGTTTGCATGAATCGCTCTTTTGTATGCACATTGCTCACCTATTATTTTTTATAGCATTTATTATTCCGGTAA